>PMNU01000125.1:0-11905 GCA_003165675.1 Chloroflexota bacterium
GGGCGCGGTGGGGGGCTCGCCCGGTTGCGTCGTGGCGATTGGCCCCGCAGCGGTCCCGCCGGGTTGCGTGGTGGTCGTGGGCGCTGCAGGTTGTCCACTGACGAGGGGTGCGACGACCGGCCATTTGGAGCCCCCGCCGCACCCGGCCAAAGCAGAGACGGCGAGGAGACCGGCCAGCGAGAGGCAGGTCGCCCGATAGGACGGTCCGCGGCGCCGCCATGCGGAACCGATTACGTGCCAGCCGAAGGATCTAGTTGTTCGACAACGTGTCGCCATCTCTCGGCTCCCTCTGCCGGTACGGTGTCAGCGCCGACGACTCCAGACCAAATACTCTGACCTGGCTCAGAGTCCGTCAAGCCGAGATTCATGAAGTCGAGATTCATGAAGCGCCCTGGGTCTGATGGACGCAGTGGGCTGCCGTGGGTTCTGTGGAGTCGATACCCGGTCGACGCCTCGGCGTGCCAGCTCCAGCAGGCCCGAGCGTAGACTACGAATGAAGTCGTGTGCGAAGGGCGCCCATGAAGCTCGAACCTACCTCGGCAGCCGACCGCTACTTCGCGCCGGATCAGGCCCAGCGAAGGCTCGCCCGCGAAATCTACGACGGCGTCGCCGGCCTGCCGATCGTCAGCCCGCACTGCCACGTCGACCCGCAACTCCTTGCCGACCCGAACGCGACCTTCGGGACGCCCACGGAACTGTTCGTCCTCCCAGACCACTACGTCCTGCGGATGCTCTATTCGCAAGGGATCCCGCTCGAGGCGCTCGGGGTTCCGGTCCGAGAGGGGGGCCCGGCTGGCGACGCGACCGAAACCGACCACCGTCGCGCCTGGCAGTTCTTCGCCGACAACCTCTTCCTCTTCAGGGCGACACCCTCCGGCCTGTGGCTGGCCGACGTGCTGCGCGGCGTGTTCCGGATCGATGAGCCGCTCTCGAGCGAGAACGCGGGAGCCGTGTACGACGAGCTGTCGGGGAAGATCGGCCGCCCGGAGTTCCGGCCCCGCGCCCTCTTCGAACGCTTCGGCATCGAAACCCTGTGCACGACCGATGACGCAGCCGACCCGCTCGCCGGCCACCGCGCCATCCGTGCGTCCGGCTGGACCGGCGACGTGCGCCCCACGTTCCGGCCCGATGGCCTGACCAACCTCCTCGCACCAGGCTGGCGAGACCGCCTGAACTCCCTCTCGGCCGCGGTCGGCCGCGAGATCAACGGCACCTCCGCACTCGTCGAGGCCCTCGAGGAGCGACGCTCATTCTTCCGCGCGATGGGCGCGGTCGCGACAGACCATGGCGTCGAGTCGGCGTATACGGAGCCCTTGAGCAGCACGGAGGCGGACGCCATCCTCGCCCGGGCCCTTCGCGGCGACGCCACGCGCGACGACGCGCGGCGCTTCGGCGGTCACATGTTGATCGAGCTGGCGCGGATGAGCGTCGAAGACGGGCTGGTCATGCAGCTGCACGTCGGCTCGTTCCGCAACCACAACCGTGCCCTGTTCGAGCGGTTTGGAACCGATATCGGCGCGGATATCCCCGTCGCCGCGGAGTTCACCCGAAACCTGAAGCCCCTGCTGGACCGTTTCGGCAACGATCCGCGCCTGACTCTCGTCCTGTTCACGCTCGACGAAACCGCCTACGCGCGCGAGCTTGCCCCGCTCGCGGGCCACTACCCTGCCGTCCGGGTCGGGCCACCATGGTGGTTCTACGACAGCCTGAATGGGATGGCCCGCTACTTCGATCAGGTCATCGAGACGGCCGGGCTGTACAACACGGTCGGGTTCAACGACGACACGCGCGCCTTCTGCTCGATTCCCGTCCGCCACGACGTCTGGCGTCGCGCAAGTTCCAACTGGCTTGCCGGCTTGGTCGTCCGCGGGATCGTTGGCGAGTCAGAGGCTCGCATCATGGCGAATGAGATGGCCTACGGACTCGCCAAGCGCGCCTACCGGCTCGACGGCAGCGCGGGCCGGCAACGCGACTAGGAGCGCACCATGGACCTCTTCGATCTGACCGGCAGCGTCGCCGCAGTCATCGGCGGCACGGGCGTCCTCGGCGGTACGATCTGCCACGGCCTCGGCCGAGGAGGCGCCGCGATCGCCGTCATGGGTCGCTCGACCGAACGCGGCCGGGCTCGCGTGGCAGCCCTGGAGGCCGAGGGGATCCAAGCTGCGTTCGTCGAGGTCGACGCGACGGACCCCGACTCCCTCGAGACCGCCCGACACACCGCCGAGGAGCGCCTCGGGCAGGTGAACGTCCTCGTCAACGCCCCGGGCGTCAACAGTTCGACGCCGTTCCTCGAGATTGGCCTGGACGAATGGCATCGGATCATCGACGCGAACCTGACCGCTGTCTTCCTTGCCTGCCAGGTCTTCGCCCGGTCGATGATCGCAAACGGCAACGGCGGCTCGATCATCAACCTTTCGTCGGCCTCGTCCGGCCCGCCCCTCTCCAAGGTACTCACGTACTCCGTCAGCAAGGCCGGGCTGAACAACCTGACCCAGTACCTAGCACTTGAGCTCGCCCCACATCGAATTCGCGTCAACGCGATCGCGCCTGGATTCTTCCCGGCCGAGCAGAATCGAAGGCTCCTCTCGGAGGAGCGCGTCCGGACGATCGTCGAGCACACGCCGGCCGGCCGGCTCGGCGAGGCCGACGAGCTCATAGGCGCGGCGATCTGGCTCGCATCCGGGCGAGCGTCCGGGTTCGTGACCGGAGCAATCGTCCGAGTGGACGGCGGCTTCAGCGCGATGACGATATGACCGCCAACGACCGCGCAAGCAGCCGCAGGGACTCGGGATACGGCGATGACCGTTTGAGCGACCCGCCGGTCTTGCCGCCCGCCGCAGAGCCGCCGGCTCCAGCCGCGCCGGGTAGGCCGACCTTTCCCGAGTTCGCGCGAGGGACGCTGCCAGAGTGGGCTCTGGTTCGGCTGAGGTTCGATCCCACTGAGATCGCCGACGTCCGCGATGCCGTCCGGTCCGCGCTCGACCCGGTCATGGTGACGATCCAGCCGGGGGCACGGGTCTGTCTGGCCGTCGGAAGCCGCGGCATCGACCGGATCGACGGGGTGGTACGGGCGGTCGTCGAGCGGGTCCGCGAGGCGGGGGCGAGCGTCTTCATCGTCCCCTCGATGGGCAGCCACGGCGGCGCAACCGCCGAGGGTCAACTCGAAGTGCTCGCAGACTTCGGGATTACTCCCGAGTCGATGGGCTGCGACATCCGCTCGAGCATGGAGACGGTCGAACTTGGCGAGGTCAGGCCCGGTGTCCCGGTTTTCGTAGACCGGAACGCCTTCGAGGGCGCCGACGTCATCGTCCCGATCAACCGCGTCAAGGTTCACACCGACTTCACCGGCCCCATCGAGAGCGGGCTGATGAAGATGATCGCGATCGGCCTCGGAAAGCAGAAGGGCGCCGATACGCTCCACCGCCAGGGCTTCGCCGTCTTCCACGAGCTGATCCCGGCGGTTGCGGCGCACACGCTGGCGCGCGCACCGATCCCGTTCGGGCTGGCGCTCGTCGAGAACGACCGTGCGCGGCTTCTCCACATCGAGGCAGTCCCGGCAGACCGGATCGCCACTCGCGAGCCGGAGCTGCTCGTCATGGCGACCGAAGCGCTGGCACGAATCCCGGTCCCGACGATCGATGTGCTGGTCCTCGACGAGATCGGCAAGGACATCAGCGGCCTCGGCCTGGACTCAAACGTCGTGGGGCGCTACTACCTGGGGCCGACCGGAGTTCCGCCGGCCGTCCAGCGCATCGTGGTCCGCGACCTGACCGTCCAGACCGAGGGCAACGCGGTCGGAATTGGGATTGCGGACGTCGTCCTCCGCCGGGCCGTCGAGAAGATCGATCGACGAAAGACGTACATGAACTGCATCACGGCCAAGACTCCGGAGGGCGCCCGCGTCCCGATCACAGTCGACACGGACCGGGAGGCGCTCGACATCGCTCTCGCCTGCTGCCTCAAAGTGGAGCCACGGGATGCCCGTATCGTTCGCGTGCGCGACACGAAACACCTGGAGTTGCTCTACGTCAGCGCGCCCGCGCTCCCTGACCTGCTGGTCGCGGGGAATTGCGAGGTCGTCGAGCCGCTTCGCCCGATCGCCTTCGACGAGGCGGGGATGTTCGTCGATCGGCTTGCGTAGGTGCTTTCTAGCATCCTTCCGGCCGAGGCGGCCGCGGGCGTCACGGCGATCCTCGGCGAGAGGTTCAGGATCGTCGATGACCTCACTCACCGATGGGCCGTCTCGACGCGGAGCGTCCTCGTCGAGACGGCGACCTCGAAGGCCGGGTTCGTCGTTCAGTGGTCGGTCAGCGCTCGCGCGACCGACCGGCGGGCCATGGATCGACGCCTCCGACTCGGGCGTCAAGTCGCGCGCCTCGCGCCCAGGCTGCCCATCCCCGAGGTGCTCGGTGGCGACAGCCACGGCCCGACGCCCTACGTCGTTTCCAGGTTCGTATCGGGAATCTCCGGGCGCGAAATGCTCGGCGATGACGCGGGTGCGGCGTTGGTTGGCGCTGCGATCGGCCGGGCAGCACGCGACATAGCCGGCGTCCCGACGGCGGGCCTTCGCCTGTCCCGGACGTGGAGCGATCCGGATCGCCTTGGGGCAGCCGCGGGGCGGTGGCTCAAGGTGGCTGGCTCCTTCGTCGATCCGACCGTAGCCCGTCCAGTCCACGGCCTCATCGAACGCCTGCCCGAGGTCTTCGCGGGCGTTCCGTCGGTCCTCGCACACGGGGACCTCACGCCGGTGAACGTCCTCATCCGCGACGGTGCAGTGGTGGCACTGCTCGATCTCGAGCGGGCCCGTCTCGCGCACATGCTCTTCGATGCCGCGTGGTCGAGCTGGATCATCCGTCATCACCACCCCACGCGCTGGCCAGAGGCCAGTCGAGCTTTCTTTCCCGCGGCCGGCATCGAGCAGAACGCGGGCACACTCGCGCAGCTCAACCTGCTGGCCGTCCTGCAGTGTCTCGAGGTGCTGGCCGCAACGCCTCCGGGACGGCCGGGTGCCCGCCTCGAATGGGCCAACCGAGTCGTGGCCGTGCTCGACTGGATGGATCGGCCCGAAGACGAGGACCCCTTGCGCCAGGCGTGAAGGGCGGTCAAAGCCTCAGGGCCGAGCCGGTGTACGAGTTCACCGCCGGCGGTATCAGTTGCACAGGCGAACGCAGCTGACTGCGTGGACGTAGCACCCACGACCTCGACTCTGGGGTGAATCAGCCCGCGAATGCGCTGACGACGTCCCGGTGAAAACGCTCGATCGACGTAACCAGCCCCTCAGCATCGTTCGGCCGGAAGGCGACGATCACCTCGTCCACGCCCAGGTCCATGAAGGCACGGACGGCCGTCACATTGGAAGCCCCGTTGTCTGAGAAGGCGAAGCGGCCTCCATTGTCGCCATTGGTGGCCACATCCACGCGGGCCGACAGCCGCGGCATCGGTCGGCCGGCTGTCTCCGCGGCAGCCCGAATGGCCGGGATCTTCGACGCCAGCGCCTCCGGTCCGATCCCCGTTGCCTGGTAGCCGTCGGCCAGCGACCCGGCACGCCGCAGCGCCGCCTCCGCAAAGCCACCGACAACGATCGCGAGCCCACCGCCCTGGGCCGGCAGCGGCCCGAAGAGGTAGTCGCTCAGGTCGTGGAATTCACCGTGGAACGGCTCTGCGGAGCCGGACCAGAGGTGTCGCCACAGGCGGATCGTCTCGTTGAGGTAAGACCCGCGTTGGTGAAAGCGATCCGTGGCTCCCAGGTTGGCGAACTCGCCTTCGATCCACCCCAGCCCGACACCGGCGACCACGCGGCCACCACTGAGCACGTCTAGCGTGGCCAGCTCCTTGGCCAGCAGAACTGCATTTCGCTGCGGAACCACAATGACGCTCGTTCCCAACCTCACGCGCGAATGACGCGAGCCCACCCAGGCCAATGTCTCGATCGCTTCGAAGGTCCTGCCGTACTCCGTCGCCACCACCGACGACCGCGGGACGATGACATGGTCGGTGGTCCATACAGAACGCCAGCCCAGGCGCTCGGCCGTCTCCGCACCGGCCTCGATCATCTCCGGGCCGGAGGCTGCCCCGGTGTTTCTGAGCACGAGGCCGAAATTCATCATTGCCGGATCTTAGCCAACCCGGTCTGTCGTTGCCTGTGCACCCCGCCTCAGGCGCCTTGTCTGTGCCTGTCGACGGTAATCTGCTGGACGCACAGACTCGTTCCGCCAACTCCCGGGCGGGAGTAACTGAGCTGGCAGAGTGTCCGCTTCCCCAGCCGAGCGTGGTAGATGCCGCCCCTCCCCTCGCCGCGCACCATCAGTTGCCAGCCCGTCGTCGGCGAGCCGAAGGCTACGGCTGGTATAGCTCGGCCGAAGCGAGATACAACGATGCGTCGTTTTCACCGCCGGCGACCAGGACGCGACCGTCGGCCAATAGCACGGCGGTATTGTCAGCGCGAGCGGTGGCCATCGAATCAGTCGGGCTGAAGGAGCCGGTGGCCGGGTCATATAGCTCGGCTGTGGCAAGCTGTCCCGAGTCGCCAACTCCTCCGGCGATGAGGACTCGCCCGTCGGCGAGCAGGGTGGCGGTGCTGCCGTCGCGCGCTGCGGTCATCGATCCGGTGGCGCTGAACCCGGCCGGTCCGTGAGCGAGGGTCGCAGTGGGCCCGGCAGGTTGTCCACTGACGAGCGGTGCGACGACCGGCCATTTGGNNAGCAGAGACGGCGAGGAGACCGACCAGCGAGAAGCAGGTCGCCCGATAGGACGGCCCGCGGCTCAGCCATGCGGAACCGATGACGCGCGAGGCGAAGGACCGACTTGTTCGAGAGCGTGTCGCCATCTCTCGGCTCCCTCTGCCGGTACGGTGTCTGCGCCGACGACTCCAGACCAAATACTCTGACCTGGCTCAGAGTCCGTCAAGCCGCCCGGCGGAACTGGCGTCAGGCGCGCGTCTGGCGGCTCACGCGCGCTCGAGCTCGATCCCAGCCGCGAGGCAGTCCTCGGCAAAGCGGGGGTGCGTCTCCTCGGTAGGCGACCAGCGGGCGGGGAACGCCATGAGTCTCGCCAACCCGACCTGTGCGTACCGACCGATCAGATCGACGCGGGCCTGGCCCGGCTCGCGCATCTCATCGTCCGACGCATAGACCGAGAGCCGAAGCGTCGTCGGGTCGCGGCCGATCTCCTCGCACCGGGCGCGGATCACCGGGAGCGACTCGGCGATCTGTTCGGGCGACAGGAACACGACGTTGAGTTCGTCCGCAAAACGTGCCGCCAACCGCCACGTGACCTCGTGGCCGTTTCCACCCACGATGATCGGCGGGCGCGGTTGCTGGATCCCCTTCGGCACGTTCACCGCGGCGTGGACGCTCGCAAACCGTCCCTCGAAGGTGGCCCGGCCTGGTTCGAGCATCCGCGTGATGACCTCGAGCGCGTCGCGCAGGGCGGACAGCCGATCTTTCGTCTCGGGGAACCCGTACCCATAGGCGAGCCACTCATCCTCTTTCCACCCGCCGCCGATGCCCACCTCGAACCGGCCGCCGCTCGCGACGTCGAGCGTGGACACGAGCTTCGCGACGAGCGCTGGGTTGCGGTAGCCGGCGCAGATGACCATGTGCCCGAGCCGCACCCGAGAGGTCGCACCCGCGATCGCCGTCAGCGTGGTGAACGACTCGAAGGTGATCTCGTCAGTCGTATCCGGCGTCGTATGGAAGTGATCGAACACCCACTCGGACTCGAAGCCGAGGGCCTCGGCCTGCCGCGCCAGCTCCAGGGTCCGGGCCCAAGCCCGTGCCGGATCCCATCCGTCGTACTCATGTTTCCAGCCCTGCGGCACCAGCACCCCGACCTGCATCGCTACCTCTGATCGGCCTCGGTGATTTCAACCGTTAGGTGCAAGCAGGTCGCGAACGCGCCTCGACCTGCCGCTTGGAAGGGCCCCGAAGCGCTGCCAATTCTAGGCGTTGGCCCAAACGATGCGGCCATAGCGCAGGGTGTGACGGCCGACGGCCCAGGCGAGGCCTAGCCGAGGACTACCCGGACCCGGTGCGTGCCGCCGTCGTCGATGAGCGGGATCGCGGC
Source organism: Chloroflexota bacterium (assembly GCA_003165675.1). GTDB lineage: Bacteria > Chloroflexota > Limnocylindria > Limnocylindrales > CSP1-4 > Fen-1039. Next base: position 8,065 of record PMNU01000125.1, read on the forward strand.
GCCGCCGCCCATCAGCGCCTGTCCGTCGAGCTCCGAGGATGCCACCCCGCGACTGACCCCCTGCGGGTTCTCCACGACGATCTCGTATGTGGCGGAGTGGTAGCGGAAATCGATCTCGTAGTGCGGCCAGGCGCGGGGGATGCAGGGGTCGAGAAGGAGCGTCGTTCCGCGCAAACGGAATCCAAGGATCCACTCGACGCCAGCCTGATACATCCAGCCCGCCGACCCCGTGTACCAGGTCCAACCGCCGCGGCCGACGTGCGGCGGTTCGGTGTAGACGTCGGCCGCCATGACGTACGGCTCCACCTTGTAGCGCTGGACCCCGGCCCGGGTGCTGGCATGGTTGATGGGGTTGAGGATGGAGAACAGCTCACCCGCCTTGTCGCCATCGCCCAGCGCCGCGAAGGCGAGGACCGACCAGATGGCTCCGTGGGTGTACTGGCCGCCGTTCTCCCGGATGCCCGGCAGATATCCCTTGATGTAGCCCGGATCTACGTCGGAATGGTCGAACGGCGGGGTGAACAGCAGGACGAGACCGTCACCGCGTCGGACGAGATACTCCTCCGCCGCGGCCATCGCCCGCTCCGCGTGGGGAGGATCGGCGGCTCCCGACAGGACGCTCCACGACTGGGCGATCGAGTCGATCCGGCACTCGGCGTTCGTGGCCGAGCCGAGCGGGGTGCCATCGTCGAAGTAGGCTCGTCGGTACCAGTCGCCGTCCCAGCCGTCGCGTTCTAGCGCCCGTCGGAGCGACTTCATGTGGGCCCGCCAGCGCGCTGCGCTGGAACGCTGGCCGCGAGCCTCCGCGATAGGCGCGAAGGCGGCCAGCACAGTGTGCAGGAACCAGCCCAGCCAGACGCTCTCGCCCCGGCCCTTGTTGCCCACCCGGTTCATGCCGTCGTTCCAGTCGCCCGTCCCGATGAGCGGCAGCCCGTGGGCGCCCACCGCCAGGCTCCGGTCCAGAGCCGCCACGCAGTGGTCGAACAGCGAAGCCGACGCCGGTGAGGATTCTGGCTGGAAGTAGGCGTCCGTCTGGTCCGGTCGCAGGGGCGGTCCCTCGAGGTATGGGACCGTCTCGTCGAGGACCGCCGCGTCGCCCGTGACCGCGAGGTAGCGACCGACCGCATAAGGCAGCCAGAGGCGATCGTCCGAGATGCGGCTTCGGAGGCCCCGACCCGAAGGCGGATGCCACCAGTGCTGGACGTCCCCCTCGGCGAACTGATGCGCCGCAGCCCTCAGGAGGTGCTCTCGGGCGAGCTCGCGCTTCGGGGTCACCAGGGCGATCACGTCCTGGAGCTGGTCGCGGAACCCGTAGGCGCCGCCTGCCTGATAAAACGCCGTCCTCGCCCACAGCCGGCACGCGAGCGTCTGGTAGATGAGCCAGCCGTTAAGCAGGATATCCATCGAGCGGTCGGGTGTCCGCACCTGGACAGTGCCCTGGATACCGTCCCAGTAGCTCGCCACGTCGCGCAGTATCGCCTCGTGGTCCGCCGTTCGCCCGCGCCGGATCAGGTCGGCCGCCGCCGTGGCCCCGTCAGCCTCGCCGAGCAGCACCAGAACCTGGGTCCGCGCTCCGTTGGCGAGCACGAAGCTGGTCTGCAGGGCGGCGCAAGGATCCATCCCGGCGCCGACAGCTCCCTGCAGCCGGTATCCGCGGTCCAGGCCGGCGGGCCGGTCCGGGGCGCCGTTGCGGCCGAGGAATTCGGTCCGATCGGCCGTCCACGCTGTCTGCCGCCCGCCGAGGTCGAGGAAGGCGACTCGTCCGGCGAATTCGGTGTTCCACGGGTTGCGTACGAGGAGCGCCTGCGTCTCCGGCTCCAGCGCCGTGACGATCCTGGGGGCGCTGTCCCCGCGCGAGGTGCCCAGAGCCCACTCGGCATAGGCGGTCACGGACAGGCGCCTGGAGCGGCCGGATCGGTTCTCGACGGTCAAAACCGAGATCTTCAGGGGATCGTCGAGCGGGACGAACTGGACGAGGTTGAGCCCGATGCCGCCATGCAGGTGCTCGAACCGGCTGTAGCCGGCGCCGTGACGGGCGACGTACGTGGATTCCTCGCAACGGATGGGCTGGGCCGTTGGACCCCACAACTCGCCGCTGTCGTCATCCCGAACGTAGATCGCCTCGCTCACCGGGTCGCTGACGGGATCGTTGGACCATGGGGTGAGCTGGTTCTCGCGGCTGTTCCCGGACCACGTATAGCCTGACCCGGATTCGGAGACCTGGAACCCGAACGACGCGTTGGCGATCACATTCAACCAGGGCGCCGGGGTGGATTGTCCCGGGCCGAGGATGACGACGTACTCACGCCCGCCATCGGCAAAGCCACCAAGCCCGTTGAAGAACTCCAGCTCCGGACGCGGCGCGGCTACCTCGCTCTTGGTCTGCCTCGAACCGGGCGGCGCGGCGGGCGGAGCGATCCTCTCGGGACGCTCCAGGCGGATGACCTGATCCGCAAGACTGCCCCGGCGGCTCAGCAGGACGGCCCGCGCGGCCGTCTGGAGGAGCGTGCGGTCCTCGGCGGAGAGCTGGTCGCCGCGCAGGATGTATACCCCGCCGTGGCCCGGATGGCCCTCGTGGACCAGGGTGGACTGGCTCGTGCGGACGAGCGTCTCGAGCGAATCCTGGAGGCCCTGGGCGTAGGTGGTGCCATGCTCGTTGAGGATCACGAGGTCAACGTCGATGAGCTTGAGCCGCCAGTACTCGTGGGCCCGGAGCAGCTGCCGAACGATGTCGATCTCCTCGGCTTCGTCGATCCGCACCAGGACGATGGGCAGGTCGCCCGAGATGCCGTGGGCCCACAAGCCGGGCGCTCCCCGCTCGTTGCGGGCCAGCAGGCTTGCCGCCGGCCGCAGCAACGGATCGGAGTAGAGGATCCCGTTGGCCAGGCGCTGGAAGAGGTGGGCCTCGTCGGGTTCGATCCCCAGGTGATGGAGCTGAACCTGGGCCTGCGTCCAGGCCAGGGTCGCCGCCCGTTCGAAGGTGGCCGACTCACGGTACTTATCGGCCAGGTCCAAGACCTGCTCGCGCGACTCGGCGACGACCGTGGAGAAGATCGCGTGGGCGGTCGCGCCGGGGGCGAGCCTGACCCGGCACCGAAGGCTGAAGATCGGATCCAGCACGGCGCCGACGGTGTTCGAGAGCGGACGCCCGTCGATGACCGAGACCGGTGAGCGGACCGACCGGCCCCGGCCGAGGAAGCGGGCGCGATCCGTTTCGTACTGGAGGACCCCGCCGGTCTCCCCTTCGACCGCCGCAACATGTGCGGCCCAGATCGGCTTCTCGTCGCTGGACCGTGGACGGCGGGTCGCCAGGAGGGCTCCAATATCGGGGGCGAACTCGGTCTGCACGAACAGGTTCTGGAAGGCCGGGTGAGCGGCATCGGCCGCCTGCGGCGCCAAAGCGATCTCCGCATATGACGTCAGCTCGATCTCGCGACCGTGCGAGCCGAGATTGGTCAGCGACACGCGGCGGATCTCCGCGTCGTGCTCCGCCGACACCACAACGATCAAGCGCGTCGCGATCGGGCCGTCGCGACGGGAGAACTCAGCGTGATCCTCGGTATAGGAGACCTCGTAGCTGTCCGCTTCCCTGCCGCTGGGCTGGTGGCCCGCCGACCACACCGCGCCGGTCTGCATATCGCGCAGGAAGAGATAGCTGCCCCACGAGTCACGAGTGACGTCCTCGCGCCAGCGGGTGACCGCCACGTCTTGCCAGCGGCTGTAGCCGGATCCCGCGGCCGTCACCATGACCGCGTACCGCCCATTCGACAGCACGTGCGTCTGTGGGATCGAGCCGTGGGGCGAGGTAAAGCGACGAACGACCGGCGGCACGAGATCGCGC
>PMNU01000125.1:11911-12081 GCA_003165675.1 Chloroflexota bacterium
CCTGGTGATGGGCCATGTAGCTGTTCACGATCGCGACCGACGCGCCTTCGGGGAGCCGGCGCGCCGTGTAGTCGAGCGCCTCACGGAAGCCGTACCGCCCGCTCGCTCCGGCATTACTCAACCGGGCGAAGTTCCGCACCGCGGCCTCGGGCTGGATCATCGCTCCGAGG
>PMNU01000092.1 GCA_003165675.1 Chloroflexota bacterium
ACCATCCCGTGCGCGGCCGTCATCGCCGGGTGCGCCTACCTGGCACTCCAGGTGTTGTCCGGGCCGATTGGGGCAATCCTGCATCTCTTCGGGATCTAGGGTCAGGCCCGTCCTCGTCAGTCGGCCTGGGGACGCCTCAGGACGTAGCCGACGCCGCGGACGGTTTCCAGAAACGTCGGGTTGGCAGGGTCGGCCTCTATCTGGGCCCGCAGCCAATGAACGTGGACATCCACGGTGCGCGTCTCCCCGGCGTAGTCGTAGCCCCAGACGTGCTCGAGAAGCTGGTCGCGGGTGAAGACGTGACCGGCGTTTCGGATGAGGAAGAGAAGCAGCTCGAAGGCTTTCGGCTTGACCGGGAGGACCTCACCGCCCCGCAGCAGCCGGCGTCCGGCCAGGTCCACCCTGACCTGGCCGAGATCGACGGTCTCCGGCTCGGCCGCCTGAGCCTGCGTCTCCGACCGGCGCAGCAGCGCCCTGATTCGGGCCAGCAGCTCTCGAAAGCTGAACGGCTTGGTGACGTAGTCGTCGGCGCCGAGCTCCAGCCCCACGACCTTGTCCACCTCGGCGCTCTTTGCGGTGAGCATCAGGATCGGCACACCCGACTCGGCCCGAATGATCCGGCAGACCTCGGTCCCGCCGATCTCGGGCAGCATCAGATCCAGCAGGATCAGGTCGGGGTGATGGCGCCGGAAGGCATCGACCGCCTCCCGCCCGTCGGCGGCCTGGACTACCGCGAAGCCCTCCTGCTCCAGGCTCTCGGCCAGCGTCTCGCGCAGCGTGCGCTCGTCGTCGACCACCAGAATCGTTCGAGCCATCCCGGGGTTCCCTCCTACGGGGCCGCGGCTGCCTGCGCTTCGAGCTTCTCGATTGCCCGATCCAGCCGGGCCAGCGTCCGCTCGTAGCCAAGCGCCACCATCGTGTCGAAGAGCGGCGGTGAGGCTGTCCGGCCGGTGACGGCGACGCGGATGGCCATGAACAGATCGCCGGCCTGCCAGCGGCGATCCTCGACGAGACTCCGGAGTGGCGGCTCGATCTCGTCTGCCTCCCAGCACACCCGCCCGACGTCGGCGATCGTCCGGCGGGCGGCGGAAAGGGCGGCCGCGGTCGTCGCCGCGTCCCAGCGCTTGGGTACCATCGCCGCCACGTCCGGGTCCAGGTTCTTCACGAACAGGAAGCGAATGAGATCGCCCACGGCCGCGAGCGTAGGCAGGCGCTCCTGAACGACGTAGAGGAGCGCTCTGATCTCCTCGTCCGAGGGCAGCCAGTCGATGCGGCCCGCGTCCAGGTCGGCCTGCAGAAACGGCCTCAACCGATCCATCAGGTCATCCGGCGACAGGCGGCGGATCCACTGCCCGTTGAGCCAGACAAGCCGCTCGCGGTCGAAAACTGCACCGGCGCTGTTGACCGTCGACAGGTCGAACCGCTCTATCAGCTCGGCCTGCGAGAGAACCTCCTCCTCCGTGCCGGTCGACCAGCCGAGCAGCGCCAGGTAGTTGACGAAGGCCTCCGGAATGAACCCCTGAGCCCGATAGTCGGCCACGGCGGTCTGGCTCTTGCGCTTGCTCATCTTGGTCCGGTCCGGATTGAGGATGAGCGGCAGGTGTGCGAATTGCGGGATCGGCGCGCCCATCGCCTCGAACAGGAGGATGTGCTTGGGGGTGTTGGAGAGGTGGTCCTCGCCGCGGATCACGTGGCTGATCGCCATGGCGGCGTCGTCGACGGCCACCGTGAAGTGGTACAGGGGCGTGCCGTCCGACCTAAGGATGACGAGGTCGCCGCCCAGAGCCGCAGTATCGATCTCAACGTGCCCCCGAACGATGTCGTCGAAGGCGATCGTCCGATTCGGCGGAATGCGGAAGCGCACCACCGGCCTGCGCCCCTCGGCCTCGAAGGCGCCTCGCTCCGCCGGCGTGAGATGAGCGCAGCGGCCGCTGTATCGGACCGTCTCGCGTGCGGCCTCCTGGCGCCTTCGCTCGGCCTCGAGCTCGCCCGGTGTGCAGTAGCAGTAGTAGGCCTGGTCCTGCGCAAGCAGCCTGGTGGCGGCCTCTTCGTAGCGCTCCAGGCGCTGCATCTGGCGATAAGGACCGTATGAGCCGCGCTCCGGCTCGTCGCCGATGCCCGGTCCCTCGTCCCACCGGATCCCCAGCCAGTGGAGGCCTTCGAGGATGTCGAGCTCGTAAGCCTCTGTAGAGCGTGCCTGGTCGGTGTCCTCGAGACGGAAGATGAAGGTCCCGCCCGTGTGGCGCGCAAAGAGGAAGTTGAACAGCGCCGTGCGCGCGGTTCCCAGGTGCAGCGGCCCTGTCGGGCTCGGCGCGATTCGAACGCGTACCTCGCTCATGCCCTAAGTGTACGGGCAAGGGACTGCCGGCTCAGGCCCAGGTTCTGTTGTAGGGCCCCCGAGCGCCACCGCCCAGCACCGCAGCGCGGGGCGCCGTCCGCCGGCGATCAGCCGGACCTACAGCAGTTCCCCGACGGGCGCGAGCTCGAACTCAGCGATCGCCTCACCCGCGCGATTGCCACGCGGGTCGAGGGCCACGGGCCGGTAGTAGCGACCCAGGGCCCGCAGCGCCGCCGGGTCGAGGGCGCCAACCTGCCGGAGCGTCTCTACGGACGCGGCCACGACAGCCCGATCGAAGCCTCCGCCATCCTCGATCTTGAGGGCGATCCCGGAGGCAGTGGGGCCGCCGTCGCGCGCCAGCAGCGCGAAACCGCGCAATCCCTCTGCGCCCCCCTTGGCCACGATACGACCAGGAGCGGCCTTCATCACCGACGTGTCGAGCCTGTCGCGACTCCCGGCCACCATGTCGGGGTTGGCCATCATCGCGTCGCGGATGCGAAGCAGCGCGGGCGCCAGGCTGGAGCGAGCCTCGGCGATGGGAACGGCGGATGGATCCGCCAGCATGGCGAAGGCGCGGGCCACCTCGTGCAGCGGGAAAGCGTAAGTTGGAACGCCGCAGGCGTCGGTCGAGAGCACGAGCATCTCGGGCGTCGTGTCGAAGGCGCGTGCCACCGTAGCCTCGTACAAGCGTTGTACCGGGTGGTCCCGCAGCCAGTACTCCTCGAGCGGCCAGTCGTTCATCCGGCACAACAACAGCATCGAGGCGTGCTGACCGGAGCACATGTGGCGCAGGGGCCCGGGTTTCTCGCCGTCGCGAGCGAGCCGAGCCGCAGTCAGAGCGTCCAGGGGTGCGCCCTCCGAGCCGCAGCCCAGGAACTGCTGCGACACGCCCGCCCGACGGAAGATGGCCTGCAGGGTTCGGACGTGCAGGTCCTCACCGGAATGCGAGCCGGCCATGATGGCCAGCTCGACGCTCGACAGATCGAACTCCTCCACTCCGCCAGCTTCGACGAAGGCCGTGAGCCCGAACGGCTTGACCGCTGAGCGCAGGTTGACGACGGTGTCCGGGTCGCCCAGGACTCGGCGGACCGAACCTTCGATCCCCACCTCGACGATGGCGCCGCGGTGGCGGCTCTCGACCACGCCGCTCCGTATCTGCCGGACTACGACGGGCGGCGTCCGTGGCGGATCTGGCGCCCGTGGCGCGGACCGCTGGCCCCGGACGTTCTTCACGCCGGCAGAGCGGCCTGGGATCGACGCGGGCCTGGACGATCGTTGCCCGGCCGGCCGAGTTGCCTGTGTTGGCGAGACAGGCCCCACCTGCCCTGACGGCGTCGCCTTGATCTGGGGAGATACAACCGGTCGGTCGGGAGCGAACCAGACCTTCGACGCGGCCAGCTTAGACGCGGCCAGCTTAGACGCCGCCGGGGGCCGCCCGGACCCGCGCACGGGGTCCGATTCCGGGCGCGACGGCGACATGGTCCCTCCCGATACTGGCCTGGGCGAGGCGGCTCGCTGCCGTCTTTCGACCATCCAGGAAGCCCGTCGAGCATACTCCGAAGGGCGGAGGTGGGCCGGCCCGCGACCGTCCCGGGCCCACCGCGCGACCGTGGTATCGGGCGACCAGGGGGGCGATCGGTCAGGAGGCCCGGTCGGTCGCGGCCTCAGCAGCGACCGTCTCAGCCGCAGGCGTCTCGGCGGCCTTCTCCCCTCGTG
>PMNU01000116.1:0-4099 GCA_003165675.1 Chloroflexota bacterium
TCGACCACTACCTGGGCAAGGAAACGGTCCGAAACCTGCTGGTCTTCCGGTTCGGCAACGGCATCTTCGAGCCGGTCTGGAATCGGAGCTACGTTGACCACGTCCAGATCACCGTGGCCGAATCGATCGGGGTGGAGAGTCGCGGCGCCTTCTACGAGGAGACCGGCGCCAGCCGCGACATCCTGCAGAATCACCTCCTGCAGCTGATGACGCTCGTGGCCATGGAACCGCCGTCCTCGTTCATGGCCGACGCCCTGCGCGATCAGAAGCTCCAGGTTCTGCAGGCAATCGCGCCGCCCAATCCGGAGCATGTCCGTCGCGACATCGTTCGAGGCCAGTACGGCTCGGGCTGGGTCGGCGGCGAGCCCGCCGCAGGCTACCGCGAAGAGCCGGAGGTCGATCGCGAGTCGGAGACCGAGACCTACGTCGCCGGCCGCTTCGAGATCGACGACTGGCGCTGGAGCGGCGTCCCGTTCTACCTGCGCTCCGGAAAGCGGCTTCCCAAGCGAGCCACGGAGATCGCGATCCAGTTCAAGGAAGTGCCGCTGCGGCTCTTCCGCGAGTCTACGGGCGATCCCGCTCCCAACGTTCTGGCCATGCGCATCCAGCCCGATGAGGGGATCATGCTGCGCTTCGCGGCCAAGGTGCCGGGGCTCGGATTGGACGTGCGGACGGTGAACATGGACTTCGCCTACGACACGTCGTTCGTCGTGGATTCGCCGGACGCCTACGAGACGCTCATCCTCGACGCACTGCTGGGCGATGCCTCGCTATTCACCAGAGCGGACGAGGTAGAGGCTGCCTGGTCCATCGTCACGCCGATCATCAACGCCTGGGCAGACACACCGCCGCCGCGGCTCCCCAACTACGCCGCCGGATCGTGGGGGCCGGAGGCAGCCGACGAGCTCCTGGAACGGGACGGCCGACGGTGGCGCAGGATCTGATGCCGGAGCGGCCGGTGGCCCACTCCGTATCCGAGATCGAGGGCCAGCTGGGCAGCCTGTGGGCCAGCGCGGCAATGGCCCGGGCCGAGGCGTCCAGGGCGGAGGCTGCCCTGATTGCCGACCAGGCCGAGGCCGCTGCTCGCACCGCGGCGACCCTAGCCGCTGCCCGCGAGACGAGCGACGCCGGCGGCCACCATGTGGCGGCCCGGACCAGCGTCCTGAATCTCGTGGTGGTAGCGGGCGACCGGCACACTGCCGAGCGTTGTGCCGCCACGATCTCCGGCACTGCAAGCCGCCACGCCTCGCGCTCGCTGATTCTCTCCGCGGTGGATCCGGACGGGCCGTCGGGCCTGGAGGCCCGCATCGAGGCGCTGGCCCTGACCGGGGCAGGGGGCCGGGCCGAAACCGGGGCCGAAACCATCCGCGTCATCGCTCATGGCGAGACCGGCCGGCATCTGGCCTCCATAATCGTGCCGCTCCTTGTCCACGACCTGCCCGTCGCCCTGTGGTGGCCGGCGGACCCGCCCTTTGGCTCGCATCGGGCGGAGCGGCTACTGCCGATCGCCGACCGGTTGATCGTCGACGGCTCGGCCTGGTCGGGCGACGGTCTGGATCTCCTCGCCCGGCTCTCCGCCACGGCCGAGGAGCGTCGCGTGGTCGTCGTCGACTGGGCATTGCTGCGCCAGGCTCGCTGGCGTGAGGCCCTCGCATCCGTCTACGACCTGCCCGACCTGAGACCACATCTCGGTGCGATCCGTCGCATCGACGTGGAATACGCGGCGTCGGAACGAGGCGACCCGGCGGGCCAGACGAACGTGGTCAGGCCGCTTTCCCACGTCGCCTGGCTGGCGTCCCGGCTCGGCATGACCGTGGTCGAGCCACTTCGTCGCGAGGAGAACGGCCGGCGAGTTGCCACTCTCCGTCAGAAGGACCACGCGGTGGAGGTCGTGCTGCGGCCAGTCCGCTCCGACCTCGGTCCCGGGTCGACGGTCCGCGTCGAGATCGTTTCCCGGCTGCGTGGAACCGAGCTGGTTGGCGACGTAGCCGCAGGCGATCGGACCGTCGAAGTGTCAATCCGCGAGGGCGGCCGGGAGCGGGTTCGGCGCAGCTATGCGGCGCCGCGTCTGACCGACGTCGACTTGCTCGGTCGGGCCGTCGACATGGGGGTTGCGGACCCCGTCGCGGTCCAGGCGCTGGCGATGGCCGGGCGGCTGCTCGGCGGAGAGTCCGCGTCGCGCCGGCACGAACCTGCCGACGGGGCCCAATCGGCGGATTCGGCAGATTCGGCGCATTCGAGCGCGAGGACCGAGGAGCACGGGGGCGAGGACCATGACTGAGCCGGAGCCGGACCTTCCTCCGGTGTCCGGAGCGTTGGCCGGCACGAGCGCCGCCACTCTGCCCGAGCCAAACAAGGGCGAGCCCGATCTAATCGTGACGGCGAGCCCGGACGCGGCCGCGCAGGAGGCCGCCGAACGGATAGGCGCCTCCCTCATCGCGGCCGTCAAGCGGCGCGGTCGAGCCGACTTCTGCACTACCGGCGGCAGCACGCCCATTCCGATCTACCGGTTGCTCTCCGCGTCGCCGCTGTGCGACACGATTCCGTGGCAGCAGGTCCACGTTTGGTGGGGCGACGACCGTTTCGTGCCGCGCGGCCACCCGGAGTCGAACGTGACATCCCTCGACGACGTCCTGCTGGGCGGCGGGGGGTCGGCCGGAGGGGCCCCCCTGCCTTCCTCCAATATCCACCCCTTCCCGACCGATCGGGCCCTTGCCGAGCTGCATGACAACCGGTGGTGCGCCGCCCGCTATGCCGAGGAACTCGGTGCCGAAGTGCCGATGCTTGAAGGCAACTGGCCCGCCTTCGACCTCATCCTCACGGGCGTGGGCGATGACGGCCACGTCCTGTCCTGCTTCCCCGAATCGCCGGCCCTGGACAGCATGGCCTGGACCATGGGCGTGCCCGCGCCGACGCACATCGGGCCACACCTGCCCCGCATGACGATCAACCCACGACTCCTGGAAGCGGCGCCGGTCCTGGTCGTCNNGGCCGTCGCTGGCCGGTGCAGCGGACCCGCCGCACCGGCGCCACCTGGATCGTGGACGAGGCCGCTGCTGCGGAGATCCCGGCCGGGCGGCGCGGGTAACCGCGGCCAACCCTGGCGACGACCCCGGCATCTTGTCGACTCTGCCCGGATGGAGATACAGGTTCGACCGATGGAGCCGATTCTTGACCCGGGTGCTCGCCCGGTGGGCGAAGAGCGGCGGTCCTTTGCGAGCGGCGTCGAAACGGACTGGGCCTACGCCATCTCCGCCGGTTCGAACTTCGTCTTGCGCATGAACCACAGGAAGATGACCGCGCCGGTGGCCGCGAAGCCGACCAGGCTGAGGTTCAGGATCGGGTAGGAGAGACTCGGGTTCGCCCCGCTCACGAGCGCGCCGGGGATCCCGCCCAGGTTGGCGATGGCGTTGAGCGAATCCACCTGGTCGCCGGCCTCAACGCCGTAGACCTGCGGAATGATGTACAGCATCGAGGCGACCACGAGCAGCACCGAGACGATTCGGAAGGTTCTCAGGTCGTCGTCGGAGTCGCCGGTAAGCTTGGCGAGCAGGGCCCAGAAGAGCACGAGCGCGGCGAGCGGCGCCGTGATCGGGACGCCCAGGTCGGCACTCATATACACGTTGGGGAAGAGGAAGATGGCGCTCAGCGCGAACGTCACCACGAGAAGGCCGTCGCGCATGAGGATGTAGCTGAGCCACCACACATCTCCGCCAAACCGCAGCGTCAACCCCTGCAGGTAACGGATCACGTAGGGTCGGGCAAAGTGGAGCGAGAGAGTGAAGGCCCACAGGATCGGCAGCACGGCCGCGACGGAGAGGATCAGCCAGTACTGCGTGCCCTGGACTAGAGCTTGCTGGTCGTTCATCTCGATCTCCTAGCTCTGCGCCGCGGGCTGGGAGGCAGCGACGGCATCGGCCTTGCGTGGGGCGGGCGAGGCAAGGCGGAGGTTGTAGGCCACGGCCACGAGAGCCATCATCCCGACCAGGAACCCGGACAGGTAGCAGAACGCCAGGGCGATGGTCTGGTTCTGCGAACTCACGAGGATCGACGCCAGCTGGTTGGAGATGCTGCTGCCGACCGTGGTGACCTGGACGCC
>PMNU01000116.1:4130-5891 GCA_003165675.1 Chloroflexota bacterium
AGGAAGACCTGCAGCAGGAAGATGTCCCGCATCCCGACGTAGATCGTCCACCACAGGTCGGCACCGAGCCGGAGTGTGAACTTGCGCGTCAGGGCGAGCATGTACGGTCTCGCCAGGTGCAGGGCGACCGCGAGCAGCCAGAGGGCCACAAGCGCGGCCGCTATCGTCCCTTCGACGAATTGCTCGGCAGCGCCGAACGCGGCGGAATCCATCAGTCTCGACCTCCTGCTATCGACGGAGGAGTGCTCGCCGACGCGGCGAGACCTGGCCCGCCGCTCAACGCCGGCGCCCGCTCCTTGAGTTGGACATCTGGGCCGTCTCTCGGCCCGCGCCCCGATTGAACGTGGACCTGCTCGCAGCGGTAGACGGCGTCGCATCTGAAGCAGCGCGCCGCTTCCACGATGGCCGCGGCCGGCTCGATGCTGGGTTGAGTGGCCGCGAAGGAGCCCGGCTTGTACGCCGGCAGCTCCATCCCGACCCGCGGCCGACTGGCCAGGTCCATAGTCAGCACGGGCTCGGGCGCCCTCGGCACCCGGACCGCGGCCATGATCTCGGCCTCGCCGTCGCGACTTCCGGAGAGGTATTCGTGGATCGAACCGGCGGCGCGGCGACCCGCTCCGACGGCGTGGATGATCGTCTTCGCGCCAGACACGACGTCGCCGCCGGCGAAGACGCCCTTGCGTCCGGTGGCCTGGCCGGCGTCGGCCACGATGCCCGAGAAGCCGCTCGTCTCGATGCCGGCTCCCGCGGGCAGGATCGACGGATCGGGTTCCTCGCCGACGGCCACCAGGACCGTCGACGCATCGATGGCGCGGTCGCTCCCGGGGATAGGCTCGTAGACGGCACGTCCGCCCTCGAACCTGTCGGTCGGGCGCTGGCTGACGTACCTGACCGAGGCCACTCCGGCCTCCGAACCCCGGACCTCGGTTACAGCGGCCTCGAACAGGATGTTGATGCCTTCGTGCTCGGCGGCCTCGACCTCCTCGGCCTGGGCCGGCATCTCGGCCCGACCGCGGCGGTAAAGGACCGTGACCGGCGAGGCGCCCGATCGGAGCGCCGACCGGGCCGCGTCCATGGCCGTGCTGCCGCCGCCGACAACGACGACCGCGCCCGCCAGAACGGGCTTCTCGCCGAGGTTGACCCCCTTGAGGAAGAACGTGGCCGGGACGACGCCCGGCAGGCCGTCGCCGGGCACGCCGAGCTTGCGGCTGCGAGATGCGCCCGTGGCCAGGAAGATGGCGTTGTACTTCGCCTCCAGATCGGCCAGGNNCCCACGATCCGATCGATCTCCTCGCTCAGCACCTCTCGAGGCAGGCGGTATTCGGGGATGCCGATGGCCATCATGCCGCCCGGCACCGGCATCGCCTCGAACACGATCACGCCGTAGCCGAGTCTGGCCAGGTAGTAGGCGGCCGACATTCCGGCGGGTCCGCCGCCGACGACGGCGACCTTCTCGTCGCGCTTCTTCGCTGGAGGCGCGATCGGCGGCAGCTTCCCCTGCTCGGCGGCAAACCTCTTGAGACGCCGGATCGCGATTGGCTCGTCCAGGGTGCCGCGCCGGCATACCGACTCGCACGGAGCGGTACAGATCCAGCCGCAGACCGAGGGAAACGGGTTGACTTCCGAGGCGACGGCGTATGCCTCGTCGTAGCGGCCCTGCCCGATCAGCCCGACATAGCGCCCGGCGTCCGTTCCGGCGGGACAGGCTTCCTGGCACGGGGAGATGGGATCCACGCGGGAGTCGGTGACCATGGACCGCCA
>PMNU01000027.1 GCA_003165675.1 Chloroflexota bacterium
CGCAAGGCGACGAAGTAAGAGGAGCCGGACGCAGGAATGGCCGAACGCAAGCGGGCTATCAAACAGCGCCGCCGGGAGCGGAAGAACGTGCCGCAGGGGCACGCTCACATCCTGGCGAGCTTCAACAACACGATCATCACGATCACCGACCCCAACGGCAACGTGATCAGCTGGGGCTCGGCCGGGATCGCCGGCTTCAAGGGTTCCCGTAAGAGCACGCCCTATGCCGCGGCGCAATCCGCCGACCAGGCCGCCAAGAAGGCCATGGAGCACGGCATGCGCCAGGTCGAGGTCTACGTCAAGGGACCCGGTGCCGGCCGCGAGCAGGCGATCCGCTCGCTCCAGGCCGCCGGCCTTGAGGTAAGCGCCATCACCGACGTGACCCCCGTCCCCCACAACGGCTGCCGCCCGCCCAAGCGGCGCCGCGTCTAGGAGGACCGACCAAAATGGCCCGCTACACCGACCCTGTCTGCCGGCTCTGCCGCCGGGAAGGCGCCAAGCTCTTCCTCAAGGGCACGCGCTGCTACTCGAAGAAATGCGCGTTCGAGCGCCGACAGGCGCCCCCCGGACAGCACGGAGTTCGCCGCCGCAAGGTCGGCGACTACGGCATGCAGCTTCGTGAGAAGCAGAAGATTCGTCGCGTTTACTTCGTGCTCGAGCGCCAGTTCCAGGGCTACTTTGAAAAAGCCAGCTCCACTCCCGGCGTCACGGGCGAGAACCTCCTGCGAATGCTGGAGCTTCGCTTCGACAACGTCGTTTACCGCATGGGGTTTGCGGCGTCCCGGCCCGAGGCGCGTCAGCTCGTCGGGCACGCTCACTTCGCCGTCAACGGGCGTGTCGCCAGCATTCCGTCGCTGCAGCTCAAGCCAGGTGACAAGATCGAAGTCCGCGAGACCCATCGCACCCGTGAGCCCTTCAAGGAGGCCGTTGAGGTCATCAAGTCGCGCCAGGTGCCGGAGTGGCTCAGTGTGGACGGGGCGAAGCTCGCCGGGTCCGTCCTGACCGCCCCGCGTCGCGACCAGATGCCGCTCGACCTCAACGAGCAACTCGTGGTCGAGTACTACTCGAGGTAACGCCCCCTGATGATCGAACTCGAGAGCCCGCAGATCGCGCCGGTCGAAGAACTCGGCTCGTACGCCAAGTACGAGGCCAGTCCGTTGCCGGCCGGCTACGGCGTCACACTGGCCAACGCCCTTCGACGGGTGTTGCTGTCCTCCCTTGAGGGCGCGGCCGTTACGGCGATCCAGATCCGTGACGTCTACCACGAATTCACGAGCATCCCCGGCGTGAAGGAGGACGTGACTCAGATCGTCCTCAACGTCAAGAAGCTCCGCCTCAAGAGCTTTGCCACACACCCGGTCCAGCTCAAGCTCATCAAGAGTGGTGCCGGCACGGTAACCGCCGCCGACATCCAGGAGTCTGCCGACGTCGAGGTCATAAACCCCGAACTGGCGATCATGACTCTGGACTCGGACGACGTGACCATCGAGATGGATCTCACGGTCGAAAAGGGTGTCGGCTACCTCGCTGCCGAGCGTGCGGAGTCGAATCCGATCGGCGTCATTCCGGTCGATGCGATCTTCACGCCCGTCCGCAAGGTCAACTACTCGGTCGAGAACACTCGCGTCGGGCAGATGACCAACTACGACAAGCTCACGATCGAGCTCGAGACAGACGGCACGATCTCGCCCGAGGAGGCCCTCGGCCGAGCCGCGGACATACTCGTCCGCCAGTTCTCACTATTCGCCAACATCGGGCTCGTCGCGGTCGGAAGCGACCGTGTGGCCACGAACGTTCCGCAGCTCCCCCCGAACATGCTCGACATGCCGATCGAGGAGCTGGACCTGCCGATGCGGGCGTACAACTCGCTGAAGAGAAACAACATCGTCAAGGTGGGGCAGCTGCTGCAACTCTCCGACGACGACCTGCTTCGAATGCGCAACTTCGGCAAGAAATCGCTCGACGAAATGAAAGAGCGACTTCGCATGCGCGGCTTCATCCTCCCCGACGCCGATGACTCGTCGCTTGGCGATGACCTCGACGATGTCGACGACGAGGAGCAGTTCGACGACCTGCCCCCTGAGGAGGCCTGAGCAATGGCCCATCGAATAGACGGCCGCAAGCTCGGTCGCAAGCAGGGTCCTCGATTGGCCCTCTACAAGAATCTGACCGTGTCCGTCCTGCGCTACGAGCGGATCCAGACCACCGAGGCGAAGGCCAAGGAGATCCGCGGTCGGGTCGAGAAGATGATCACGCTCGCCAAGCGCGGCGATCTCGCGGCGCGCCGGGCGGTCATAGCGGAGTTCCCGAACGAGCCGCTCGTCGTCACCAAGCTCTTCGACGAGATCGCGCCAAAGTACGCCGATCGGACTTCCGGGTTCACCCGAATCGTCCATCTCGGCCAGCGCTACGGCGACGCGGCGCCGATTGTTCAGATCGAACTGGTGTAGACAACCCAATCATGAATCGCCGCTCCGCCGGATGCAGTGCAAGGCGGCGCGGAGCAAGGGAGCGAGCGCACGATCGTGCGTGAGCGAACGAGCGGACGGGTCAACGCAGCAATGCGCCGGCCGAGTGGCGACGAAAGCGTCCGAGAGGGCGCGCCGGTGCGCTATCGCGCACGGGTTGAATACGACGGCACGGACTTCGCCGGATTCCAGTCGCAACCTGGGGCCCGGACAGTCCAGGGAGAACTCGAAGCCGCGCTGGCAACGATCTCCGGCGGAAGCCGGGTCAGAGTCGTCGCGGCGGGTCGAACCGACGCCGGTGTTCACGCCATTGGGCAGGTGATCGCATTCACCGACCCGAGAGGCAGGCCGGCGAAGGAGTTGGCCAGGGCGTTCGACGCTCTGCTGCCAGAGGACGTGGCAATCCGCGAGGTGCGGCGCGTCCCGGCCGGGTTCCACCCACGCTATGCGGCGCGATATCGGGAGTATCGCTACACCGTCTGGAACGGGCCGCGAAGCCCGCTTCGCGAGCGTTTCGCGCTCGGGGTGCGGGACCCACTCGATACCGCCGCGATGGAGCGGGCCGGGTCGGTCCTGGTGGGCCGTCACGACTTCAGCGCCTTCGGGGTGGCGCACCGGCAGCCGGTGCGGACCGTGCACTCGGTCCGGGTCCGGCGAACAGGATCGCAGGTGACGATCGACGTCGCCGCCGATGCGTTTCTGCGCCAGATGGTGCGAAGGATCGTGGCCGTCCTCCTGGAGGTCGGACACGGCAGAACAAACGAAGAGGCAGTCGCCGAGGCGCTCGCGTCCAGGCGACCGGCGCTCAACGGGGCCACGGCCCCCGCGAAGGGCCTGTGCCTCAGGCGCGTCGCTCTCGGTCCCACGAGGGAGGGGGCGGCGTTGGCAAGCACGACCGCCAGATCGAACGGAGAACGATGACCGCGAAGACATATACGGTCCGTGAGAGCGAGATCGAGCGACGCTGGTACGTCGTGGACGCGACGGACGAGACGCTCGGCCGTTTGGCGTCGCGCATTGCCCGAGTCCTCGAAGGCAAGAACAAGCCGGCCTACAGCCCGACGCTGGACTCCGGCGACCATGTCGTTGTCGTCAACGCAGGCAAGATCCATGTGACGTCCGACAAGCGCGAATCCAAGCTGTACATGCGTCACAGCGGCTACCCGCACGGCCTCAAGGCGGAGAGCCTCGGTCATCTGCTGGATCGTCGGCCCGAGGAAGTGATTCGCCGAGCGGTAAAGGGGATGCTTCCCCACAACCGCCTTGGAGCTCAGCAACTTACCAAGCTCAAGGTCTATGCCGGCCCAGAGCACCCGCACCAGGCTCAGCGGCCCGAGCCGCTTGCCTGACGAGGAGCGTGATGACCACCCCTGCCTATTACTACGGGACCGGTCGCCGCAAGACCGCGGTGGCTCGTGTCCGACTCGTGCCCGGTTCGGGTGAGATCGTCGTCAACGATCGGAGCCTCGACGCGCATTTCGGCAATGCCATCGACGAGGCCGACGTTCGCATGCCGTTCCGAGTCACCGGCACCGAGGGCGCATACAACGCCCAGATCAAGGTCGAGGGCGGCGGCGTGACGGGCCAGGCCGGCGCCATCCGTCATGGTATCGCCCGCGCCCTCCTCCAGATCGATCCGGAGGGCAACCGTCTTCCGCTCCGGCAGGCCGGCCTCCTCAGCCGCGACCCGCGAATGAAGGANNCGCAAGAAGTACGGTCTCAAGCGAGCCCGCAAGGCGCCTCAGTACACGAAGCGATAGTCGCGTCTGGGGCGACGCAGGACATCCTCGCTCACGCACCTCCAGGTCCGGCTAGCCTCGGTGCTCGGCTCCCCCCACCACTGCGTTCGCTGCAGGCGCGAGGCGGGAGTCCGCGCGCGGGCCGAGGAGTCGAGGTGGCGACCGCTCGGGGCGGGTGCTTGCCCCCGAATTGGGCACCTGGCTTAGGACGAAGCGACCGCGCCTTTCCGGCTCACGTACCCGCGACGTGCGAGCGCGCAGAAGTCATCATGTAGGCATGCCACACGATCTGTACGAGCGCTACAAAGAGGCGCTGCGAGTCGGCCACGTGGCCGTTCTGCGAGGTGCGCCCGAGGACGCCATCGACGCATACCGCAAAGCCGCGTCGATCGCTCCGTCGCGCGCTATGCCGCACACGAGCCTCGGCGGTGTCCTGCTTCGACTGGGTCATCTCGAGGAGGCGCTCGTGGAGTACGCGACCGCTGTCGCTCGAGCCCCCTACGACGAGGGCGCGCTCCTGGGGCAATCCGAGGCCTTGACCATGGCCGGCCAGCGCGTCGATGCGGCCCTGGCGTTGGATCACGTGTCGGAGATTCAAGAGGCCGCGGGCCGACTGCCGGAGGCCGCAGACACGCTCCGGCGAGCCCTGGAGCTTGAGGATACGGCCGAACGCAGCCGGCGCCAGCGCAGCCTGTTGCGGCAGATCCGGCTTTCTGCGGGCGACCAGGCCGCCGAGCATCTGCTGGCCCGCGCTCTCCGCCTGCGGGATGAGCCGTCGGGTGGCAAGCTGGAGGCGCCCCGGCTAGAGGCGTCAGCTGCGGCCGGCGTCGGTGAGAATGCGGCGGTAATCGTCGCGCCGACCCCAGTCCCCGCGCCCGGAGCCGCCGACGTGATCCAGCCGCCCGCGACTGCCGAGGCAGAACCTCAACTCCCGGCCGGTGGGCCGCTGACCCTTCCAGCCGTCCCGGCCGCCCCAGCCGTCCCGGCCGCCCAGCCTGCGACCGAGCCGCTTCCGGGTTCCACCGGCGAGACACTGGAGGTCGACGCCGCGCCAACCGAGACCTCGGAGCACGCTGGAGTCGCGGCGCCGGCCGATGACGCAGTGGCAGCCGCCGAAGTCGCGGGAGCGCTCGACTTGGGCTCGGATGAGTCGGTTACAGCGGCGGTGGGTGTCGTGGGCGGCGCGTTCACGGCCGCGGCCCCGGCAGGGCTTGTCGGCGATGGCCAGGGCCAGCAAACGGGTGACGAGTTGCTGGCTGCGGCCGAGGCGGCCGACCTGGCGGGCGACAACACAACACTCCGCTCCTTGCTTCTGTCGACGGCTCGGGCATACGCCCGAGAAGGGCGCTTCGAGCTGGGTCTGGACGCCGCCGATCGCTTGCTGCAGGCGGCGCCCGGCGATGTCGACGCGCATCTGGTACTCGTCGAGTCGTACCTTGCGCGCGACTGGAATACTCTGGCCGCGGAGAAGCTCGCCCTGCTCGGTCGCCTGGCGGAGTTGAACGACGACGAGGACACGCGCCAGCGGCTGTGCGAGGTGGCCAGTCGGGCCTTTCCAAGGGACCAACGGCTGGCGGCTCTCTGCTCTTGAGCTCGTCGGCCTGACGGGTCACCCCGCCCCGGCCGATTTGGCCGCGTCGCCCCGAGCCGGTCTGCGCGGCTTCGCCTCGTGGTCGGGAGGACCCGAGCGCGCGGGGACGACCGCCTGGCGGTATACACTTGTCCACCGATGCCACTGATTCAGTCGGCGCTCGACAAAGTCAGCCCGAACGTTGTGGCCGATGTTGCGATAACGGCCCTCCTGATCTACTGGCTCCTCAGTTTGATCAGGGGGACGCGCGCGGTTCGGCTTGTCATTGGCGTGTGCCTCCTGCTCGTCGTCTACGGCGCAGCCGTGACGTTCGATCTGAGGTTGCTCAAGGTCATCCTCCAGACGAGCGCGTACGTCGGTCTCTTTGCCCTGGTAGTCGTCTTTCAACCTGAGCTCCGGCGGGCGCTCGATCGAATTGGCCGGCTCGGCTCGCTGAGCTGGCTGATCTCTCCCGCGGAGCAGTCGACAGCCGTGCACATCGCAACCGAGGTTGCGAGCGCAGCCGAGCGGCTGTCGCGCGAGGGCCATGGCGCACTCATCGTGATGGAACGAGAGACCGGCCTGCAGGAAATCGCCGAGAACGGCGTCATGCTCCACGCCGATGTCTCGGCCGACCTGCTCGTGACGCTCTTCTCGCCCAAGACCCCGCTGCACGATGGGGCCGTTGTCATCCGCGGCGACCAGATCCTGGCCGCCGGAGCGCTGCTGCCCTCGGCCGAAACCACGATCCCGCTGGAGCGATTCGGCACACGGCACAAGGCCGCTCTGGGCATAACCGAGCAGACTGACGCGATCGTCGTTGTCGTGTCCGAGGAAAGCGGCCAGATCAGCCTGGTCGAGCGGGCTCGCATCGTCCGCAACCTCAACGAGCCCAAGCTCGCCCACGACCTCGCCGCGCTGCTTCACCCACAGACGGCGGGCCGGATCTTCCGACAGGAGCGGACGCCGCCGCGCCGGGTAGGTCCCACGGTTCGCGAGTTGGCGCGGCGAGCCCGTTTCGGCGGGCTCAATCGCCCCGCCGGCGCCCGGCGGAGTCGATCCGACCGGCCTGGGGCCGAGGCCACCGGCGACGACGGCGACGGGCAGGAGAAGGCCTCGTGAGGGTCCTGCGCTTCATCTTCCGAAACTGGCCGCTCAAGATCGGCGCGGTGCTGTTGGCGGTGATCCTCTACGGGGCCATGGTGTTCCTGCAGACCAGCCAGCAGTGGCCCGGCACGATAGCCATCGATACCGTGAATCAGCCCGCCAATTCCTACCTGATAGGCACATTGCCCGAGGTTGGCAACATCCGGTACATTGCCTCGCCGGACGTGCCGGTTTCGCAGTCCAGCTTCCGTGCCACTGCCGATCTGACCAGCGCCAGGGTCAGCGACAGCGAACCTTCGTTGGTTCGGGTCCAGCTGGTGGCCGACGACCCTCGCATCCAGATCATCGACTATCAGCCGCAGCAGATCAGCGTGACGCTCGACCCGACGTTCCACAAGCAGGTCAACGTCCAGGTGGACACCGGCGCCGTCCCGTCCGGCCTTGAGCCCGGCACGCCGGTCTTGAGCCAGTCATCAGTAGATGTCTCAGGGGCGTCCTCAATCGTCAGCAGGGTGGTCTACGCCGAGGCCTTGGTCCGGATCGACGCGTCCGGCCTGGACGTTAACGAGGACGTCGATCTCGTGGCCAGAGACGCCTCGGACGCGATCGTGACACACGTCGAGTTCAATCCCCGAACCGTCAATGTCCAGATCCAGGTGGGCAGCCAGACCCGCACGGAGACCGTGCCGGTCAAGCCGATCACTACCGGCGATCAGGCCGCGGGCTACTACATCACCTCCGTCGACGTAACGCCGCCCGTCGTGGCCGTCCGCGGCCAGGCCGACGCTCTCGCCCTGCTCAACGGTCAGGCCAACACCAAGGCCATCTCCATCGCAGGCGCCACGGGCGACGTGACGGCCAGCGTCAACCTCGACCTGCCCGCCGGCGTGACCTCGGATGCGGGGCAGATAGCGGTAGTCATCCACCTCCAATCGCCGCAATCGACCCGGAGCGTGAGCGTCGGCGTGGTGCCGACGGGGGCGCTACCCGATCGCATCTACACCCTGTCGGCGCCGAGCGTGACCGTGACGCTGGGCGGGGCGACCGCGGCGCTCAACGCCTTCGACACGTCGACGCTCGTTGGGAACGTCGCGGTCGGAGATCTCGACGTCGGACCGCACAGTGCTGCCGTCACGCTCTACCTGCCGGCAGGGATCAAGCTGGTCGCGATCACTCCGGCTCAGATAGTCGTCACGGTCTCCAACCCGCCGTCGCCGGCACCATTGCCCTCCCCAACCTAGAGGAGCGTCTCTTGCCCCGTCTCTTCGGCACGGATGGCATCCGTGGCACGGCCAACGTTGACCTGAAACCGACCCTCGCCTACGCGCTTGGTCGCGCAACGGCCCACCGCCTCGCCGGTCCCGGTCGGCCCATCGTCGTGGGGCAGGACACGCGCCGCTCCGGCGACATGTTCGTGGCGGCGATCGTGGCAGGGGCGACGAGCCTGGGCGTCGATGTCCATGTCGTTGGCGTCGTACCAACTCCGGCCCTGGCGTTCATCACGGGTGCGGGCCATTTCGCGGCGGGGATCATGGTCTCGGCTTCACATAATCCGGCCAGCGACAACGGCCTCAAGGTTCTCGACGAACACGGCCTCAAGCTCGACGAGGATGTCGAGGACGAGCTCGAGCAGCTCATCTGGACCGCCGACGAGCTGCCTGGTGCCTCGCCCGACGCGCTGGGTGTGGCCGTTCAGGACCGCGATCTGCTCGACCTGTACGTGGGTCACAGGCTCAAGCTGGCCTCCGCGACGTCGACTCGACTCCATCTGGTCGTCGACTGCGCCAACGGTTCCGGCGGCATCGCAGCGAAGCGGATCCTCGAGGCGACCGGAGCCCGCGTCGACGTGCTGTTCAACGATCCCGACGGCGCGAACATAAACGCCGGCTGCGGCGCCACTGCGCCCGGAGCGCTCGCAGGTGAAGTCGTCGCCCGCGGCGCGGACGTCGGATTTGCGCTCGACGGGGACGCCGATCGCTTGATCGCCGTCGACGCGTCGGGTTGTGTCGTCGATGGCGATGCCGTCCTGGGTATCCTCGCCCTCGACCGGCTGGCGCGCAATAGTCTCCCGAACGGCGCGCTGGTTGTGTCGATCCTGTCTAACGGGGGGCTCCAGAAGACCGTCGAGGATGCGGGCGGGCAGGTGATTCGGACCCCGGTCGGGGACAAGTACATATTCGAAGGGATGCTCGTCAACGGGGCCGGCCTGGGCGGTGAGAAGAGCGGCCACGTGATCGTCCTCGAGCACACCAGCAGCGGCGACGGCATCGTCACCGCGCTCGAGATCCTGGCCGTAATGACTCGCACTGGCCTCAGCCTGGCGGACCTGGCAGCCCAGGTGCCGATGCTGCCCCAACAGCAGCGAACCATCCCGGCCCGTCACAAGGACCAGTGGGAAGGCGACCCGGTCATGCGAGAGGCGATCGCCCGAGCCGAGTCTCGCCTGGGTTCGGCCGGTCGGGTCCTGGTCCGCCCGTCGGGAACGGAGTCGGCGATTCGGGTCATGGTGGAGGGCCCGGAGGGCGCCCTGGTCGCCGAGCTAGCCGACGAGTTGGCTGCTCTGGCCGGAGAGCGGCTAAACTAGCCACCTTCGCCGGGGGCCGTCGTCTGCGAGACCGGGAGTGATTCTGTATGTGTGGAATAGTCGGATACACCGGACCTCGCGAGGCCGGGCCCGTCCTGCTGGATGGCCTGCGCCGCCTCGAGTATCGGGGCTACGACTCCGCCGGCATCGCGTTGGTCACGGAGAGCGGCGAGCTGTTCGTCGAGAAGCGAGCTGGCAAGGTGGCGGTTCTGACCGAGGCTCTTGGCGACAAGCCGCCTCGGGCGGGGATCGGGCTGGGGCATACTCGCTGGGCCACGCACGGCCGGCCGAGCGATCTCAACGCCCATCCCCACACAGATTGCACGGGCCGCATCACGGTCGTCCATAACGGCATAGTCGAGAACTTCCGCGAGCTGCGCGACGAGTTGGTCGCCGGCGGCCACACCCTCAAGTCCGAGACGGATACCGAGGTGGTCGCGCACCTTGTCGAGGATGCCTACAAAGGCGACCTGGCCGATGCCGTGCGGGCGGCCCTGGGCCGGCTCGAGGGCGCATATGCCCTGGTCGTTATGCATCGAGACGAACCCGAGCGACTGGTCGGCGCACGACTCAACGCGCCGCTGATCGTAGGCGTGGGCGAGGGCGAGAGCTTCCTCGCATCCGACGCGGCGGCCATTGTGGCCTATACAAAACGGGTCGTCTTCCTCGACGACGGCGACGTTGCGGATCTGACGCCCGGGATGTTCACGATAACGGACCGTGCCGGCACCGTCGTCGACCGCCCGATCGACATCATTCCGTGGTCTGCCGAGGCGGCCGAGAAAGGCGGCTACGCTCACTTCATGCTCAAGGAGATCCACGAGCAGCCCGACGCCCTGACGGCGGCCATGACCGGCCGGCTGCGAGGCGAGTCGGTCTGCCTGGAGGAGCTCGACCCGATTCGGGAGCGGCTGGCCGGGATCGATCGCGTCGAGATGATCGCGTGCGGTACGGCCTACTACGCATCGCTCGTCGGGGCGGCGCTGTTCCAGGAATGGCTCGGCATTCCCGCCCGTTCCACGGTGGCGTCCGAGTTCCGCTACAGCCCACCGCCGATCGACTCGAGGACACTGGTCGTGGCGGTGTCGCAGTCCGGCGAGACCGCGGACACGATCGCCGCGGCGCGCCTTGCCGGGGACCGCGGGGCCGTCGTCGTGGCCGTAACCAACACAGTGGGCTCGGCGATCACTCGCGAGTCTCACGCCTCTGTCTTCCTGCAGGCCGGGCCCGAGGTGGCCGTCGCAGCCACGAAGACATTCGTGACCCAGGTCGCAACCCTGGTGATGCTGGCCGCGGACGTGGCCCACCAGTTCAAGCGCCTTTCGGCCGAGAAGGAACGTGAGCTCGTGGCGGCTTTGCGCCGACTGCCGAAACAGGCCGAAAGAACGATCGAGCTGGCGGGACCAATCGAGGAGATTGCGGCGCGATACGCCGACGCGGCCGGGTTCATGTACATCGGCCGATCGTTCGGGTATCCGGCGGCTCTCGAGGGTGCGCTCAAGATCAAGGAGATCAGCTACCTCCACGCTGAGGGATATGCCGCGGGCGAGCTCAAGCACGGCCCCATCTCGCTTCTCGATGCCGACGTACCTCTCGTCGCGGTGGCCACACGATCGGCCGTATACGACAAGCTGATCAGCAATCTGATGGAGGGCAAGGCCCGTGACGCCCGTGTCCTCGCCGTTGCCACCGAGGGAGATACGCAGATCGAGCGATTGGCCACCGACGTCTGCTGGGTTCCGGACACGCTGGAGCCGTTGAGCACCATCCTGGCGGTGATCCCGCTCCAGCTGTTTGCGTACTACGTGGCGGTGAAGCGGGGTCGTGACGTGGACCAGCCGCGCAACCTGGCCAAGTCGGTGACGGTGGAGTAGGTGGCCGGCCCGAGGCAGCAATCGATCTCGGGCGACGAGCGTGGCCTATCGGGATTGCCCGCCGCGGTTCCGGCGCCGCCGCCGGAGACCACCGAGCTCGGGATCGACATCATCCGCGTCTCTCGCATCAGGGACTCGCTGGCCCGCTTCGGCGACCGCTTCACGCGGCGCGTTCTGACGCCGGCCGAGATGGCCTACGTTCGTGGCCGGCCCGAGACTATGGCCGGCCGATGGGCTGCCAAGGAGGCCGTGTCGAAGGTGCTCGGCCTGGGCGTCCGCGGGATTGGCTGGCGGGATATCGAGATAGAACGTCTGCCGACCGGGCAGCCTGCCGTGAAGCTGCTCGGCCGGGCGGCGCGACGAGCCGAGCAGCTCGGCATGGGTCGCATCGCCCTCTCTATCAGCCACGAGTCGGAATTCGCGGTCGCGATCGCCTACGGCTCGAGGACCGCCGGAGGCCGCTTCCTCTATCCGCCGGACATCGAGGAGCGACTGAGCGAGCGCGAGATTTCGCTGATGAAGCGCTTCGAGCGGTTGCGGGGGCTTTCGCGGGACGTTGCCCTGGGTGAGGTGCGGCCTACCGCGGGCACCGCTGGAGGCCGCGCCGACGCAGGACTCGGGGAGGAGACCGATGCCTAGCCGGGTCGTGCCCGAACCGATCCTGCTGGACGACAGGACTGCCGCAGCCCTCCTCCCACCCCGCCCGGTGCGCGGCCACAAGGGCACATTTGGAAAGCTGCTGGTCATCGCCGGGTCGGTGGACTACGCGGGCGCGGCGCTGCTCGTTTGCACGGCGGCCGGACGAGCTGGAGCGGGCCTCGTGACGCTGGCAACGCCCGAGTCGCTCCAGCCGCTCTTCGCGGCAAAGGTCGTCGAGGCCACGACGCTGTCGCTTCCGGAGGACGACGTGGAGGAAGTGGATCCGGAGGAGGCGCTGGCCCGGATCCTGGACCACGACCACGACGCCCTGGTCGTCGGCCCGGGGCTGAGGCCGAGCCTCTCCATCACCGAGCTTATCCGCGGCCTGTTGGCTCCGGACGAGGATGGCCAGCCCGCACCCGCGGTTCTTGATGCTGAGGCCCTGCGATCGCTGGCCACCGTCGACGGGTGGGCATCTGAGGTCGCCGCCCGGTGCGTGTTGACGCCCCACGTGGGTGAGTTTCTTCGGTTGCGGGCGGCCGACGGTGTCGACCCGGAGAAGCTTGGCGACCTCGTCTTCGATGACGGACGTCGCCTGGCCGCGGCCCGCGAAGCCGCTCGCGAATGGGGCCAGGTGGTCGTCCTCAAGGGAGCCCGAACGGTCATTGCCGACCGGGATGGCAGGACAGCCGTCTCGCCGTTCGAGAACCCGGCCCTCGCGAGCGCGGGGACGGGCGACGTGCTTGCGGGTACGATCGGCGCCTTGCTGGCCCAGGGCCTGGGTACATTCGAGGCCGCGCAGCTGGGCGTCTACCTGCATGCCCTCGCCGGAGGGGCGGTCAGCGATCGCCTCGGCGATGCCGGGCTGCTCGCTTCCGACCTGACCGCGGAGCTGCCTCTGGCCCGCAAGAGGCTGGCAGAGCTGCCGGGCGCGGGCTCACGTGCCGGCGGCGCTCCGGCTCGCAGTTGAGCGTCGGAGTGACCACGACTGCCGCCGCGACCGGGAGCCGGCTCCTGGCCACACGCCAACCGCTGATCGAGGCCGGGCCGGGCGGAGCCCTGCCGCCGCTGCCCAGGACGGCGTGGCTGGAGATCGATCTTGATGCGCTGACCTCCAACGCGCGGCTGATGCAGGGGCTCCTTCCGCCCGGTGTCCGGGTCGAACCCGTCGTCAAGGCCGATGCGTACGGCCATGGGGCCGTCGCGGTGGCCCGGGCGCTGGTCGCCGACGGCGTTCGCGGTCTCGGCGTGGCCACGTTCGACGAGGCGCTTGAGTTGCGCCAGGCCGGCATCGAGGTTCCGATCGCGATCCACTTCCCGATTCCGCCGGAGCTCGCGCCCGACGCCCTCCGCCACTCCATGCCGATCACCGTCGGCGACCGGCTGCTGCTCGGCCGAACGCTTGCGGCGCTGGTCGCGGCGCCCGTCCGATCCGATCTGGACGACGAGGGCCGGCTCGACATCCAGCTCGAGGTGGAAACCGGGCTGGGCCGGGGCGGCGTCCATCCCGATGAAGTGGCAGCGGTCGCAGCCACGATTACTGCCAATCCGCGTGCCCGTCTCGTCGGCCTGTGGTCTCATCTTCAGGCGGCGGACAATGCGGGGACCACTTCGCGTCAGGACGCCCTCTTTGGAGCCGCGGCCGGACTCCTGGAGGCAGCGGGCGTGACGCTCCCCGCGCGGCACCTTACGGCAAGCGGTGGTCTGCTCGCGGCGACCGCCGGGACGTACGACGTCGTGCGCATCGGCCTCGCTCAGTACGGTCTCGTTCCGGACGGCCTTACGGTCGTCGCACGGAGCCGGATCGTCGCCGCCGGTTTGCGGCCGGTCATGGCGCTGCGGGCGCGGCCCGTTCGCGTAGCCTGGCTCGACGCCGGCACGGGCGTCAGCTATGGGCCCACTTTTACGACTGCCCGCCGGAGCCGGATTGCCACGCTGCCCCTCGGATACGCGGACGGCTTCCCGCGCAGCCTATCGAACAAGGCCCAGGTCCTGGTGCGTGGGGTCCGCGCCCCTCAGGTAGGAACGGTCGCGATGGACGCGATCATGGTTGACGTGACGGATGTCCCCGGGCCGGAGGTTACCGTCGACGACGAGTTCACGCTCATTGGAGAGCAGGGCGGAGACAGGATAAGCGCGCTCGAAATGGCGCGGTGGGGCAACACCATTTCGTATGAGGTCATAGCCGCGATGTCCGGAAGGTTACCCCGGGTGTACTATGCGGCAGCCGAGGCGGTCGCATTGCGCACAGTTGCGTGTGACGCGAGTCGGGGCTGGGGGAAGCCCGACGACCGAGCGGTCAAGGCATCCGAGGAAGAACCGGGCCAACTCGACTCCAGGTGACCGGTTCGCCCGCGACCATGACGGAGAACATTCGGATTGATCGAGATACAGGCTCACTCTGAGGAGCAGCGCGACGATCTGGTCGAGCAGGTTGCTCGCGAGATCCAGCTGCGCGGCCTGACCGCGCCGGCTGTGTTGTTCCTGCAGGCCAGTCGTCCGTATCGCCCGCTGGGCAGCAGCGCCATGGTCTTCTTCGATCCCACGCTGCGGCACGTATTCGGTGGCGAACTCCCGGTCGCGACCGAGATCCTGGCCGACGATCTCGGGATCGAGCAGCTGATCGAGCGTCTGCAGGATCCCGACGAGGAGATTTCCTGGGACGCCTGAGGGCGGACAGTGATCATCGAGCCGGGTAGCATATCCGGGTGACCAACCAGTCCCGAGCCTTCTTCGCCCTCGATTTCGGCTCGGCGACCACGGCCGGATCCGTGCTGGGCCTCGTCGGTGGCCGGTGGCGGCTCATTGCGCATGCGGCGATGCCGAGTCACGTCGACGTCGACGCGATGCTGGCCGGCCTCCTGACTCAGGTCGGACTGACCGATCCTGAGATGCTCGTTGAGCTGGGAGGGAGCGCCGACATCCCCTCCCACGTGGCCACGTGGCCGAGGCTCGCCGCCAGGACCACGCCCCCGCGCCGGATCGCCGTTCTCGCGGGCTCGCGGCGGCAGAGGCGGCGACTCGAACTGGCGGCCCTGCGGGCCGGATGGCTGGTTGTCGGAGGCAGCGCCGACGAAGACGACCCGGTCGTTCTGAGCCGCCTCGCCCTGTCTACGGAGACCGGCGCCGTCCTGCTCGGCGCCGACCGCTCACCCGGCAACGACGAGAAGCGTCACCTGCCGGACCTGGCCGTTCTCCTGGCCGCCGTCGCTCGGTGCCGACCGGAGCTGACGGTGGTGCTGGCTGGTGGCGCGGCGGCCTACGAGGCCGAGTTCTCGGCCCCACGAGATGCTCAGCCGGGCTACGAGCTGGCGACGGGACCGACCCGCGCCGTACCTGTGATCGGCTCGAGCGTGGCCCCGGTCGAGTCAACGACCGAGAAGGCGCCGGTCAGAACGAAGAAGGCGTCGAAGAAGGCGGCCGCGGCGGGGCAGGCTGCCGCCGGCGATAGCCCGCCGGCTTACGTAGCGAAGCTTGGCGGAGGCGTCACGGAGTCGGCGGCCGGGGCGACGGCCGTCGCTGGGGCGAACCCTCCTCCGGTCGCTTCGATGCCGCTGCCGCAAGCCTCGGTCGGGCCGGACTTCCAGCCCGGATCCGACCGAGGGGTTTCGGCTTACGTTCTGCTGGCCCCGGACGCCGAAGCGGGTCAGCCCGCCGGGGCCTCGCTGCAGCAGGTTCTCGAGGGACTTCGAGCCTTCCCGGACGACAGCCGGCTCGCCGTCGCCCGGTCCATCGCCTCGCTGTCGTACGTGCTCGACCGGTCGATCGAGGTCGTGGAGATCGGTCTTCAGGGCGGACTGAGGTCTCGGTCCGAACCGGTAGGTCAAGGGCACTTCGCGGTGGTCTCTTCGCATGCCTGCCTCGCCGATGCCTCGTTTGCTCCGGAGAACCCATCCGAGGAGGCGATCGATGGAGTCCTGGCCTGGTCGACGACGGTGCTGGATCGTCACCGCGTGATGGACAGGCTCAACGACCTGCGGCTCGTGCCTTGGGGTGAGGCCGACGGCGATGGTGCGGCCTTCCGGCTCGCGGCGGCGAAGGCGGCATGCGGGCGCCTGGTCGACGCCACGCCGGAGATAGCCGTCCACCCGATGCCTGAGCTGCTTGTGGCAGCCGGCGGCGTGTTTGCCGCAATGCCTCCATCGGTGGTGGCCCTGGCTTTGGCCGATCTCTTTCGGCGGCCCGGTGTGAGTCAGCTGGCGAGCGACCAGGCCCGCCTCCTCGGACCGCTTGGCGTCATCGACGATGAAGCGGAGCGTCGTCAGCTCATGGCCAACCTGGCCGACGATATCCTGATGCCGCTGGGGAGTCTCATCCTCCCGGCGGGTGTCCGGCAGGGTCGCAGCGCCGGCTCCCTGCGGCTGAAGGATGGGTCGTCAAACTCGGAGATCGAGTTACACGCGGGCGCGGTGCAGGTCGTGGACCTGCCACCCGGTCGCGCCGCCAGGGTGAACCTCGACTTCCGCGACGCGGTCCGACTCGGCAACCGCGGCCACCGCTTCTCGGTCGATGTCGCCGGTGGGCTCGGCGGCCTGCTGGTCGACCTTCGCGACATCCCGCTGCGCGTCTCCGACAGACCGGACTCGCGTCGGGCGGCCCTGGATGCCTGGCAGCGCGGCATGTGGCCGGAGATCGACGAATGAGCGCCGTCCAGCCGGTGACCGCAATGGCGATCCCGCCGGAGCTGGCCCGCGTAGCCGGACGGCGGGTCCTTGTCTTCTCGCCAACGATCCACTTCAGACTCGGCCCGGGAGACCGCGCGCTCGTTGTGCCGGGCGACGCCGTTGTGCCGGGCATGCCCATTGCGGAGCGCACGCCCGACGCTGAGCTCGTTGACGTTGGCCGGCTGGAGCGGACAGAGAGAGTCCGGCCGGTCGACCCTCCGGCCTGGGAGAAGCCTGCCTCCGACGAGTCGGTCGCGGCCCTGCGGCAGGAAGATCGAGTTGGGTCGACGGAGTCGCAACTGGCGGTTCCGGCCGGGATGGACGTCAAGACCGGGTACGTTCCCGTCGTGATGCAGCAGGATCGGCGCCGCCAGCCGTTTCCCGGCAAGTGGTGGGTAGGTGGAGGCGAGCGCCGCGGCAAGCCGGCCCGGGACAAGCAGACGCTGCGCCTCGGCGGGACGTTGCTCTTCGAAACGCACGGCCGATGGCGCGCTGCCGCCGGAGAGCGGCACACGATCGTGGAGTCGCCCATTGCCGGGGTCGTTCGCGAAGCCCGAAACTGCGTGGACGTGACGATCGCTGTGACCGGCGCCGCCCTCACAGGAGCTATTGCCGCGGGCGAACCGTCGCGAGGATACCTGGATGTTCCACGCCTGACGGACGGGGAGCTGTGGGCCAATGCCCTGGACGTCGGCCGGACGGGCGCGGTAGTCGTGGCCGGCAGCCGGATCTCGGCGCAGGCGATCAGTCGCGCCCGAGCCATGTCCATTCGGGGACTCATCGCCGGCTCGGTCGGCCAGGGCGAGCTGCGCGACCTGGAGGCGTCGTCGTTGCGGCAGAAGGCCAGTCTCGTGCCGTCCGTGCCGTTCGGGCTCATCGCTCTCGACGGCTACGGGCGCCGCCCGATCGCGACGCCGATCCTCGCCCTGCTGGCTGCTCTTGCCGGTCTGGAAGTGGCGATCGTCACCGACCCTCCGCTGCTCGTCTTCGACGTTGCGGAGGTGCCGCTGCCGGAATTCCCGGCCGACTGGGTTCGCGTTCGAAGCGGCCAGCACGCAGGTCGGGAGGGCCGCTGGCTCGAATCGGCGGGGCTCTATCGCTTCCGCGGCGGCATCCACCTGGACGCTGCCGTGGTCCGGTTTGTCGACGAAACGGACACGATCGTAATCCCGGTCTCCGACCTGGAGCGCTTCATCTTCTAGCGGGACCGCCCGCGATCGACCGCGCCGTCTGCATGCGGGCGGCCGCGTAGGGCCCCGAAGCGCGGTTGTGAGACCCGCCCGTTGCGGCCGGCGACGGTCGACAGCTGCGGTGCGCGAGTTTCGGGTAACCTCGCGGGGTGATTGCGGCGCAGAAGCTCGAAAGAATTGTTGTGACCCGTGACCCGGCAGGCACGCGCGCCCTGGCGGCGGCGTTTGCGGCAGCCGCGCGGCCGGGCGACCTGATCAGCCTCGTCGGGGAGCTGGGGGCGGGCAAGACCCAGTTCGCCAAGGGGTTTGGCGCAGGCCTGGGGATCGCAGACACGATCGTCTCGCCCAGCTTCGTCCTCATGGCCGAGTACCGAGGCCGGTTACCGCTCTTCCACGTCGACCTGTACCGCCTGGCCAATGCCGCCGAGGCGCTGGCGGGCGGGCTTATCGATGAGCGCCAGGCTGAAGGCGTGACGATCGTGGAGTGGGCAGAACGTCTCGCGGACGCGATGCCGGCCGAACGACTCGACGTGCTGATAGACGGAGCGGGAGACGATCCACGCAGGATCTCGATTCGACCGAGTGCCGAGAGCTACGCCCGATACCTCGAGGCGGTTCCCGCGACGGTCGAGGCGGCTGAGATTCCGGCGGCCGGGTCCCCGCCGGCCGAGGCTCGACGGTGATGGCCGGCCGTTTCCTGGCGATCGACACGTCGGGCACGAACGCGCTCGTGGCCCTGGGCGACGCGGACGGCACGCTCCTGACCGAGCGGCGCTGGCCCGCGGGCTATCGCCACGGCGAGGAACTGCTGACCCGGATCGACGAGATGCTCGCTGCCACGGCCGTTTCGTTGGCAGAACTTGGCGGGATCGTGGTTGGGACCGGCCCCGGTGCCTTCACCGGGCTGCGCGTTGGGCTGGCCACTGCAAAGGCGCTGGCTCGCGGCCTGGACATCCCGATAGCCGGAGTGGCCACATCGGAAGCGCTTCTCGCAGCCGCAAGCCTCGCCGGAGCGTTCGAGCCGCAACGGGCGGTTCTCCTCCTGCCGGCCGGGCCCTCGGACAGAGTCGTTGTCTCCGGTGGCGCGGCTCGGCTGATCCGCGGCGGCGAGGAAGCGGAACTGGAACTCGGCACGATAGTGGTCGCAGTCGACCTGCCCGGCCGGGCCCTGGAAGAGGCGCTCGCCCTCGGCGCCGAGGCGGAGGCAGGGCTGGCCGCTGCGCTCGTGCGGCTCGGTGCCCGCCGACTCGCTGCCGGCGGCGACGACGTGGCACGTCTCGTCCCCGAGTACGTGACGCTGCCTCGAGGTGTGTCGGTGGCGAAGGGGGAGGTTCGATGGTCGCACGACCACCGGTGAGGATCGTCGTCGACCGCATGAAGGTCGAGGACTTGCCGGCTGTCCACGTCATCGAGCGCGAGAGCTTCAGCACGCCCTGGCCATCCCACGCCTACCGGCAGGAGCTCGAGAACAATCGGCTGGCCCACTACATCGTGGCCCGCTGGGGCGACGAGATCGTCGGCTTCGCCGGCATGTGGCTGCTCGTCGACGAGGCCCACGTGACCACTTTCGCAACACGACTGGCGTGGCGTCGCCAGGGAATTGGGGAGCGGCTACTGCTGGCGCTGCTGGATCTAGCCGCGGCGCGCGGCGCCCACGAGGCCACGCTGGAGGTTCGACCGTCCAACACATCGGCGCGCCAGCTCTACGAGAAGTACGGCTTCAAGGTCGTTGGCGTCCGTCCTCGCTACTACAGCGACAACAACGAGGACGCCCTGATCATGACGACCGAATCGCTCGACGGGCGGTCGATGAGGCAACGAATCGCCGATCTTCGAGCCGAGGTGGCCACTCGGCCGGACATCGAGGTCGGGGACGATGGGATGCCGGTACGTCGACTTGACGCAGCCCCAGGCTCGACGGCTGCCGGGAGTACGGCCGACTCGATCGACTCGACCGGTTCGGCTGGCTCGACCGGCCTCGACGCCCCTTCCGCGCCGGACCCCCGCGCGCGGATTATTCGACCCAGCGGTGTCACGCGGAGACAACTGTGACGCCGCGCAGCCTGATCCTTGCGGTCGAGTCCAGCTGCGACGAGACCGCGATCGCCGTCGTCGAGGACGGCAGCCGGATTCTCGCCAATGTCGTGGCCAGCCAGGTCGCGATGCACGCCGCGTCGGGCGGGATCGTGCCCGAGGTGGCGGCGCGAGCTCACCTGCGCTGGATCGTGCCCGTCTTCGACGAGGCGTGGGCCGCGGCCGGCGCGACCTGGGACGACATCTCGGCCGTAGCGGTGACCGAGGGACCCGGTCTGGCGGGCTCGCTGCTGGTGGGCATCAACTTCGCCAAGACCCTCGCGTACGTGCACGGCAAGCCGCTCGTCCCGATCAACCACCTGGAGGGACACCTGTACGCCGCGTGGCTGGCGGACGAGACTCGCGAAGTGGCGGAGCCGATCTTCCCGCTGGTGGCGCTGATCGTTTCGGGCGGGCACACGTTTCTGGTCGAGATGCGCGACCACCTGCAGTACCGCCTGCTCGGAGAGACGGTCGATGACGCCGCCGGCGAGGCCTTCGACAAGGTCGGGCGGCTGCTCGGCCTGCCATACCCCGGTGGGCCGGCGATCATGGCGGCGGCGGCCGAGGCGACGAGGCACGACGTGGTCTTCCCCCGGGCCTGGCTTGGGGACACGTTCGACTTCAGTTTCAGTGGGCTCAAGACCGCGGCACGGCGAACCATTGCGACGGAGACCGACGGCCACGGGACGGCTATCGGAGAGTCGGCGCTGACGGCCGATCGGGTCGCGGAGCTGGCGGATGGATTCCAGGAGTCCGTGGTCGACGTGCTCGTCACAAAGGCCCTGCGAGCCGCCCGCCAGATAGGGGCGAAGTCCGTGGTCCTGGGCGGTGGCGTGGCCGCGAACCGGGTCCTCCGCGATCGCCTGGCCGCCGGCGCTCGCGGGGCGGGCATCCCTCTCGTGGTGCCTCGGCCTGCGCTCTGTACCGACAACGGGGCCATGATCGGGGCGGCAGGAGCCCGGCGCTGGGCAGCCGGTTCCCGGGCCGGCCTCGATCTGGATGCTCGGCCGTCGCTGCCGCTGGCTCGCCGGTGAGCGAATCGCCGGTCCCGGGGCGGGGAGCGGCTGACGGCGGCGGTCGGGCAGCCGGCGCCGGCATGCCTTCTCGGCGTCCGCGGCTCGATCCACTGGCCGTTCGCCGCCAGCTGCGCGAGGAGGGGCTTCGGGCCCGCCGCTCGCTCTCACAGAACTTCCTGGCGGATCCAGACGTACTGCAGTCCACCCTTGACCTGACGGCCCCGGAGCCGGGGTGCCGGATTCTGGAGGTCGGACCGGGGCTGGGCATCCTGACCGGCGGGCTTCTCGATGGAGGCGCGACCGTAACCGCCGTCGAGTTGGACCGACGTCTGGAAGAACGGCTGGCTCGTATTCATGCGGGCGCGATCGAGGCCGGGGCGCTCAGACTGGTCTGGGGCGACATCCTCGATCAGAGCATCGCCGAGCTCATGGAGCCGCCCTACGAAGTCGTGGCCAACGTGCCTTACCACATCACGAGTCCGATCCTGCATCGCTTCCTGGGGCGGCCGCCGCGGCCAGAGCGGCTCGTCCTGATGCTCCAGCGCGAGGTGGCGGAGCGCATTTCCGCTGCTCCAGGCGACATGAGCTACCTGTCGGTCTTCGTCCAGTACCACGCCGCCGTCCGAATCGCATTCCCGGTGCCACGAGAGGCCTTCGAGCCCGCACCCGACGTGGAATCGGCCGTGGTCGAAATCCGGCCAATCGATCCGAGCGGCAGCCGTCCGCGACTCTCGGCCCAGGACGAGGATGAGTTCTGGGGCCTGGTCCAGGCGGGCTTCCGCGAACGACGCAAGAAGCTGCACAACGTCCTGTCGCGCCAGCTGCCCCTGCCAAGCACAACCGTGCGAGGGGCGCTTGCCGCCGCCGGCATCGACGGCGACCGGCGCCCGCAGACACTGTCGGTCGAGGAGTGGTTGGCCCTTCGGGTGGCCCTCGGGCCGCTTCCGGAGGTGATCGGCCGATGACGACCGTTGGCGTCTCCGGCGCTCGCATCCACGTCGTCCGGTTCGCGCCCGCCAAGCTGAACCTGACCCTGGCCGTGGTGGGACAGCGGTCGGACGGATACCATGCCCTGCACTCGATCATGGTCCCGCTGTCACTCGGCGATGCACTCACCGTATCCGC
>PMNU01000081.1 GCA_003165675.1 Chloroflexota bacterium
GCCTGGAACATGCGCATGGTGCTGGGGATCTCCACGGTGCTGGGGATCATCGGGGTGGTGGCGGCCTTCGGCTTGTTCTTCCTCGCCGAGCGAGTCTTCCACATCGATCGCGACCACATCCAGACGCTGATGTACCTGAAGCTGTCCGTGGCCGGGCACCTGACCATCTTCTTGACCCGGACACGCGGCCGGTTCTGGTCAATCCGCCCCGCACGGGTGTTGCTGCTGGCGGTCTTCGGCACTCAAGCTGTGGCGACGTTGATTGCCGTTTATGGGGTCTTCATGACACCACTGGGCTGGGGTTGGGCACTGTTCGTTTGGGGTTACGCGCTGGCGTGGTTCCTTGTGAACGACCAGGTCAAAGTGCTCGCCTATCGGATCCTCGATCCCAACAAAGCCAGGACTCCGACCGCATCGGCGCGGCCGAAGAAGCGGGCGGGGTCGTTGGCAAGAGCCGCCTAGTGCTTCTCCCGTTGGCTCAGCAGACAACGGGCGTCCAGCCGGGGCGCGACGGCGGTTGCCTGGCCAGGTCGGCGGCAGCGGCGCGTCCTTGCGATCGGGAAGATCCGGACGGCTATGCCAGCTGGTGGAGCAGCACGACAGCGATCAGGGCCCCCATCACAGCCGTCGCCGGCGCGGCCGCTATCGCGACGATGAGCACTAGGGAGACGAACCAGAGCCTCCTGCCAACAGGGCGCTAAGCGCCTGACCGTGGTGGCCACCGATACCCGCGTCCTGGCCCCCGCCGGCTCCGGGCACTACGCCACTCGCGGCGTGGGAACGCCCAAGACCAAGTCCGGCAAGCGCGATGTGCCGATCCCGCCCGAGGCCGAGCGCCTGCTGCGCCGACGCTATGTCGATACGGGCTTCCCCAAGGCCGGCCTGGTCTTCCCGTCAGAGAAGGATCCGGCCACGCCGGTCAGCCCTAGCGTTCTGTTAAGCGACTTCAAGGCGCGGATGGCCACCGCCGGCCTGCCGGTGACCAAGATCCACGAGCTTCGGCACATCGCCATCAGCCTGCTCTTGGCCAAGGGGTCCGAGCCGGGTGTAGTGGCCAGATCGCCGGCCACTCCAACGCAAACATCACGAGCCGCTTCTACCGGCATGTTCTGGACGACAGGGCTTATGCTGCGTCGCGAGCGCTCACTTTCTTTGGCCCAAAGAGCCCCAAGAACGGCTCAGTGTCCACCGAAGTGGACACTAGAGATAGTGTCCACTCAGGCGCGGAAGCCGAGAAACGAGCGTGAATAGCCCCGCGGAGAGGTGGCAGAGCGGTCTATTGCGGCGGTCTTGAAAACCGTAGAGCGCAAGCTCCCTGGGTTCGAATCCCAGCCTCTCCGCCAAGAGTCTGAGTGCGAATCGGCCATTTTTGTGGCTGAAAGCGGCCCATTCTGTCCGAAGCCGGTAGCAATCCTGGTAGCAACGGCGCACACAGCCGAACAACGCCGAACAGAGCGCAAGGTCCTCAGACCGGACTCCATTGCCAGCATGCACCTGTAGTCTCGATGTCCGCGGTCCTGGTACCGAACAACCTCAGCACGGGCCGCCTCCAGTGCGCTCGTATGCAACAGCAGACATAGAGTGTATGATCCTGCATATGAGCGACCTGCGGGACTGGATCCTCGGACTGCCCGGGCATGGCCAGTACACGTTCTCGACGCGGGATGCGTGCGACCAGCAACCTGCCATCAGCGCCGCGAGCACGAACGCTGCGCTCGCGCGGGCGGAGGCTGCGGGACTGATCGTCACGCCCGTCCGCGGTTTCCACGTCGTCGTTCCCCTGGAGGATCGCGGACTTGGCGCACCGTCCTGGCGCATCTTCCTCGACCCGATGATGACGGACCTCAGTCTCCCGTACTACGTTGGCCTTCTGACCGCGGCCGCCCACCATGGCGCTTCCCCCCAGGCGGCCCAGGTGACGCAGGTGGTTGTGCCACGGCAGCGACGGCCCATTGATGTCGGCCGAGGCCGGATCGAGTTCGTTGTCTGCCACGACACGGCGAGCGCGCCGATCGAGTTCGTAAACGCGCCGTCCGGCCGCTACCGCATGGCGACGCCGGAACTCACCGCCCTCGACCTCGTCCGCTATAGCTCCCGTGCCGGGGGGTGGGGGAATGTCATGAGCGTTCTGCGCGACCTCGCACCCGCGCTTCGCCGGAGTCACTTTCGGCCTGTACTTGCGACGGAGCCCGCGGCAGCAGACATCGCGCGGCTCGGCTATCTGCTCGAGCAGCTTGGCGCGGCCGACGCAGCGGCTCCGCTCCACCGCTGGATCGAGGCGCGCCCGGAAAGCTGGGTGCCGCTCGTGCCGGGGTCCGGCCGAGTCGGAGTTCGCGATCCGCGATGGCGGACCGTCGTCAACGAATCCATCGAGGCCGATTGATGCTGCCGCGCGGGGAGATCCTAGCCTGGCGGGCGGACCATGCGCCATGGGCTGACGAAGACGACGTCGAGCAGGACCTGCTGCTGACCCGCGCCCTATGCGACATCTTTGCTGACCCGTTTCTCCATGAGCGTTTGGCGTTCCGGGGCGGGACGGCCCTTCACAAGCTGCACCTTCCTCCGGCGGTAGCGCTACAAGACATTGACTGTAGTAGTACTAACCGTGTAGTGTCAGCGCATGAGCGAGAAGTCCGAAGGCGCCAAGCTGGTTGAGGTAGTGCACCTGGCGTTCCTCCAGGTTCTGCCCTCTTACATGCCGGTTGGCGACTACGTTGTAAAGGGCGGAGCGAACCTGCGGCTGTGGTTCGACAGCCGCAGGCGGTCGCAGGACATCGACCTCGACTACCTGCGGGCAGAACGGTTCTACCTCGTCGAGGATCAGATCGACAAGACCTTGGCTGCCCGCGCGTTCCGCGAGATCCTCCGGTCCGGAGGCGTGTCGATCTCTGACCCATCCAAGCCCAAGCAGACGTCGACGACCCGCCGCTGGAAGTTCGTCGCGAGCGGTCGGGCGGGCCTGTTGAACACGAAGATCGAATTCTCGTCGAGGGTTGGAACGGTGGATCCCGAGCACGCCTTCGAGCAAGCTCGTGCCGACATAGGTGCCGGCCTAGGCCTCCGGGTCGTGAAGGCCGAGCACTATCTGGCACCGGCCGCGATCCGGCAGAAGATCGGTGCGCTCGCGGGCCGCTCCGAGACCGAGCCCCGAGACGTGTTCGACCTCGACCTTCTCTTGGGCGCATACCCGAACGCTCTGATGCCGGGACAAGTGAACCCAGCCTCGATCGACAAGGCTGTTGCCGCGGCTATGGGCATCTCCTACGACTCCTACCACGACCTCGTGGTCGACTTCCTCGAAGCGGAATTCGAGCCCATCTACGGCCGGCCGGACGTGTGGACGAGCATGGTGCTCGGGGTTGTCGAACGCCTGGAGGCCTTGAAGTGAGCCTGCTCGAAGCCGAGATCATCCTCGAGCGGATCGGGCCGGTAGTCGAGACGCGAGAGGCGGCCGCCGCCTTGTCGCGCAGCGTTCCTTCGACGAGCCGTACGCTGGGCGCCCTGGCCGAGGCCGGCCACGCTCACAAGATTCGCCATGGCCTGTGGTCCATCGGACCGACGCCACCGGATCCGTACTGGGTCGTGGGTGATCTCACCCGGCCGCATCCTGCATACGTGTCGTTCCAGTCGGCGCTCAACTTCCACGGGATGATCGATCAGATCCCGCGCGACACCACGGTGGCCTCGCTAGATCGTGCCCGCCGGATCACGACGACGATCGGCACGTACGCCGTCCACCACATCCCCGGCGACCTCTTCGGTGGATGGGCCAACGGGCCGCGGGGCCGCGTTGCGACGCCTGAGAAAGCAATCTTTGATCTCGCGTACGTCAGCGCGGCGCGAGGCGCGCCGCCTCGTCGCGTACCCGAGATCGACCTGCCAGCTGGCTTCGACCGCGCCGCAATCGACGAGTGGATCGCCAAGATCGGCGACCCGCGCGTCGCCACCATGACCAAGAGGGGTGTGCGGCAGATCCTGGCGAGGGCCGTTCGGTAGGGGGATTTGCCGCAGGGCCGTGGTCGCGAATTCTGGGTCGTCTACCGGTGGCAATAGCCGGTAGCAACAGGGGCGAACAGCGGCGGATTCGAGGCCCGGCAGACGGCCGATTCCCTCGTGAATCGGCCCTCAGCGAACCCCAGCGAACGCCCTGACTCAGACTTGAAAACCGCTGGGTGCAAGCCCCGTGAGTTCGAATCTCACCCTCTCCGCCAAGATTCTGAGCGTGAAATGGCTGTCTTGAAGCCATCGGCGGCTAAGCCTGCGAACCACCGGTAGCAACAGCGTAGGATCCCGAACAGGTACGCGACGGCCCCGGAAGGCGAACCGGCGGCTGTTTGTCGTTGCCCGTGCCGATCTTGCCGACGGTTCGCTTGACGCCGTGCTCATGGTCCCCTTCCTTCCGGACGCGCGTTCACCAGGATCGATGTCGGAATCGCCCCGATCATCTGCCTCGCGTGCCTCGGCGGCGCATCGTCGGAACGTCCAGCCAGCCTTCCAAGACCGCCCGTGAGGCCAGTTCTGCCCGAGAGACGACACCCTGTCGCGCGAAGAGCCGGGAGAGGTGACCCTCAACGGTCTTTGTCGAGATCGATAGCTTCGCGCCGATCTCATCGTTCGTCCACCCGTCGACGATGCAGCGGACGATCTGCTGTTCGCGGGTTGTGAGCGTCGGTTCCGAGAGGCCACTCAGGCTGAGCTTGACCCCGGCAGCGGCCAACCGAATCGCCTCGACGAGCTGCGCGATCGGTGCTGTCTTGAGCACGAAGCCGGCGGCGCCGAGCCGACAGGCCGCGGCAGCGTACTCGGCGTGGTCGAAGGCGGTCAGGACCACGACGGCGGGACCGTTCGCCGAGTTGTCGCGATCCGCGAGAAGCTCGAGCCCGCTCTTCTGCCCGAGCCGGAGGTCGAGCAGGACAACGTCCGTCATGACGCCCCGGAGCAGCTGCCTGCCGCTCTCGACCGAATCGGCAGTTGCGACCACTTCCAGGTCGGGGTACTCGCGGAGCAGCGCGGTCATGCCGTCGCGGACGACCGGATGGTCGTCGACGATGCCGACTCGAATCGTCATTGCCCTAGTTTGCGGGCTCGCGATTGATTGCGGACCCGGCCCGCCTCGCTCGTGCGGCCCAGTTGAGCCGGACGCGAGTGCCGCCGCCGGGCCGCTCGACGATCTCCAGCGACGCGCCGATCGTTTGGGCGCGTTGAGTCATGCTCAGCAGTCCCATGTGGCCTTCGGCCGGTGGAGCGGTGAGTACATCGACCGGTATTCCCGGGCCCGAGTCGTCGATCTTGAGTTGCACATCTTCAGCCCCAATCTCGAGGTGGACGGAGATCGGCGGCCGCCCGTGCTTCACTGCATTGGCGAGCCCTTCCTGGGCGACACGGAACACGGTGAGTTCTACGTCGGCCGGAAGGCGGTCCTCACCCTTAATTTCGAGGCGGATTTCACCGCCAGTCAGAGGCTCGAGTTCGGCTACGAGCGCATGGACGGCCGGCCCCAGACCCAGGTCGTCGAGGACGGGCAGGCGCAGGTCGGCGCAGATGGCGCGGAGGCGCTCTACGGCACGGCGAACCGTGGCGGCCGGCTCTTCGGCTCCGTCGCGGTCGAGTCGGTGAACCAGCATCGTCAGGTCCTGGATCACGTCGTCGTGGATGTCGCCCGCGATGCGCCGGCGTTCGGCCTCCGAGTCGTCGACGACCATTTCGCGTTCGATTGTGGTCTGGGCTGCCAGCCTGGCCATCGGCCGGATGGCGAAGACCCTCAACGCGACCACCACGAGTACCCAGGCGACGAGTGGAGTCAGGAACGGCGGGTCCGTGACTGCCGCCAGCGGCATCAGTCCGAACGCCGGCAGAGTCGCCGCCACGCCAACCTCGATCGAATCGATCGTCCGGCCCAGCTGCGAGGCGACCGCCGGACCGCGGAGATACCGGACCGCAACAAGCCCCGGGATTAGGACTGTCGCCGAGGCGAAAGCCCAACGCGTCTCAGTCGCGAGACCGCGTTCCATTCCCGTGAACGCGATTGCGCAGCCGATAATTGCGGCAGTCAGCGCTGTCAATGCCGCGACGAGCACGACGGTTCTCCGCACACGGGTCGGTCCGATCGCTTGGGTCATGTCGAGCCCTGCCAACAGCACCGCAGAAGCGATGAGGATGCTGGCGAGCATGACCGCCGCCGGACTGAGCGTGAGATACGCCGGCACGAGGAAGAGCGGAGTGGCCGAAGCTGCAAGTACAGTCGGGAGCATCCGGCTAAGGGAAGGACCCGGACTGGCAGAACGGCGCCACAGGAAGCCCATCAGGCATAGCAGGAATCCGGCAAGTAGCGCGATCCCGCTGGCGGTCAGGCGACGCGGCGCCCACCCAAAGTACGCGAGCTGTGCCGGCGCGCCGGAATCTCCGTTGGCCAGCGCCTCCTGGAGCTGGGCTGGCGGCACGGTTAGCAGGGACCATTGAAACTCCCGGGAGTTTTCATACGCTTCCGACACGGCCTGGTCACCGGGTGGAATCGCTATCCCGCCTACGTTGATCACGACGTCCCCGGCATGAACCCCCTCATACCAGGCCAGACCGCCGGGCGTGACGGAGCCGATGGTCAAGGTCGCCCGTCCCTGTGCGTCATTGCCCTGCCCGAATGTCATTCCTGGGTCCACCCGGTCGAGTGCCCAAGCAGTCATGCCGATGACCGCGGCGGCCACGGTGATGGCCACGGCAAGAATGGTGCGGCGGCTGGATCTCATGCCGGCACGTTAGCATCGCGCAGCTGTCGCGAAACGGGGGAGAAACACCTGGTCTGCCATGCGCCGTCAGCGCCTCATCGCGGCGCTCATCGCCGGACGGAAGGCCAATCACCTGACCCAGGCACAAGTGGCCGCGGAGATGAACGTGAGCCAGTCGGTCGCAGCGGAGATCGAGTCGTCCAAGGCCGACGTCCGCTACTCGACGCTCGATCGTTATGCCGAGGCGGTCACGAAGCACAAGAAGCGCCTTGACCTGACGCCTGCCTGGTTCCGTCTACGCCGCGTTCGACCGGCGGGTCGGAGCAGGCTCGACTGACCGGAGCCAGCCGCAGCGCCTGGCGACTATGTCCCAGATGGCCGCGGGGACGAGCAACTGTGCCGTGGCCATCGGAAGGCCGACCACGGCATAGACGCAGAGCCCGTACGTCTGCAGCGTCGTTTCGACGAGGCCTGCGATGGCGTCGAGGCCGTGACGCCCTGCCTCACAGCCGCCTCCGAACTGAATGCAAG
Organism: Chloroflexota bacterium; assembly: GCA_003165675.1. Classification (GTDB taxonomy): domain Bacteria; phylum Chloroflexota; class Limnocylindria; order Limnocylindrales; family CSP1-4; genus Fen-1039. Next base: position 7,254 of record PMNU01000081.1, read on the forward strand.
GCAGCGCGCCACCGTTGAGCACGTTCGGCACGTTCACGGCCGCCATGAGGGCCGGCAAGATCAGGACGGCGCAAACATAGGTGAGGGCCGCCAGAGCGACTACTCCAACGACCCGCCTCGGGTGCCAGCGGTTCATCGCCAGGCACACGATAGACGCGGCCGTGCTGGCGGCGAGCGAGCAGAGGCACGTCACGAACAGGACAACAGCGGTTACCGCCCAGAGGTCGCGGGGGTCGGTGCCTTCCAGCAGGATGCCGGCGAGCAGCCCGCCCGCTGCTCCGATCGCAGCTGCAAGCGCGACCACGGAGCCCAGGCTGGCCACAGGGCGGCCTGTGTCAATGGATGGCGTCATGTCGTCAAGGTAGGCCATCTGCCCGGGCCATATGTGTCTGCGCGGCGACAGCCGCCGAGGCAGCGGACCATCCCGCCGACCTCGGACCTACACGGCCTTGTTGGCGATCCTCCCGGCCAAGCGCCTCCCCGGTCCGGCTAGTAGGCTCGAATTCGAGTCGGAGTGATCCGCACCGCGACCGAGAACTCGCGCGCCGTCTCCGCCTCGCCCATGCCCCAATGCTCGAGAGGAGCGCGGTACTTGGCCGCGTACGCGACGTGGACGTTGGACGGCGGGCAGTCGGGCTCCACTGCAGCCACGCCCTCGACGATCAGGACGTGGTCCGCGTACAGGTCGGAGTTCAGGTTGAACGACACCTGCGGGTGAGCGGCGATGTTCCGCAACTTCGGGGTGTTCGGCTTGCTGTAGAAGAGGATCGTCCGGCAGTCCCAGAGGAACGAGATGGCCGAGGCCTGGACTCGGCCATCCTGCGCAACGGTCGCCAGCCAGCCGACCAGGTCATCGACCAGATGCTCGCTCGCCCAGGCGCCGTCTTTCGAATCGAGCGGACCGTACAAGTCCGCGGGCCCGCTCACGACTTTGCGCGGACGACGATGAGTCGGTCCCGACCAGTCTCGAATCGGGCTCGTTGCATGCCCTGAGCCTCCGTGAATAGCGGTCTTTGTCGATAGACCGGACGATGGTACGCGCCGCCGGCAAGCACGCACCGGAGCGTCGTCGCCGGGCGTCGGGACCCGCCGCTGCCCGGGCTGAGATGCGGTCATCGTCGCAGTCCCGCATACTCGGGGCATGCGAGCTCGGAGGAAGTCGACACTGGCCCGTGCCCGCGACGTGGCGCCCGTATTCGTTGTCATCGGCATCGGCGTCGCCGCCGTCTTCGTGGCCATGAACGTCCTGGTGACAGCGGCTCCCGTCCCCATAGACCAAAGCCCTTCGCCCTCGGTGAGCGCGCTGCCCTCGTTTCCGAGCACGCCCTCCATCCTGCCGGCCAGCGTCACATCGATCCCGACACCAGCCCAGACGGCCTCGCTGCCGGCCGGCCGGCCGACGATCGTGAACTCGGCCTTGTCCGCCTCGGCCTCAAACCGAGCGTGGACCGTCTATCTCGGCTATCCGGCCTTCGTCGAAGGGACCACTCCCTGGGCAGATGACATCGACGCCGACATCCTTGGCGAGCTCCAGACGAGAGCCGCCCAGTGGGAGCAGGGACCGGCGGCGAACCGGCAGGCTGGGGCGAAGGTCAACACGCTGTCCGGCACGTTCACGACTGAATTGCTGACTCCGGCCCTCGCCTCGTTTACCATGACCTGGGTCGATGACAGCTCACCCAGCGGGCCGGGCACGAGCGTCGAGACGCTCAACTACGATCTGAGCACCGGGCAGCGGATCGCCTTCGACGACCTGTTCATCGATTCCTCCAACGCGCTGGCTGTGATCTCGTCCGCGGCCGTGCCGCTGCTTCAGCAGGAGCTCGGAGCCGATTACGACCCGTCGATCGCCGTGGACGGGACCGCGCCATCGCCCTCCAACTACGACAACTGGTCCCTCACGCCGAGCGGCATGAAGATCACGTTCGCCGTGGGCCAGGTCTCGTCGCGCGGACCAACGCTGCCTGCCATCGTCGTGCCGTGGAGCTCGCTGCGGCAGGTGATGGTCCAGACCGGACCGGTCGCGACGCTGGCCGGTTTCTAGGAACCGGACTCAGCTCGTCCCGTTCGTCGACCGCGGCGTCGCTCGACGGCCCGCCGCCAACGACGAAGCCGTGCCCGCTGACACGACCGGCGCGGGCCCGTAGACTTTCGCGTGTCGATCGGGCAGCCGATCGGGTCCAGCTCGAACTCGCCGTTGCCGAACCGCCTCGTGTTCGGACCGGCTCTTCGGAGGGTTTCATGGCGGCCGAATACAACGCAACGGTGTCGAGTCGGGTCGAGGTCGCGCCTGGTCTTGTCATCATGCGGGTCGCGCCGGACAAGCTGCCGTTCGAGTTCAAGTCGGGTCAATACGTAGTGCTGGGCCTCAAGGCAGCCGAGCCGCGCATCGATGAGGCGGAGACCGAAGCGCCGAGTGTTCTGGCCACGGGCGCAGTCGAACCGAATCGCGCCGGGGCCATTGCGAGGCCCGTAGACGCCGTCGGAGTCGCCGGGACCGCCTCCGCTGTAAGTGGAACCGCCGAGAGCCAGGCGGCAGTCGACGCGCAGGCAGCCGCCGTGGCGCGCGCCGCGGCCGACCCGGATCGGATGATTCGCCGCGCCTATTCGATCGCGTCGGAGAGCCGCGCGGACGAGTACCTCGAGTTCTACCTGACCGTGGTCATGAGCGGCGAACTGACCCCGCGGCTGTTCAACCTCAAGATCAAGGATCGGCTGTACGTAGGGCCCAAAGCGGTCGGCGTCTTCACGCTCGCCAAGGCGCCCGGCAAGCACATCCTGATGATCGGGACCGGGACCGGGCTGGCGCCGTACATGTCGATGCTGCGCAGCGAGCTGGTCTGCAACGGTCCACGGCAGTTCGTCGTGGTCCACGGCGCGCGATACTCGTGGGACCTGGGCTACCGCACCGAGCTGACCGGCCTGGCCCGTCACTGCGGCAACTTCCACTACGTGCCGGTTATCACGCGGCCCCAGGAAGACGCCACGTGGCGAGGCCGAAGCGGCTACCTCCAGAACGTCATCGCCTCGGGCATGATCGAGGAGGAGATCGGACTGCCGCTCACGCCCGAGAACTTCGACATCTTCCTGTGCGGCAACCCGGGCATGATCGAGACCGTCATCGGCTGGGCCGAGGCCCGCGGCTTCGTCCGCGACAAGGGCCACGATATCGGCACGCTCCATACCGAGGAGTACTGGTAGACCGGCGGGGCGATGCATCGCTCGCCGCCGCGTCTCCAGCGGCGCAATCTCCAGNNCCGGACCAAACCGCGAGCTTCCAGGGCTCGCCAGTAGGCTCCGGCGCAGAGCGCCAGCGATAGAGGGCAGCACCGATCGGCGGGAGTCGCCGGCGGCATCGGACGGGAACTCCGCCCAGCCGCCTCCGAGAGCCCGACCCGTCGGTCAGAGAGCGGCATCGCCGAATGTGGGTGGCACCGCGGAAGGATCGACCTTTCGTCCCTGTGGACGAAAGGTTTTTGATTCCCCGCCAGTTCGCGGACCGGAGCCGAAGGGTGCCGGACTGAAGGGCGGACCGGCGGCCGACAGGCGCACGTACCACGACACGAAGGGCGACAGGCGAAACCGATGGCAATAACCGATCCGCTCAGTATTCGCGAGGTCCGCCAGCTGTCCGGCTCGGCAGACACGATTCTGCTGACGGCCACCCGCAACGCCGACCTCGAAACCCCGATCGGCGCCTTCATGCGCTTCGACGACGGAGGTCCGGCCTTCCTGCTCGAGTCCGTCGAGGGTGGCGAGCGACTCGGTCGCTACTCGTTCCTGGGCGCGGGCCCGCGGCGCCTGCTCACCATCCGAGATGGCCGGGCTACCATCCAGTCGCGGCCGGTGGGTGTGGCGGAGTTCTGCCCCGATCTGCCGACCGAGACGTTCGAGGCCCCTGATCCACTCGCCGCCCTGCGCCGCTTCCTGCCCAAGCGCCGCATCCAACCTTCGACCGGTATTCCGCGGTTTCCCGGCGGAGCCGTGGGTGCGCTCAGCTACGATGCGGCCTCCGCCTTTGAGCCCACTGTTCCGCTGCCGGCGAAGGACCCGACCGGCGTTCCGATGGCCGCTTTCCAGGAAGCGGATCTCGTCCTGGTGTTCGATCACCTGACCCATACGCTTTCGGCCGTCGCCGCGCTCCATACCGAAACTCCTGATATCGAGGGCCGCTACGCGATCGCCGAGCGGGCGATCTTCGAGGCCCTGGAGCGAACCGGGCGACCCACCGAGCTCGAGCTGGCAGGTCTGACCCGGCGGCGTCGATCCATGGACGCGATCGAGGCGGCGGAGACGGATGAAGGTTCGGCCGGAGGCAACCTCTCGGAAGGAGCGAGCGCGTTCGGCTCTGCCGGTTCGGACGGATGGGGGGTCTCAGCCGGCGACGGATCGATAGGTTCGGATGGGATTGCCCACGTGGCCGGTCTGCAACAGATCGAATTCAGCCTGGATCGCGATCACTACGAGTCGGCCGTTCGATCGGCCAAGGAGGCCATCGCCGCGGGCGAGGCGATCCAGATCGTCATCGCTCGCCGCCAGACATTCGAGCGGCCCATCATTGGCGGAGGGCCGCTCGACGCTGTCGCGCTGTACCGCTCGCTGCGGCGCGTCAACCCGAGTCCATATCTCTTCTTCGTCCGGATGCCGGAGTTCTCCGTCGTCGGGGCGAGCCCGGAGCTGCTGGTCCGAGTCGAGGGCGACCGCATTGCCACGCACCCGATCGCCGGCACGCGTCCCCGGGGAGCCACGCCGGCCGAGGATGACGCCCTGGCCGACGCGCTGCAGCGCGATCCAAAGGAGAAAGCCGAGCACGTGATGCTCGTCGACCTGGGGCGCAACGACCTGGGCCGGGTTGCTCGTGCCGGGACTGTCGCCGTGACCAAGTACATGGAGGTCGAGCGCTACAGCCACGTTCTCCATCTCGTGAGCAACGTGGAGGCCCGCCTGAAGCCCGGCTGCGATGCCCTCGACGCTCTCCGCAGCATCTTCCCGGCCGGGACGCTCTCGGGCGCACCGAAGGTTCGAGCGATGCAGCTCATCGCCGAAGCGGAGGGCGAGCGGCGGGGGCTTTACGGCGGCGCCGTGGGCTACCTCGGCTACGACGGCAATCTCGATACCGCAATCACGATCCGCTCGGCCGTCCTTCGCGACGATCGCATCCACCTGACGGTGGGGGCGGGCATCGTCGCCGGCTCGGTCCCCGAGCGCGAGTTCGAGGAGACGGAGCACAAGGCCGGGGCGGTGAAACGGGCCATCGAGCTGGCCGTGGCGGAGGCGGCCGAGAGACCGAGCGGCCGCTCTCTGGTCGGTGCCGGCGCGGGGAGTGGCACGACAACGCCCCGTGGCAAGCCCACATCCGCCGGCGCTCCCGCCGGCGCGGCCCGGTAAGGAGGCGCCCCGATGCTCCTGATGATCGACAACTACGACTCGTTCACCTTCAACCTCGTCCAGGCGCTGGAAGCATCCGGGGCCGAGGTCCGCGTCCTTCGCAACGACGCCATCGATCGGGCCGGCATCGAAGCCCTGGCGGACGATCCCGCTGCAAACCTGCGCGGCATCGTCGTCTCGCCGGGACCCGGCGACCCCGACTCGGCCGGGATTTCGATGGATTCGGTTCGCGTCGCCGTCGAGCGGGGTATCCCGCTCCTGGGCGTGTGCCTCGGCATGCAGTCGATGGCTCAGGCCTTTGGAGCCACGATCCGGCGGGCACCGACTCTGGTCCACGGCGAGGCCTCGGACGTGCGCCACGACCAGAAGGGACTCCTGGCCGGGATGCCGTCGCCGTTCTCGGCGGCGCGGTATCACTCCCTGAGCGTCGCCCCGGAGACGCTCCCGCCGGATTTCGTCGTCACGGCCCGGACTGTGGACGACTACGTGGTCATGGGCATCCGGCATTTGCGCGCGCCGGTCGAGGGCGTGCAGTTCCATCCGGAGTCCGTTCTCACGCCCCAGGGTCCGCACCTGCTGGCCAACTTCCTGCGTTTGTGCGGCGAAGGCGACGGCAGCCTGCTCGACGGGGCCTCGGGCTCCTTTGCTCTGGCAGGGTTGGCGGAAAGGGCCGATACCGGGAATGCGGCGGCCACCGCCTCGGTGGCGGCCGAGACCGGTCCCGTGGCGGCGTCCCCGACCCCGATGAAGTCGGCCGCGGTCTCCGGCCGCGCGGAGGCAGTCCGATGAGCGAGCAGGTGAGGGCGGCGCTCGCGGCCGTTGTCGAGGGCAGGAAGCTCTCGATGGACGAGGCGCGCGCGGCCATGGGATCCGTAATGGATGGCGAGGCGTCGCCGGCCCAGCTGGCGGCGTTGCTGGTCGCGCTGCGGATGCGCGGCGAAACCGTGGAGGAGCTGGCCGGTTTCACGGCCGCCATGCGCGAGCGCGCAGTGCCGGTCGGGGCGCCCGACGGCGTAATCGACACCTGTGGCACCGGTGGCGACGGCAGCAACACTTTCAACATCTCCACCGCGGCGGCCCTCGTCGTGGCGGCGGCCGGCGTCCCGGTCGCCAAGCACGGCAACCGGGCCGTCACCTCGGCCTGCGGCTCGGCCGACGTTCTGGAGGCCCTTGGCATCGCCACCGACCTCTCCCCAGCGGAGGCCGGCGAGGCACTGCGGACCCTCGGCTTCGCCTTTCTGTTCGCCCCTGGCTATCACCCCGCCATGAAGCATGCCGGTCCCACCCGACGCGAGATTGGCGTTCGGACCGCGTTCAACCTCATCGGCCCTATGACGAATCCGGCCGGGGCGCGCCGCCAGGTCGTGGGCGTAGGCGATCCGGCCGCAGCGCCGAAGCTGGCCGAAGTGCTTCGTCTTCTCGGCTCGGAGCGCGCCCTCGTCGTTCATGGCAGGGGCGTGGACGAGCTGCCGCTCGACGGGTCGGGCGTGGCCTACGACGTCACGCCGGCCGGAGTGACGCGGCGCGAGGTCGTGGCTGCTGAGCTGGGCCTGACCGAGGCGCCGCTCGCGGCCATATCGGGCGGCACTCCCGCCGAGAACGCGGCTCATGTCGAGGCGGTCTTAGCGGGCCGGGACGGACCGCGACGCGACGTTGTCCTGTTGAACGCGGCGGCGGCGTTCCTCGCGGCCGGCCGCGTGGCCGGACTGGGCGACGGCATAAGCCTGGCGGCGGAGACCATCGAGTCGGGTGCGACGATGGCGCTTCTCGGGCGGCTGCGCGCGGCGAAGACGGCTCGCGACGCGGCCTCGGCCGCAATCGACCAGGCGGTCCGTGACGCCGCCCTGCCCGAGGCGACACCGGCATGACGACTGTCGCAGGCATGAGGCGGGCTCAGAAGGCCGCCGGCCAGGCGGGCGAGGCGGCAGCCGCCGCTCTCCCGGCACGTGCCGGTGTGGCGGCGGAAATCGCCGAGCGACGTCGGGCCGACGTCGCTCGCGAGCTCGGTTCGCGGACCTACCGCGTTCTCGCCGACCGTGCAGCCGAGTATTCGGCGCAGCCCGGAGCCGCCCCCCGACCCGTCGTCGAGCGGCTCGCGGCGCCGGGCCTGCATCTCATCGCCGAGGTCAAGCGGAGATCGCCGTCTGCCGGGGCAATCGCCGCCGACACCGAGTCAACCGCGACGGTTGACTTTGCGGTCGCGCTCGCCCGAGCGTACGAGGCCGGCGGAGCGATCGCCATCTCCGTCCTGTGCGAGCCGCACTGGTTCGGCGGCTCGGTGGCCGACCTGCGAGCGGTCAGGGCGGCCGTCGGGCTCCCGATCCTCGCCAAAGAGTTCGTCGTGGACGAGCGCCAGCTGCCGGTCCTGCGCGCGGCGGGGGCCGACATCGTCTTGCTTCTTGCGTCGATCCTGCCGCCGAAGAAGCTCGCCCGGTTCGCCGACCTTGCCCGCGAGTTGGGCCTGGAGCCACTCGTGGAGGCTCACGACGAGCGTGATCTCGAAGCGGCCCTGGCCACGGAGGCCCGCCTGATCGGACTGAACAACCGGAACCTCCGCACGCTCGAGGTCGACGCCGAGCTGTGCCTGCGGTTGCGTCGGCTCGTGCCGGACGATCGATTGGCGATCGGCGAGTCGGGCGTGAGCGAGCCCGGGACGCTGATCGGCTGGCGGGCCGTCGGCCTCGACGCTGCCCTCATCGGAGAGGCGCTCATGCGCTCGGCCGAGCCGGCCGCGGCGGCGCGTGCCTTCGTGAACGCAGGTTCCGTGCCGCACGACGTGGCCGCGGAGGCGCGGCAGCCGCTAGTCAAGATCTGCGGCGTCACCGACTCCGAGGGATTGCTGTCGGCGCTCCGTGCCGGCGCCGACGCCATCGGCCTGAACCTGGTTCCGGGCACGCCGCGGGCTCTGACCCTGGCCGAGGCCTCGCACCTGGCGGCGGTGGCTCGCTCCGCGGCGCCCGCCGGCCGGCGGCCCCGGATCGTAGCCGTCTTCGTCGATGCCGCGGCGCCCGAGATCGAGGCGGCGATCGCCGCGGTCGACCCCGACGCGATCCAGCTCTCCGGTGACGAACCCGTCTCGGCGATCGCGACGATCCGTCGCCCTGTCTGGAAGGTGCTGCACCTGCCGGCCGCCGATGCGCACGTCGACGCCGCCACTGCGGCCGGCGCGGCGGCGGGCCTCGCGTATGCCGGCTCAGTGACCGCAAAGGCGATCGAGGCAGGCAGGACGTACCTGGCCGCCGGCACCGAACGCCTCGTTCTCGATACCGCCGGAGGCCCGTTCCCCGGAGGGACCGGCCGCCAAATTGCCCGCCAGATCGCGGCCGCCGTGGCTCGCGAGATCCCGATCGTCCTCGCCGGAGGCCTCGAGGCCGGGAACGTCGCAGAGGCCTTGCTGGAGGTTCCCGCTGTCGGTGTCGACGTGGCCTCGGGAGTTGAGATCAGGTCGTCGGCGGTTTCGGTCAGCGCTGCGGCCGCCGCGGCTCGGGCGGGGGCGGCGGTCGGCTCGAAGCCCCGTAAGGACCCGCTGCGAGTCGCTCTCTTCGTCAAGCGGGCTCGCGCGGCGCGCTTCGATCGGCCGCACATTCGGCCGCGTCCGACTCCCATACCTGAGGCGCTGCTGGAGCCCGACGCCGCCGGGCGCTGGGGCCTCGACCGCGACTTCGGGGGACGATACGTGCCGGAGACGCTCGTCGCCGCCCTCGATCAACTCGAGGCGGCATGGTCCGAGACCCGCCACGACCCCCGCTTCTGGGCGGAGCTGCGCGAGCTCCAGTTCCACTACGGCGGCCGACCCACGCCGATCTATCGGGCCGATCGACTCGGGGCCGAGATCCTCGAGGCCGCCCGGCGGCTGGCCGGTTCCTCGGCCGATCTCCTGCCCGACCGAATCCATCTCTACCTCAAGCGCGAGGACCTCAACCACACCGGCGCTCACAAGCTCAACAACGCCCTCGGGCAGGTCCTGCTCACCTGCCGGCTCGGCAAGAGCCGCGTCATCGCCGAAACGGGCGCCGGGATGCACGGCGTGGCTACGGCAACGGCCTGCGCCCTGCTCGACATCCCGTGCGTCGTTCACATGGGCATCGAGGACATCCGGCGCCAGGCGCCGAACGTCCTGCGGATGGAGGCGCTCGGCGCGGAAGTCAGGCCGGTCTATGGCGGGTCGGGAACGCTGAAGGACGCCGTGAGCGAGGCCCTGCGGGACTGGGTCACCAACGTCGAGACCTCCCACTACTGTCTCGGCTCAACCATGGGCCCGCACCCTTATCCGATGCTGGTGCGCGATTTCCAGCGCGTGATCGGCGACGAGGCGGCAGCCCAGCTGGAGGCGACGGAAGGACGACTGCCCGACATGGCAGTCGCCTGTGTCGGCGGCGGCTCGAACGCCCTCGGACTGCTGAGCCGATTCATCGGCGAGCCGAGTGTTCGACTCGCCGTAGCGGAGGCGGCAGGGGAGGGGATATCGACAGGCCGTCACGCTGCCGCCCTGCTGGGGGGCACGCCGGGCATCCTGCACGGTTCGCGTTCGTACATGCTCCAGGACGCCGACGGCCAGGTCATCGAGGCGGTCTCGATTTCGGCCGGTCTCGACTATCCGGGCATCGGACCGCAGCTGGCGGCGCTCATGGCGGCGGGGAGGCTCCTCGTTTCGTCCGCGACCGATGCGGAGGCCGTGGCCGCGGTCCGGCAGGTGGCTCGGACGGAAGGCATCCTCGCGGCCGTGGAGTCGGCCCACGCCGTGGCTGCTCTGCCCGACGTGCTGGCTCGAGTGGCAGTGGAGCAGGGGAGTGACGCCGCCGCCCGCAAGAGAGTGGCCGCCGCCGCCCGCAAGAGAGTGGCCGCCGACCCGGCGCGCCCCCTCCCGCGGGAGGCCGTCATCGTCCTGGGCCTTTCCGGTCGGGGCGACAAGGACCTCGCTGCTCTCGGACTCAAGGAGGTCGGTCGATGACGGCGGGGACTCGCCGGGTCGCCGCCGTCACCCATGGTGCGGCCGTGCCAACCCCAACGGGCACGGCCGCACCTGCCCCTCCGGACCGCCGGGCCGCTGTCGCGAGCGACTTTTCGGGCACGAACGCCACGCCCGGCGCCCGGCGCATCGCCGCCGCTTTCGGGCGCGCCGCGGCCCAGGGCCGCGCGGCGCTCATTCCTTACGTTGTGGCCGGCTACCCCGACCGCGAGACGTCCCTGGCAGCGGCCCTGGCGGCCGTCGATGCCGGCGCCGATCTTCTGGAAGTGGGATTGCCCTATTCCGATCCCCTCGCCGACGGAGCCACTCTTCAGCGAGCGACGTCGGCGGCGCTGCGGGCCGGCGCCACCCTGGCCGGGTCCGTGGAACTGATCAGGGCGATCGCGGCCGCCCGCCCGAAGGTGCCGCTCGTCCCGATGTGCTACGCGAACCAGATCGTCGGCGGTGGGGATGGACGCGCGGTTGCCACGCGCCTTGCGGAAGCCGGGGCCAGCGGCGTGATCGTCGCCGACCTCACGCCCGACGAGGGTACCCGGTTCGAGGCCGTCGCCCGCGAGGTCGGTCTTGCGGTCGTCTATCTCATCGCTCCGACAACCAGCCCAGCTCGCCGCGCGGATGTCGCCCGCCGCTCGGGCGGGTTCCTGTACTGCGTGTCGCTCGTCGGTGTCACGGGCGCTCGGGCTTCCCTGCCCCCTTCGGTCAGGGGCCTGGTCGCGGCCGCGAAGGCCGACTCCGCGGTTCCCGTGGCGGTCGGTTTCGGGGTGAGCAGGCCGGCCCACGTCAAGATGCTCGTCCGTGCCGGCGCGGACGGGGTCATCGTGGCCTCGGCTCTCGTGGATGCGCTGGGCCCCGACGGCCGCGATACGGCCGCCCTGGGCCGTCTCGTCGCGCAGCTGCGTGCCGCCACCCGTCGGTGACGCGCCCGGACTCTACGGCTGGTACAGCTCGGCCGACGGCAGTTCGCCGTTGTTGACATCGGGCGAACTGGCTTCGCCGCCGGCGTCCAGGAAGCGCCCGTCATCCAGGAGCGTAGCGGTCGGGACATCGCGGGCGATCGACAGGGAGCAACGATCGCAACGCCACTGGGCATGAGCTACAAGTCGGTAGCCGGGGTGCGGCCGTCCAGCCATCGGCCTCCGCTGATGAGTCCCAGGCGCCCAAACGCGGTTGACGTTCCCTTGCGCTCGGCCAGGTCAGCTCCGGTCGGAGACGTCGTGGTCGCTGCCGCGGAGTCTTCGCTGGGCGAGTCGCGACAGGCCGCCTGGCAGGAGTCTGCTCGCGAGCGCAACGATCCCAGCCATGACGAAGACGCTGAGCAGCGCGGCCACCGTGTAGCTGCGCATCCTCCGCCGATCGGGTCTCGGGTTGTCCATCGGTTCCTGGCCTCCGCTCCTAGACGGGTCCCCCGCCGGCCTGCTCGATCTCCTCGAGCCGCTTGATAGTGTCGATGAGCTGGCGGTAGAGCGAAAGCAGGGAGTCCTGTGGAAGAGGGCCCTCGTTGGCCATCGCTACACGGACGAGGACCTCTCGTTCGCGATCCGAGTCGGCGATCGGCCGACCGTTGCGCTTCTTCGTCCTGCCTGCCTCCAGCCCGAGTCTGGCCCTGCGGTTGAGCAGGCCGACGATCTCTCGATCGAGCGCGTCGATCTCGGATCGGAGAGAGTCCAGGTCGTCTGTCATCGGTCGCCTCTGTCGTCCGTACGGGCGGCGATCAGCTCAAGGGCCATCGCGTAACCCGCCGCGCCCTTGCCGACGATACACTCCGTGGCGATGTCGTGGAGGTAGTTGATCCGGCGGAATGGCTCGCGCTGGTCGGGATCGGAGAGGTGGACCTCCACAAACGGCCGATCGATGCCCTTCAGCGCGTCCCGCAATGAGATGCTGGTGTGGGTAAGGCCACCGGCGTTGACGATTGCCCAGTCGAAGTCGCGCCGGTGCAGCCGGTCGATCAACGAGCCTTCGTGGTTCGACTGGAAGCAGTCGACTTCCACGCCGAGTTCGGCGCTCCGTCGCCGCAGGTCCGCCTCGATTTCGGCCAGGGTCGTGGTGCCGTAGATCTCAGGCTCCCGTGTGCCCAGCAGGTTGAGGTTGGGGCCGTTCAGGACGAGCACTCGGGTCATGAATCCCGTGCCCCCGATCGAGGGCCGGCCGGTGCCGGGCGTTCGTTTCCGCGAGCGACGCGAAGCGCCGCTGCCAGTCCTGCATCGACCGCCTCAGGCGGCAAGTCCGACCGGACGACCACTCCGGTATCGGTTGGCAGGACCCAGTTGAGCCGGCCCAGAGCGTGCTTCTTGTCGGTCGCCATATGGTCCAGGACGGCCTCGCGGGTAACCGCCGGGGGCTCTAGGCCGAGCCCGAGTTGATCGAGGAGGCGATTGACGCGGTCGGCCCGTTCGGTCGTCGTAAGGCCCATCGCCAGCGCGATGGCGAAGGCGCCGCGCAGCCCGCATGCCACGGCCTCGCCGTGCAGGATCGACCTGTATCCGGCCGCAGCTTCGATGCCGTGGCCGATGGTGTGGCCCAGGTTGAGCGTCCTCCGGACGCCTGACTCGCGGGCATCCGCGGTCACCACTTCCACCTTGGCCCAGGCGCAGCGCTCGACCATCTCGGCGACGGCTCCCGACTCGATAGGCTCCGAGTCGCCCCGCGCGTAGGCCTCGCCATTTTCTTCGACCAGCTCGAGCAGTCGCTCGTCGCCGAGGACCGCCATCTTGACGACCTCGCCCAGGGCGGCACGGCGCTGCCGGGCGGGGAGCGTGACGTTGTAGGAGACGTCCGCGATGAAGGCGGCAGGCTGATGGAATGCGCCGACCAGGTTCTTGCCCTCTGGAATGTCCACGGCCGTCTTGCCGCCGAGAGCGGCGTCGATCTGGCCGACGAGGGTCGTGGGCACGTGGACGACCGCCACGCCCCGCAGGTAAGTGGCGGCGACGAAGCCCGCCGCGTCCGTGAGCGCGCCGCCGCCGATCGCGACGAGGGTCTCGCTTCGGTCGACGTGCAGTCGAGCCAGGGAACGGCACGCGTTCTCGATGACGCGCATCCGCTTGGCCTCCTCGCCGCGCGGCAGGAGGATTCGTTCCACGGGCCAGCCGTCGGCCGAGAGCGTGGCGGCGATGCCCGATCCGGCCACTTCCCACGATCGCGGCTCGGCCAGGAGGATGGCCCGCCGGGCCTCTCCGCGGGTCAGCGCCGCGCGAACGGCCGCCGCGGCGATTCCGTGGCCGATCTCTACGCGGCCTATCGCAGTGTCGGCCCTAAGCAGGGTCACCGCCGGGCTGGGACCGTCGCCAATGCGCTGCTCGAGTGTCCGCAGGATCGCGTCCAGGTGGACCGTGCCGCTGATCTGAAGTGCAGGAGCGTAGAAGCGGCGCCGGTCCGAGGCCAGCTGCCGCAGCGTGTCCACGGTTTCGCCGCCGGCGACGAGCGGCCGCACGTTGGGGCTCCGCCTGAGGCGGTTTGCGAGGATCTCGGGCGAGCCGTCCAACCAGACCGGGAATCTGCCTCGGTACAGCAGCCAGCGGTTGCGCGGGTCGATGACGGCGCCGCCGCCCGTGGCTATGACGCGCCGGAGCTCCGAGTCCGGGTCGGCCGGGCCGAGCGAGAGAACGGCCTCGCGTTCGTGACGGCGAAAGCCGGCCTCGCCCTCGTCGGCGAAGATCGTGGGCACGGGCCTGCCCGCCCGCCGCTCTATTAGCTCGTCGAGGTCCACGAACATCGCCTCGTGACGAGCCGCGAGCCGGCTTCCGACGGCGCTCTTCCCGCTGCCAGGCAGGCCGACGAGGACCACGTCCACTGTCTATTCGCTTTCGACTGGGGCAGTGCCATCGGAGCGGGGCGCGCGGCCGATGTCGGTGCCGGAGGCCGCCCCAAGCGCATCAGGGGCGGAAGGCGAGTCTGGGCCCGAGGCGGATGCCGAAGCGGGGCCCTTCGCGATCCTCGCTCGATAGCGGTCGACGGTCGCCAGGGTGTCGGCCAGCGAATCGCCCCCGAACTTCTCGAGAACCGCATCCGCCAGGACAAGGCAGACCATCGCCTCGGCCACGACGCCTGTTGCCGGCACGACGCAGATGTCGCTGCGCTCATAGTGGCCCTTCTCGACTGGCCGGCCTGTTAGCAGGTCCGCGGAGGGCAAAGGGCGAGGCAGGGTAGAGATCGGCTTGACCGCGCCCCTGATCACGATTGGCTGGCCGTTGGAGATGCCGCCCTCCACGCCCCCGGCGTTGTTCGTTCGCCGGCTCCACTCGCCGGCCGCATCGCGACCCTCGATGACGTCCATGACCGCCGAGCCGGACCGACGGGTCTGCTCGAAACCGAGCCCGAACTCGACGCCCTTCACGATGGGGATGCTCATGACCGCCCCGGCCAGCGCCCCATCGAGGCGGCGGTCCCAGTGCACGTGGCTGCCCAGGCCGATCGGAACGCCCGTGGCGATCACTTCGAAGACGCCGCCGGCCGTGTCGCCGTCGGCCCGAACCTGGTCGATGCGAGCGACCATCCGCTCCTCAGCCGTTGCGTCGGGGCAGCGCAGCGGACTGGCTTCGGCATCCGCCCGTGAGCGGGTGGCGTTGGCAGGGTCGCAGGCGACGCCGCCCACCTCTGCCGTAAACGACCAGACGTCGATGCCGATGCGGACGAGCAGCGCCCGCGCAACGGCTCCGGCCGCCACGCGCGCTGCCGTCTCGCGCGCCGAGGCGCGCTCGAGGACGTTGCGGACGTCGCCAAAGCCGTACTTCATGGCTCCCGCCAGATCGGCGTGGCCGGCCCGTAAGCGCGTGATCGGCGCGGCCTTCCCATCGCCCGCCTCGGCGAGGTCCGCCAGCTCCGAGGCCTGCTCGTCGGTGAGCGGCTCGACCTGCATGACCCGCGTCCAGTTGACCCAGTCGCGGTTGCGAATGAGCAGCAGGATCGGCGAGCCGAGGGTCAGTCCATGCCGGACGCCGGCCAGTATCTCCGCCCGGTCCTTCTCGATGGACGTGCTCCGTGCCCCGCGGCCGTAGCCACGCTGCCGGCGAGCCAGATCGGCGGCAATCCCATCGGCCGTGATCGGCAGACCGGCGGGCATACCTTCGATCGTGACCGAGAGGGCAGGGCCGTGCGACTCTCCGGCGGTGAGAAAGCGGAGGCGGCCCATCGGGCGATCCTAGGCGGGCCGACGGGCGGCCGTGTCACCCGCGGCCCCGGCCACGGATCCACCGGTCTCGCCAGCCGGTCCCATATCCACGGGAACCTGGCGCAGGCCCTCCTCGCGGACTTTGTCCAACTCGGCTTGCATCACGTCGATGGGCGCAGCCTGGCCGGTCCACAGCTCGAAGGCGTGGGCGCCCTGCTGGAGGAGCATCAGCTCGCCCCCGAGCGTGACGTCGCCTGCCGAGACCGCATCCCGGATGAGCTGAGTTACCGGCGGGTTGTATATGAGGTCGATGACGAAGAGGTCCGGCGGCAGCAGCTCGGCCGGGATCGGCGTCTCGCCCGGGGCCATGCCAAGGGCGGTGGCATTGACCAGAACCTTCGTCTTGGCCAGCTCAGCCTCGAGGACCGACTCGTGCCAGGGCATCGCCCGCAGGTCCATGTGCGAGGCGCTGCGGCTGAAGTGCCGGACGAGGCCCTCGGCACGGTGGAGGTGGCGGTTGAAGACGACGATGCGCTGGAAGCCCTCGGCGATCAGAGCTGAGACGACCGCTCGGGCGGCACCGCCTGCGCCGAGAACCACGGCGTGGCGGGGCATCTTCTGCTTGCCGACGACCTTGTCCAGGGCGGCCTTGAAGCCGGCCACGTCTGTGTTGTGGCCGACGAGCTTCTTGCCGTCGCGCGAAATGACGTTCACCGCCCCGGTTGCCTGGGCGTCTTCGGTCAGGTGGTCGACGAGCGAGACCACGTGCTCCTTGTGGGGGATGGTTACGTTCGCCCCGAGGAAATCGTCGCCTCGAAGCTCCGCGATCGCGTCCGCAAGGTCGATCCCTCGGCGGTCCCAAAGCTCGTACCGGGCGTCGATCCCGAGCGCGTCGAAGGCAGCCTGCTGCATCGCGCCGGAGAAGGAGTGGGCGACCGGATGACCGATCAGGACGACACGGTTGGTCATGCTCGCAGCCTTTCCAGTTCGGAGAAGAAGCAAGGGTACGAAACGGCCGCGCTGCCCGCGCGATCGATCGAGGTGGAGCCCGACGCGATGAGGCCGGCCACCGCGAAGGTCATAGCCAGCCGGTGATCGTCAAAGGTCTGGATGGAAGACCCGACGAGCTGATCTGGGCCCTGAATGTCGATGTCGTCGCCGTTGACGGCGATCCGCGCCCCGAGGGCGCGCAGTCCGTTGACGATTCCGGTAATGCGATCGGATTCCTTGTTGCGGAGTTCCCCGGCGCCACGGATCGCGGTCTTGCCGCTGGCTTGCGTCGCGGCCAGGCACAGGATCGGGATCTCGTCTATGGCCGCGGCCACGTCGTCCGGGCCCAGATCGATGCCGTGGAGCTCGCTGGAACGGACCGTCAGATCGGCCAGCGGCTCGCCCGTGTCGTCCGCGTCTTCGGGCGTCTCGCCGACCGGCGTCTCCTCGATCCTGGCGCCCATGCGGGTCAGCAGGTCGATCGCGGCGCGGCGCGTGGGGTTGACGCCAACGGCTCGCAGGGTCAACTCGGCGTCGGGGTGGATTGCCCCCGCGACGAGCCAGAAGGCAGCCGCCGACGGATCGGCCGGAACCTTCTGGTCCAGCGGCCGAAGTCGCGCGCCACCGTCGAGAGTCCAGGCCACCGGGCCGCCTCCTGAAGTCGTCGCCGGCTCCCGCCGGACCTCGATGCCGCGGGACCGGAGCATCCGCTCAGTGTGGTCTCGCGTGGCAACCGCCTCGCGCACCGTCGTGCGCCCTTCGGCGCGCAGGCCCGCCAGCAGAATCGCCGACTTGACCTGGGCGCTCGGCACGCGGGTCGTGAAGTCGATGGCTCGGAGCCGATGATGACCGATGACGACCAGCGGCGGGAGGGTATCGGAACGACGCGCGTACAGCGCCGCGCCCATCGAGCGCAGCGGTTCGATGATACGGGCCACCGGACGGCTCCGCAATGAAACGTCGCCGTCCAGGACCGTAAGGAAAGCCAGGCTCGCGAGCACGCCGGAGCACAACCTCAGGCTGGTTCCGGAGTTGCGGCAATCGAGCACGCCGTCCGGTTCGTGCAGGCCGTCGACGCCCGGCGAGGCCACGCGGTAGTCGACGTTCAGGCCGTCGCCGCGGGCTCGCTCGACGGTCACTCCGAGAGCGGCCAGCACGCCGGCAGTGGCCTGGACGTCACGCCCATCGCCCGCGCCGGAGATCAGGCTCTCGCCATCCGCCAGCGCGGCCAGGATCAGCGCTCGATGCGAAATGGACTTATCGCCGGGCAACCTCGGCTCGCCGCGCAGATGGACGGCTCTCGACACAGACCGGGACGGCTCCCCGGCGAGCGACAGCGCGGTCATCGGTCAGGGCTTGCTCGCGCCGCCGACCCCGGTCGGGGCAGCCATGGCGAACGGGTCTTTGATGAGTGTGCGAACTACATTGTGGATCTTGCTGACGGCACTGGCCATGTCCGAGAACTGCTCGAAGGTGAGCGACTGCTCGCCGTCCGACTTGGCCTCGTCCGGATTTGGGTGGACCTCGACCATGATCCCGTCGGCGCCGGCGGCGACGGCCGCGAGTGCCATCGGCTTGACCAGCCAGCGCTTGCCTGTGGCGTGGGACGGGTCGACGATCACGGGCAGATGTGTCAGGTGGTGGAGAAGCGGCACGGCCGTGAGGTCGAGAGTGTTGCGGGTATAGGTCTCGAAGGTCCGGATGCCGCGCTCGCACAGGATGACGTGCGGGTTCCCAGACGAAACGATGTACTCGGCCGCCATCAGCCACTCTTCGATCGTGGCGCCGTAGCCGCGCTTGAGCATGACCGGCCGGCCCGCCTTGCCGACCGCGGTCAGCAGCGAGTAGTTCTGCATGTTCCGCGTGCCGACCTGGAGGATGTCGGAGTGCTTGGCGACGACATCGACCTGGCTCGGTTCCATGACCTCAGTGACGGTCGGCAGGCCTGTCTCCTTGCTCGCCTCCGCGAGGAAGCGCAGGGCCTCAACGCCGAGCCCCTGGAAGGCATAGGGGCTGGTTCTCGGCTTGAAGGCGCCGCCCCGCAGGATCGTCGCGCCTGCGCTGGCGACGCTGCGGGCGGTCTCGAGCATCATCTCCCGGCCCTCGATGGAGCACGGCCCGGCCATGATGGTGAGGTTGCCGTTGCCCACTCTGGTGCCCAACACCTCGATCACGGTGTCCTCGGGGTGCGACTCGCGCGAGGTCAGCTTGAACGGGCGGGTGATCGGCGTCACCGACTCGACGCCGGGCATCACGGACAGTTTGCTCATGAGAAGGTCCCTCACCGGAGCCACATCGCCCAGGACCGCGATCACGACCCGCTGGGTGCCGTAGTTGTCATGGGGCGTCAAGTTGTACGCGCGGAGGTGGTCGCGTACGTTCGCGGCTTCCTGCTCCGTCGCGCCCATCGACATCACGATGATCATGGGGCGGTCCTCCTGATGGGGGCCTGCCGGCGAGGGTCCTGGTCGGGCAACAAAAAAGCAGAGGCGATGCCTCTGCTCGTACCCGACACGACCCACGATCCCGGGTCTAGGCTCCGGGAACGGTCATGCCGGGTAGCGGTAAAAGTAGAAGATGCGTTCCATGGCAGTTCCGCGACATTAACTGGAGCCGGGCGCGGTGTCAAATCGAAGTCGGCTCTGCAGCGGAGGCGGGGTGACCGCAGGTTCCGTTTCTTGACCGCGGTGCTACGTTGACCCTGATGCTGGCGGCCGGAGAACCGCCCGTCTTGGAGGAGGATCGCAGATGAGCGATTCCAGGCGAACTGCCGAGTCGAATGCCGGTGCGTTCATGGGACCGGACATGATGATCCCCGCTCCGATGAATGCCGAGCTCCAGAAAGAGCCGGGCAAGCCGGAGCCAGAGGACGATTGGAAACTCCCGATGGCTCCAATCGCTGAGATCGAGGGCCACGAAGAGGCTCCGGAACCGGTTCGCACTGGCCGCGGCGCCGGCTTCCTGCACCGTCTGATTCACAGGGGCTAGTCGGCCGGCTGGAGGCCGGCCGCTTCTCAAAGACGACCTGCAGGTCGTGGCATTTGGCCGCCAATCGGATGCAGCTGCGGCCGCTGAGCGAGAGGCAATGAGCTCAGTTTCAGTATCGGCCCGGCGCGCAGGAGAGTTCGCGGCCCGGCGTCTCAGCCGCGGAATAGCGCGTTGCAGCCACAGCGGTACCCTGGCTGAACCTGGTCGGATGCCGCCATCGAGGTTGCTGCCATCGCCATCGACTATGGAGGACTGTCGACCATGAGACGTTGTGCGCTCGCGTCGCATGCGGTTCTGCGTCGCCGAGTCGTGCCTGCCGGAGTAACGGCGCTGCTTCTGCTCACGCTGGTAACCGTCGCCTGCTCGTCGTCCGCGGCCACGGCCACTCCCATGGCAACACCGACTCCAACACCGGCCCCGTCGATCACTCCCATCATCATCTACGTCACGCCGACGCCCACGCTTGCGCCGACCCCCACTCCAACCCCAACGCCTACCCCCGTGTCCACCCCGGCGCCCACGGCCAAGGCCACGGCCAAGGCCACGCCAAAGCCAAGGGCAGCCCCGACTCCCACGCCCGCGCCTGCGGCAAAGCCGACACCGGCCGTGACGAGCGGGACGGCGTTCATCTCAGGGGTTCTGGGGGGTGTCGGCGCTGTGACCGGCATCGAGACGGGCGACATCCTGACGCTCACGGCCAGCGGTCAATATGGAGACTACTTCAAGGGCATCTCTCTGACGCCGCAATCGGTGGGATGCAAAGTCGAGAACTCCAGTGGGACCATCGCTCCGCAACTGACCGCATGGGCGGTCATCGGGCGATTCGGAACCGACCCCTTCTTTTGCGTTGGAGCCGGCGCCCAGGTCACGGCGACCAAGGCAGGCACCCTGTACCTGATGATCAACCAACCGCCGGTCGATACCAACCCGCTCGACTACGTTGGCGGCGTCACCGTCAACTGGACGCTTTCCCACCAGCCGTAGATCCGGCCATCGCCGGGCCATTCGGGCCCGGTCGGAAGCGGAAACAGAGCGACCCAGAGAGGACATCTCGGGGTCGTTTCACGTTCAGAATGTGGCGCGCCCGGCGGGACTCGAACCCACGACCTCCAGGTCCGCAACCTGGCGCTCTATCCACTGAGCTACGGGCGCACTCTTGCCGTGACGACGCGCGGAAAGACTGGCGGAGAGGGAGGGATTCGAACCCTCGAGGCAGGTTACCCCACCTGGCGGTTTAGCAAACCGCTGCACTAGACCGGCTATGCGACCTCTCCAGGAGTCACAGCGGCCGGGATTCTAGCATGGCCGGACGCCGTCGCAGCAAGGCCGTCGCAGCAATGGCGCTCCCGAGAAGCGCCCGACGCGGAGCCGGACCCAGTTCCTGGCCTACTCCTCGACCAGCCCTTCGAGCCAGAACCGGACGAAGAACCGCGTGACGATCCCGCCGCCCAACCCCTCTCGGCCAATGTCGCTCGGCCCAAGACCAGCCGCCGTCGCGATCTTCGCCATCTCCGAAGGCTCGAAGGCGAGCAGACCGAGGTCGTAGATCAAGGCGATCCCGTCCGGCTTGAGCACCCGCGCGATCTCCGCGAAGGCGTCGGCGGGCTCGCTCCAGTGGTGCAGGCTGAGCGTTGAAACGACGAGGTCGACCGATGCGTCGTCGAAGGGCAGGGAAGCAGCATCGCCGACGATGAACCGCAGCCGTCCGTCCGTGGTGGCGTGGCGGCTGGCCCACAGGAGCATGCTTGGCGAGAGGTCCAGCCCGACGATTCGAGCATCGTGGAGGCGTCTGGAGATCTCCACGGCAAGATCTCCGGGTCCGCAGCCCAGATCGACGATTGTGGGTCGGCGGATTCGGCCATGGGTCGACAGCTCGTCGGCCACGTCGTCGGCGACTCGCTGGTACAGGCGCCCCAGAATCGGCGCGAAGACGTGGGCGTAGGTAGCGCTCTCCGGCTCCGAGAAACGTTCAACGCGAGCGTCGAGCCAGCGGGCGGCGGCGCGTGTGAGGCGCCGGCCGGGTCTTGTGAAGGCAGCGAGGACCCCAACCAGAAGGATCGCACGGACGAGCCGGCGCAAGCCTTTGCCGCGGCCGCCGTCCGTCGCCCCCGCAGCGCCGTTCGGATCGCCCTCCGCCTGGGAATCGCCTCTGCCTCGGCGTGGCCATTTCATGTGCTAACCCCCTTCAACCAACGTACCTGGTGGCTCTGTCGACGAGATCCTGAGGGTACGTCCCAGGTCCGACGCGGATACGCGGTATCTGTAGCCGATTGGGCCAGGCTTCGGGCCCGGTGCCCCCCTGGATGACCGCGGTCTGGATGCCGGGCGTAGCCGCGACCGAGGCAGCCACCTGGGGATCGGTCAGGCCCATCGGGTAGGCGAAGGACTGCGGCCACACGCCTACGTCGTTGGCGATCATCGCCGAGGCCCCATAGATCTCGTTCCTGAGCTGCTCGGGAGTCTTCGCCAGCAGATCCACATGGCTGATCGTGTGGTTGCCGATCTCGTCGCCGGCCGCCAGCAGCGTCTGGAGCTCGCTCACGGTGAGGTGGTCCGATCGGTCGATCTGGCCGCCGACGACGAAGTAGGTGGCAACGAAGCCATACCGCTGGAGGATCGGGAGGGCGTTCGTATAGCCGTCCTCGTACCCGTCGTCGAACGAGATGACGAAGCTCTTCGGCGCCGGCTGGATCCCGATGCGCAGGTCGTCGCCGAGCCGGCCCATAGTGATGGTGTGCCAGCCCGCCCTGGCCATCGCGTCCATCTGGGCTGCGAAGACCGTCGGCGGAACGATCAGATACTGGGCGGAGCCCGTTTCCCCGGCGTAGGGCTTGATTCTGTGGTACTCGAGGATCGGCACGTGAAGACTGAAGACCGGGCTGGCCCCCGCCCCGATCGACGGCATCGGCGAGGGCGGCACCGGCCCGCAGTCTGCGTCGACGAGTGGGTCGCACAAGGTTCTTCCAATCGACTGAGTGGCGGGAGCCGTCCCGGCCGGCCACGCGGCGGACGACAGGGGAATTGCGCCTGCAGGCGTGGACTCGTTCCCGGAGGGTCGCGGCGTAACCGCCGAGGTCGATCGAGAGGGCATCCCCGCAGCGATCTGGCCCCCGTCTGGCGAGGCAGAGCGGCTGCCGGCTTGAATCTCGCCGATC
This sequence comes from Chloroflexota bacterium, assembly GCA_003165675.1. Classification (GTDB taxonomy): domain Bacteria; phylum Chloroflexota; class Limnocylindria; order Limnocylindrales; family CSP1-4; genus Fen-1039. Next base: position 29,854 of record PMNU01000081.1, read on the forward strand.
GCCGATCCTGCGATGGTTGCCCCGGCTACGATCGCCAGCAATAGCAGAAGCGAACCGACAACGCCGAGCAAGGCGGTGCCGGCCGACCCCCGCCTGGACAGGCGGAAACGCCGGATTACGGTGTGCGGCAACTCCCTCACGGTCGGTATTGTGAAGGTTGATCGCGCGTTTGGTGAATCGTGGCGCCGGCATGCCTCGACAGGTCGGCTCGCCGTCGTTCGATGAGCCGGGCGTGGCCGGGCATGTTCGGGCCCGGGGTACCGCAGTCCGAAGGGAGCATGATGGAGCGCATCGGGTTCGTCGGCCTCGGCACCATGGGCTCCGCCATGGCAGCCAACCTGCTTCGCGCCGGGGCTCACGTGACAGTTTGGAACCGCACTCCGGCGAGGGCCTCGACCGTCGTCGAAATGGGCGCGCAGACGGCTTCCTCGCCGGCCGACGTCGCCGCGCGATCGGATGTCACGGTCATCTGCGTCTCGGACACGCCCGACGTCGAGTCGGTGCTGTTCGGCCTCGACGGCATTGCCGGCGGCGCCCCATCCGGAAGCCTCGTGATCGACTGTTCGACGATCTCGCCCGACTCGACCCGCGACTTCGGTCGCCGTCTCGCTGAGCGTGGCGTTGGCATGGTGGACGCCCCGGTTTCGGGCGGTTCGGAGGGAGCGCGACTCGGCACCCTGACGATGTTCGTCGGTGGAGGGGAGGGCGACGTGGCTCGAGCCCAACCCGTCCTCGAGGCCATGGGCAGGACGATCACTCACCTCGGCCCTCTCGGCAGTGGCCAGGCCGCCAAGGCCGTCAATCAGGTGATCATCAGCGGTGCCTACCTGGGTGTCGCCGAGGGGATCGTGCTCGGCATGAAGGCGGGCCTCGACCCGCACCGGCTCGTGGAGGCATTGTCCGGCGGCGCGGCCCAGGGCTGGGTCCTGGCCAATCGGAGCGGCCGCATGATTGACGACGAGTATCCACTGGGCTTCCGCCTCGGGCTTCATCGGAAGGATCTCGGCATCGCCCTGGAGATGGCGGGCCAGACGGGTGTCATGCTTCCGGTAGCGATGCTCGCTGCGGCCCTGGAGGACCGGCTTCTGTCCACAGGCCACGGAGACGAGGACATGTCCGTGCTTGCGCGTGCGATTCGCGACCTGTCCGAACCGGTGCCAGCGCCGGCGGCAGCGGACGATGGTGCCGGTGAGGGGCCGACCGACTCCGTGGAACCCGGCCGCGGGCCTGTATGATCCATTCATGAACTACGAGTTGTTCATGGGAGAGGCTCTGGCTGAGGCGCAGGCGGCCCTCGATCAGGGCAAGGCACCCATCGGTGCCGTCGCGGTGGTGAACGACGCGATGGTGGCCCGGGCCCACGATCGGGTCCAGGAGTCCAACGACCCCACAGCCCACGCCGTCGTGGTGGCCCTTCGCGAGGCCAGTCGCAAATTGGGCCGCGACCGCCTCGCCGATGCCACGATCTTCGTCACTCGAGAGCCCTGCCCGATGTGCGTCGGCGCCCTTCTTGCCAGCGATGTCGAGGCCCTGGTATATGCCGTCTCGAATCAGGTCGACGGCGCCGCTGGCAGCGTGATCCAGCTCGCTCAGGACGGCAGACTGGCCCGCAGGATCAAAGTGGTCAGCGGCATCCGCTGTGAGGAAGCCGAAGAGTTGTTCGCGAGTGCAGAGCCAGTCGAGCACGTTCGCTCCGCGGGGAGTCTCAAGCCCGTCATCGGCTGAGGACCGTCCTCGCGCCCACGAGCGCCTCTCGCGCTTTCCCCGGGCGCCCGCGGCCGCGTCTCGCGCTTTTCACCAGCACCCGCCCTCCCGCGCCACACGCCCGCACCGCGCCTTCGGCCGGCGCCCCCCGCGTTGCCCAGTCTGGCGAGCGCGGTCGAACGAGACGAGCGCGGTCGAACGTCTGCGCGGCTCTGGTATCCTCTCGCGCGGAGAGGTGTCCGAGTGGTTGATGGTGCCGCTCTCGAAAAGCGGTGTGCGAGAGCACCGCGGGTTCGAATCCCGCCCTCTCCGCCACTCATCTGATCCGATGCCCGCAGGAGTGGGCCGTCGCCCGGCAGGCCGGCCGGCGACGTTTGCCGGTTTGACGGACCGGTGCGCCTGGCCCGTCGAAGGCCGTTGCCGCGGAGAGGTCGCCTAGTGGCCTAGGGCGCCGCACTGGAAATGCGGTATGGCGCAAGCCATCGAGGGTTCAAATCCCTCCCTCTCCGCCACATCGTCGGCTCGGCTGCCCTGGCCTGCTATGATTCCGGGGCCGTGCTAGGCGGGGAACTAGCGGTGCCCTGTTACCTGCAATCCGCTCCAGCAGGGCCGAATTCCCTCTCGAGGTCCCCGTTCTCGAAAGCCGCCACTCTTGGTGACGTTGAGGGCCGGGTCCCGCGCAGCGGCGGCTCGTGAACCGTGTCAGATCCGGAAGGAAGCAGCACTAAGCGATGATCGTCGGGTGCCGCGGTTCGGCCTGGCCTGAGTCGCCTCCAGCGGTGGGCACGGGAGCGATGGATCGACAGAGGGTGCACGGCACTCGCGCTTGCGGTCGACCGATCCGCTCGGCCGCCGGGTCCATGGTTTTGCCCGCGCCGGCAGGAGCGTCGTGAGTTCGACCCCACCTCATCAGGCCATCTACCGACGCTGGCGCGCCCAGACGTTCGGACAGATCGTCGGACAACAGCCCGTCGTCGAGACGCTGCAGAACGGCATCCGCTCGGGCCGGACCTCTCATGCCTACCTCTTCGTCGGGCCGCGCGGCACGGGCAAGACCTCGATGGCCCGCATCCTCGCCAAAGCTCTCAATTGCTCCGACCTTCGCGACGGCGAGCCGTGCGACGCCTGCCCATCGTGCGTGGCGATCCGCGAGGGCCGAGCCCTTGACGTCCAGGAATTCGATGCGGCCTCGAACAACACCGTGGGCGACATGCGCGAGCTGCTGCCGCGAGTCTTCACCGCTCCATCGGACCTTCGCCGCAAGGTCTTCATCATCGACGAGGTCCAGCGCATAACCCAGGGCTGGGACGTGCTCCTCAAGACGCTCGAGGAGCCGCCCGACCACGCGGTGTTCGTCTTCTGCACGACCGACAGCAGCGGCATTCGTCCAGCCGTCCTGTCGCGAGTCCAGCGTTTCGACTTCCGACGCCTGACTGTCGCCGAGATTGCCGGCAAGTTGCGAACCATCCTCGATGCCGACGGGCGAACGGCCGAGCCCGAAGCGATCGATCTGATTGCGCGCCTGGCGGCCGGCGGCATGCGTGACGCCGAGTCGATGCTAGATCAGCTCCTGGCGACGGACTCGGGGGCCCTGACGGCGGACCGGGTGCGCGAGGTGCTCGGCCTGGTCGAGGAGGAGACGGTAGAGGCGTTCCTCGAGGCGCTCGTGTCGGGCGAGCCCATGGCTGGCATCGATCTGCTGGACGGGCTGGAAGAGCGCGGACGCGACCTGCGGGCGTTCACGGACCAGGCCATCGAGCGGCTGCGAATAGCTCTCGTTGCGTCGCTGGGCCGGGGGACCGCCGGCGGCCTGGCTGCTGCCGGCCCTGCGACCCTGGCCGCGGCAGCGCGTCGAATCGCTTCCATAGATCCAACGCACCCAGGTCCTGGCGGACTGCGTCTGCAGCTGGAGCTTGCGCTGCTGGCGCCGACCGAGGCCGGGTCCCCGGCTCTGCCATTCTTCCCGGTGGCCGCGCGGTCGGCTTCCACGCCTGCCCCGACTCCGGCACGGGCCCCGACTCCGGCACCCATCCCGGCTCCGATCATCGACCGAGCGGCCGAGCTGCCGCCATCGAGTGTCGAGCGACCGGAGGGGGCGCCTCCGCCGGCCGGGAAGCCGGCGGCCGCGCCGCCCGCGACAATGGAGCGACCGGCCGCCCCGCGCAAGCTTCCTGAGTCGGCACCGCCGCAGCCGCCAACCGCCCGATCGAGCGCCGCGTCTTCGCCGGCCTCCTCACCTGCGCCACGTGCCACGGCCGAGACCCGCACCGGGCCGACCCTGCAACTGCTGTTGGAACGCTGGGCCGAGGTGGTCGAGGTTATCAGCAAGAGCCCGCCCACCAAACCCTTGATCCTCGCCTGCCGACCGGTCAGCGTGGACGGCAAAGTGGTCACGCTCGGCTTCCCCGAGGCGCAGAGCTTCTTCAAGGACGTCGCCGAGCGGCGACGAGCCATCCTGGAAGACGGCGTCAGCCGCGTGCTGGGCATTCCGGTTTCGGTTCGCTGCGTCGCGGCGAACGTTGAGGTTTCGCCGCTACCGGAGGACCCGGACAGCACGCGCCTCCTTACGGAGTTCCGCCGCATCTACGGCGACGACGTGGTCGACGTCGGGGACGTGGGCTAGTCGATCACGGGTCGGCCGGCCGATCCCTTCGTTGGCTCCTGCCCGACGCTGCGGCATGAGGCTGAGCCGTGCAACGCGGCGCGGTTTCGGCCAGACTTCGAGTCGAGCGGTGACAACACGCGGCGTCCAGTGGCGTCAGGAGGAAGCAACACATGAGCATGGCCAACCTGCAGCGAATGGCGATGCAGATGCAGCAGTCCGTCGAGCGGGTGAAGCAAGAGCTGGCCGATGCCCGAGTCGACGGATCTTCAGGGGGCGGCGTCGTCAAGGCCGTCGTAACCGGCGATCAGAAGCTGGTCAGCGTTGCCATCGATCCGTCGGCCGTGGATCCTGCAGACGTGGAGATGCTGCAGGACCTCATCGTGGCCGCCATCAACGACGCGTTGCGCGCCGCTCGCGAACTCGGCGACAGCAAGATGGCGGCCGTGACCGGCGGGCTGCGCCTGCCCGGAATGTAGCCTGCTGCCGTGCCTGCGCCCCTGATCGAGCCGGTGGCCCGGCTCATCGAATCATTCTCTCGACTTCCCGGGATCGGACCGAAGACTGCCTCGCGTCTGACCTTTCACCTCCTGCGCGCGCCGGAGACGGAGGCTCGCACCCTGGCGGCGGCATTGATCGCCGTGCGTGAGCAGGTGGTCTTCTGCGAGCGCTGCTTCAACATCGCCGACCGGCCCCTGTGCGCGATCTGCTCCGACTTGGGGCGCGATGCCACGAGGCTGTGCGTCGTCGAGGAGCCGCTGGACGTCCTGGCGCTGGAGCGGACGAGTGAGTTCAAAGGTCTGTACCACGTCCTTCATGGCGCCATCTCGCCGATCGATGGCGTCGGTCCGGATCGACTGAAGATCCGCGAGCTGCTCGACCGGGCGGAGGAAGCGCAGCTGTCCGGCGCTCCCTTCGAGGAAGTGGTCATAGCCACGAACCCGACGCTCGAGGGAGAGGCCACGGCCATGTACCTGGCCGAGCGCCTGGAGCCGCTGGTCGGCAGCGTGACGCGGATCGCCCGCGGTCTGCCGGTCGGTGGCGACCTCGAGTATGCCGACGAGGTCACACTGATCCGCGCCCTTCAAGGTCGACGAGCGATGTCATGACCATGCGCCCGATGACAGCTCGCCCGGTCCCCGGGCGTCGAAACAGGGCGACTGAAGTCGCCGCCCGTCCATCCGTCTCGCCCGGCGGCTTGACCGCCAGCCAGCCCAGGGGTGTCCTATGAGCCAGCTCATCAACGAGATCCTGTTACGCGTCGCCAAGCTGGTGGCGGCCGGCTTCATCGGCGCGATCGTGTACCTGATCGCGGTCGGGCCACTGCACGCGAACCCCTCGTTCGAGCTGGCGGCCCTGTGCTGGGTATCCGCCGCCGTGGCACTGCTGCTCGTCGAGAGCAGCCCCATCTAGAGGTCGCTTCGACCGGCGGCTCGGCGACGTCTTCCCAGGAGACCCAGGACGAGCTGCCAGGTCGAGATTCGCCGGTTCCGAGCCTCTCGCACAAGCCGGCAAGTGGCGCGTTTGACACCCGGCTCGAGGCCCCTTACCATTCCGGCTCGCGCCCTGGTCCGGCGGTTCGCGGACCGTCGGCGAGCGGGCCGTCCGGGTTCCCCTCGCTTGACATTGATGAGGCCCACCCTCACCATTGGAGCGTTGCGCCTGGCGCGGTCGTGCGCCCTATGCGCGGGCACCTTAACAATTGAAGAGTGGCAGGAAATCCGGTAAGGATCGAGCGGGAACAACCCTCGGACGTAGTCAGCCGCAAGGCTGAGGTTTTGTCGGAGAGTTTGATCCTGGCTCAGGATAAACGCTGGCGGCGTGCATGAGACATGCAAGTCGAACGGACGATCGGGCTTGCTCGATCGTTAGTGGCGGACGGCTGAGTAACGCGTAGGTGACCTGCCCCGAAGTGGGGAATAACTGCCCGAAAGGGTGGCTAATACCGCATGTGGTGTCACGTTCAGTTGTGACTCCAAAGCCGTAAGGCGCTTCGGGAGGGGCCTGCGTCCGATTAGCTCGTTGGTGGGGTAACGGCTCACCAAGGCGACGATCGGTAGGTGGTCTGAGAGGACGATCACCCAGACTGGGACTGAGACACGGCCCAGACTCCTACGGGAGGCAGCAGTCGGGAATTTTGGGCAATGGGCGAAAGCCTGACCCAGCAACGCCGCGTGAGGGATGAAGGCCTTCGGGTCGTAAACCTCTTTTCTCAGGGACGAT
>PMNU01000155.1 GCA_003165675.1 Chloroflexota bacterium
AGCCGAACTGCGCGCCAGCCTGTGCGTAGGTCCCAATACCAGAGGGGTCGTCGTCCGACGCTCCCGTGATCAGACCCGGACCAAGGGCCTTGCCGAGGCGCTTCAGTGGGTTCTTCTCGGCCCGGATCTTGGCCGCCTTGGGATCGACAGGGCGGTCGGAGTGCACCCGCGGCTCTCGAGATTTGGACGATGCGCTCGGCTTGGGCACGGCGTCAGTCCCCACGCTCGCTCCTCAGCTGCGCCCGCCACACCACCAGCTGGCGATATAGGGCCGGCGCGCCCAGCAGCGAATCTTCGGTCACGCCCAGGGGAGCCGGGCACAGAACGAATGGCTCGCTCTGCCAGCCACCGAGGCCGCCATGCGAGCCGACGAGCTCCTCGAATCCGGTGACCTCTCCGGAGACGCCATCGAGCGCGCCAAGCAGGATCAGGTCGCCGGCGTTCGAGAAACTCTCGAGGTGCAGAAGGTTCTCGGCCGCCCTGGGCCCATAGGCGGCCAGGGGGTCGCTGCCATCGGGCTGGCCCGCGGCCAGGTCGAGCCGCCCCTTCGCCCCAACTACAAGCGCATGACCGGCGGCGGACCTGACCAGCAGCGCTCCAATCCCCGGATGATGCGCCAGCGCCTCGATCACACCCGGGTAGCGCTCCTCGATCGCCGCGTCGGTCATCCGGCCCGGCTCGCTCGTGAAGTAGACGTGCGCCAGGCTGCCGGACGAGGCCACGACGACATCCGGCGGCGGAGCGGCCGGGCCGCTCCCCCCGCTTCTCCGGAAGCGTCCGAGAACGCGGGGCAGCAGGCGTGTCAGCAGCGATCCCAGACCGGGGCCCCGGCTCAATTCGGCCGCGATGCGTTGGCCCATGCCGGCCGATTCCACCGAGTCGGTGGTGCCCACGACGGTAGTGTCATCCGGCAACAGCGCGGCGATGGTCGCCTCGAGCGGTTGGCCGTAGCGCTGCCGGAATGTGGCCCCCAAGCTCTGGCCGTGGTCGGAAAGCACAACCAGTCGATAGGCCCGGCCGGTATGCCGAGAGGCCTTCAGCAGCGACCCGATGGCCCGATCGATGCCTTCGAGTGCGTCGATCGCCTCCACGCGCTCAGGGCCGCAGTGGTGGGCAATGGCGTCGTAGCCGGTGTAGTCGACGTAGATCGTCGGCGCCCCACGGTACATCTCCTCGATGACGAAGGCCGTGGAGACGGTACGCAGCGCGATATTGGTGACGGCTCGTTCGACGGCGTAGTGCAGGTCGCGGTGCATGCGCGGCTCGACCGATCGGCCGCGCTGGCTCTCCGCCTGATACAACTCCTTGACCACCTCGCCGAGCATCAGCACCAGCAGGCGGATGTAGTTCACAGAGGTTGCCAGGAAGCCGCGCAGGCGCCGTCCATCGTCGGATGGCGCGCCCTCGGCGATCGTGGCCATGGTCAGGTAGCTGCGCGGTGCGTCGCCGGTTACCAGGTTGCCGACGCTGGCGCCGTCGTCGACCAGCAAACCCGCGCCGTCGCTGACGCGACGGACGATTTCGGCCGCATCCTCGGGGTGGTTGGCCACCATCAATCTGGCGCTCGCCTTCTCGTACCAGCGAAAGCCGGCGATGCCGTCGTTGCGACCGTGCAGAATGCCCGCCTGACTGGCCGGCGTCGTGGGCGGCAGCAAGGCAATCCAGGGATGGAGCGTCGCTCCGCCATCGCGCATCAGGCTACTTATCACCGGTGCCCGGCCGCCTCTCAGCGCATGGTTCAGGATGGGCAGACTCAGTCCGTCGATCTGGACGACCAACAACCCTGGAGTCCCTCCCTTCGCGCGCCCGAAGTTGCGTGCGACCAGTCGCCGGACGAGTGCGCTGTAATAGGAATCGTCGTCGCTCACCGCGACGAGCTCGGCGAGCAGGCTGTTGAGGATCGTCAGCAGCACTGCCCCCCAGACTGCCGTCGTCGCGCCGTCCACAGATACGCCGGGAACCACCCGTCCCAGGACAATGATGGCCACGAACTGGAGACCGAGGCCGGCGGTCTGGGCCACGAAGATAGGCAACCCGNNGCAGGATGGCGGCAGTGATGGCCAGCGCAAGGCAGGCCATCAGGTAGGACAGGACCGTGCGGCGCACGATCGCCAGACGGGTCGGTCGCCACTCCCACATCAGGCGAGCCTGGAGCCGGTACAGCGCGAGCCATCGCCGGGCCCCCCACGCGAACCCGTTGCCGATCTCGGACGTCACCTCTCGTCGCTCCCGCCCAATGGCATCGATTGCCCCGGCTGCAAGATGTGCACGTCAATGCCGACGGCACGTGCGGCGACGGCCTCACGAAAGGCTTCGCCTGGACTCTCAAACCAGCGCCCGGCGAGGCGCCGCAGGCCGAGCGGGCAAAGCGTACCCCAGTGGATTGGCGTTGCGATTGCGGGACGGATTCGCACCGCCGCCTCGGCCGCTCGCGACGGGTCCATGTGGCCGCTCCCCAGCCGTGGAGCCCAGCCGCCCACCGGCAGGAGCGCCACATCGACGCGCCCGGCCAGTTCGGTCATGGCCGGGAAGAGGTCGGTGTCGCCGGCGAAGTAGAGGCTAGTGGACCCGACAATCAAGAGGCCCAGGGCCTCCTCCGCGGACGTGAAGAGTGACCGGCGGCGGCCGTGCTCGGCATGAACGGCCTCCAGCGCCAGACCACCCACCTGGAGGCGATCGCCGGCCCGCATCTCGTGAACGCCCCCGTGCGACGCCCTGGAAACTACGCGCCCGAGGCCGACCGGAACGATGAGCGCCGGCTCGCCCGGAAGAGCTCGCAGAGAGGCGATGTCCAGGTGGTCCAAATGACCGTGGCTGATGAAGACCGCCGACAGGCCCGCCAGCATCTCGGGGAGGACCACCGGCACCTGGCGCCGGATGGCTCCGGCCGCGAGGTGGCCGAGCAAGGGATCCGTAAGGACGCGCACGCCGTCGAGGTCGATAAGGACGGTCGAATGGCCGAGGAACGTCAGCCGATCGCCCACCTTTGCCTCCTCCGACAGCGCGCCCTACTCCCCCGTAGGGACGATTGTGACCCACCGCAGCCCGCAGGCCGCGTCGGTTCTTCTCGCCGCCCGGGTGGCGGGCCGCCGACGAGCGCCACGCGGTGCCTCAGCCATAAGACGCATCGCGTCTTGGGGGCTAGCATGACGGCCATGGCAAGCCGTTTCGGAATGGTCGGCGTCGGCTGGCGAGCGCAGTACTTCCTGCGGCTCGCCCGCCAGCTGCCGGCTGAGGTCGAGGTCGTCGGACTGGTCGGGCACACTCGGGACGCGGTCGCGCAGATGGCGTCGCGGTGGGAGGTACCTGCCTACGGCTCCATCTCGGAGCTGGTCGCGACCCAGCACCCGGACTTTGTCGTGATTGCCGTGCCGAGGCCGGTGGCGCCGGGCGCCATACGGGCCGCGGTCGAGCTCGAAGTACCGGCTCTTACTGAGACGCCGCCCGCGCCGGATCTCGAGGGAATGCGGGGCCTGTGGCAGGTGGTGGGAGGGAGCGGCCTGGTCCAGGTCGCCGAGCAGTATCCGCTCGTGCCCAGCCACGCGTCGCGGCTCGCTCTGGCGCGCAGCGGCGCGATCGGCACCGTCACGTCCGTCCAGGTCTCCTCGACTCACCTCTACCACGCAGTCGCGCTGATGAGAGCCTTCCTCGACGCCCGGTTCGAGCGTGCGACGGTGAGCGCCCGGACGTTCGTCGCGCCGCTGATCGACCCGCTCGCCCGCGACAGATGGACGTACGACGACCGGCCGAAGGACGCCACCACAACTATCGCGACGATCGACTTCGGCGGCTCCATGGGGCTCTACGACTTCACCGACAACCAGTGGCACAACCAGCTCCGTTCGCGCCGGATCGTGATCCGCGGTTCCGCGGGGGAGATCGAGAACGACGAGGTGGTCCGGCTTGTGGGACCCCGAACAATCGTGCGGTCTCCGCTGGTGCGCCGCCAGACCGGCTACGACCTCGACCTCGATGGCTTCGACACGGACCACATCAGCCTGGGCGACACGATCCTGTACCGCAACCCGTTCCCGAGTCTGCGCCTCAGCGACGAGGAGATCGCGATCGGCACGATGCTCACGGCGATGGCCGCCTGGATTCGCGGCGAGGGCCCGGCGCCGTATCCGCTCGCCGAAGCCTGCCAGGATCACCTGATCGCGCTGGCGATCGATCAGTCCGCCTCGAGCGGATCGCCCGTCACCACATCCGGGGAAGCGTGGGCTGCCGCGGCGCGCTAGGGATCGCCGGGGGCCGCGCGCGGAGCGCCATCAGAGGGCCGACACTTCCAGGCAGCGGAGGCACCGTTGCGCCGGAGAGCCAGAAAGACCATCGGGCCTATTCGAGGGCGGCCAGGACCTCCGCGGTGGAGCGGACCCTGCCGATCCGCGCGAAGACGGTGCTCACCGTATGCGTGTGCTCCTCGGTCGCTCGAGCGGACATGGCGTCCTCGACGAAGATCTGCTGATAGCCGCGCTCGTAGGCGTCTCGGGCTGTGCTCTCGACCCCAACGTTGGTCGAGATGCCGCACAGGATTATTGTGTCGATGCCACGGCGCCGCAGCTGCAGGTCCAGATCGGTGCCGTAGAAGGCACCCCACTGGCGCTTGGTGATGACAGCGTCGGCGATCTCGGGTTTCAGCTCGGGGACGATCTCCGACCAGTCCGGCGGAAGCGAGCGGCCGCCGCCCTGCATCGGTGCGTCGGTGATCGGCCTGAGAGCGGCCTTGCCATCCGGCGACATCCCGATGTGAACGAGCATGACAGTGCCGCCGGCGGCTCGCAGCGCGTCGGCTATCTGCGCCGCTCGAGCGACTACATCCGTCGGCGCGTGCGGAGTCGCAGGAAAGCCCACGATTCCGCGCTGGAGGTCGATGACAACGAGGGCCGTCCTGGACGGCTCGATCTTCAACTCCACGACTTCCTCCGGCTCAGGGCATCTCTTCGGATCGGGGCACAGATGAGTACGCGACGACACGATCCTACATACGGACGAGCGCGCTGTCAGACGGCTCGATCGATCCGGCCCTGAGCCTGGCTACTTAGTCGCGGCGGGCGGAGATGCGCTCGGAGCGGCCGGCGGAGCAGCGACCTGCAGTTTTGCCCGCGTCTTCTGACGGGCGATGGCGTCGGGTCGCCTGGCCTCGCGCAGATCGAAGATTCGCTTGGTCACTTCCACGAGGGTCAGGTACGCGACCACGATGGCGATCATGAGCGGCCAGAACTGCCACGGCAGCGCGCCGAAACCCATGAGACTTGACCCAAACGGGCTGAGCGGAATGATCACGGCCACCGCAAGCGCGGCCACGATCGCCGCGCCGAGCTGCCTGCTCGGGCGGCTGAGCCAGAACGGGCTGCGACGCGTGCGGATGACGAGCACTACCAGGATCTGGGTGAACAGCGACTCCACGAACCAGCCAGTGCGGAACGAATCCGCATTGTTGCCCAGCATCAGGAGCAGCAGGCCGAAGGTGACATAGTCGAAGATCGACGAGATCGGCCCGAAGATGATCATGAACCGCTCGATGGCGTGGACGTCCCAGCGGGCCGGCTCGGCCTCGACATCGACATCGACGTTGTCCGAGGGGATCGCCGTCTGCGANNAGCGCGGCGCCGGCCATGCTGAGCATGTTGCCGAAGTTGGAGCTCGTGCCCATCCGGATGTACTTGAGCGTGTTGGCGAAGGTGCGCCGACCCTCGGTCACGCCCTGGCTGATCGCCGCCAGGCTGGGTTCGAGCAGGATGATGTCGGCCGCGGAGCGTGCCACGTCGGTAGCGTTGTCCACGCTGATGCCGACGTCGGCGACGTGGAGGGCGGGAGCGTCGTTGATGCCGTCGCCCATGTAGCCGACGACGTGCCCCGACTCTCGCAGGGCCCGGATGACCTGCAGCTTCTGGTCCGGATCGACGCGGGCGAAGATGGTCGTGCGGGGCGCGCGGGCCACCAGCGCCGGATGGGTCAGTCTCCGCATCTGGTCGCCGGTAAGGACGCCATCGACCTTGAGACCGACCAGCCCGGCGACATGGCGGGCGACCAGGTCGTTGTCGCCGGTGATGATCTTCAGGGCGATGCCCTGGTTCGCCAGGGATACGATCGCCTCGTCTACATCGGGCTTGGGCGGGTCGCTGAAGAGGATGACGCCCTCGAAGGTGAGGTCGCGCTCGAGCCGGGAAGCGTCGGCGAGAGCGATTCCGCCGGTCGCGGCCGGAGCATCCGCGGTCGCGGCGGAAGCCTTGGCGGTCGCGGCTGAAGCCTTGGCGGTCGCGGCTGGGGCGTCCTCGGTCGGGCCGCTCGCGGCAATCGTCGCGGCCGGCAAACCCGTGAGCTCGTCGGGCCTCAGGACCCTGGATGCAACCGCGACAAGTCGGAAGCCGTCGGCCGAGGCGCCGTTGACGAGCTTCGCCAGCCGATCGTGCTCCGCCTTGTGGATCGCCCTCGCCGTGTGATCCTCGCGAATGCTGCCCGAGGCCGCAACTACCGCCTCAGGCGCCCCCTTCGTGATCAGGATCGGCGGCTCGCCGCCGCGCTGTACGACCACACTCAGCATCCGGCGATTGAAGTCGTAGGGCAGCTCCGCAAGCTTGCGATAGGAGTCCAGGTCGGCCGGCTTCGGGGCGCTCGCCAGCACCGCGGTGTCGAGGGGGTTCTGAAAGCTCGACTCGAAATGGCTGTTGAGATAGGCGAGCTCGAGGGCGTGGGAGGCCTCGTCCATGTCGTCGTCGTCGATGCCCACGGCCTTCACGAGCTCCAGCTTGCCCAGCGTCAGCGTGCCGGTCTTGTCCGTGCACAGAACCGTCACGCTGCCCAGGTTCTGGATCGCCGGCAGCCTCTTGACCAGAACTCCGTGCGCGGTCAGGGCTCGCGCTCCGCGGGTCAGGTTGAGAGTGACGATGGCCGGCAGCAACTCGGGCGTCAAACCGACCGCCAGGGCGATCGAGAAGAGCAGCGCGTCGAACAGCGGCCGCTGCAGGGCCACATTGATGGCGAAGACACCGACCACGAGGATCATCGTGACCCGGCCGATCAGAAGGCTGAAGGCGCGGACGCCGTGCTGGAAGTCGGTCTCGGGTGCGCGTTCGGCGAGGCGGTGAGCGATTGCCCCGTAGCTCGTCTTCGCGCCGGTGGCGGTGACCAAAGCGCGTCCGGTGCCGCTCACGACGCTCGTCCCGAAGAAAGCCAGCCCGGCCCGATCTGCGTCTTTGTCCGGATCGAGGGCGCCGGGCAGCGGGTTCTTGAGCGACGCTGCCGACTCCCCGGTGAGCGACGACTCGTCCACGAACAGGTGATTTGCTTCGAGCAGGCGGGCGTCCGCCGGGACGATGTCGCCCGCACCCAGAACCACCACGTCGCCGACGACGACGTCGTGGATCGGAATCTCCTGCTGCTTGCCATCCCTCATCACCGAGGCGCGCAGCGCCAGACGCGCCTGGAGCGCAGCGACCGCCGCCTCCGAGCGAGCCTCCTGGACGAAGCCCAGCAGCGCGCTCATGGCCACGATCGCGAGAATGATGCCGGCCTCGACTCGGTCGCCGACGGCGATGCTGACCAGACTTGCCGCGATGAGGATCAGAACGAGCGGGCTGGCGAACTGGCTGGCGAGGACGGCCAGCGGCCCGCGTCGTCCCTCGGCGCCCAGGGCGTTCGGCCCGTCCTGGCGGAGTCGCTGCGCCGCCTCGGCCGATGTCAGACCGGGGGAGTCGGGCACGGACTGGACCGACGGAGTCTTCGCTGGAACCGATTTGGGCGACATTTGAAGCGATGCTAGCGCCTCTACGCAAGCGATGCGGGCTCCGACCGCGGACCTGCGCCGACCGACCTCGATTCTCCACATGTTAGGAACACCGAACTGCGCGAACGGCGTGCGGAGCGGTCCCGTTTTTGGGACGCTTCTCTTGCGCTCGGGCAGCTCGCTGGGAGGCTCACCACGCCCGAGGGAGGAGAGTCCGTCAGGGTAGGAGGTCGCTCATGGCTGCTGCCATCGAATACGTCCGGGGCATGTTCCAGTGGACCGTCAAACGAGANNTGGGCTTCAACCCGAACACGGCAATCTTCTTCTCAGGCATCGGAACGCTGATCTTCTTCGTCTTCGTGCGCGGCCGCGTTCCGAGCTATCTCGGCTCGAGCTTCTCGTTCATCGCCGTGGTCATGTCAGCTGAAGCCATCGGCGGCGGCCACAACATCCCCGTCGCGCTCGGCGGCATCATCGCCTGCGGTGCGGTGTACGCCGTGATTGGCCTGATCGTCATGGCGGTCGGCTACAAGTGGGTCGAGTTCCTGATGCCCCCGATCGTGACCGGTGCAGTCGTCGCGGTCGTCGGCCTGAACCTTGCCCAGTCCGGGGTTGGATACATGACCTCGGGTCGCGCGGCGACGGACAACTTCGGAATTCTCGTCGGTCTCGTCACTGCCCTGGCAGTCGCGGTCGTCGCCGTGTACGCCCCCGGAATGCTGCGCCGCCTGCCGATTCTCATCGGCGGCGTGTTCGGCTACCTCCTATACGGCCTTCTCTCGAACATCCTGCATTTCGGCGGCCCCTACATCGATCTCAACTCGATAGGCAACGCCCCCCTGTTCGGCTGGCCGGCCCTGACTGCGCCGCAGTTCGACACGCACGCAATCACCCTCATCGTCCCTGTGGCGATCGTCCTCGTAGCTGAGAACCTCGGCCACATCAAGGCTGTCGCGACGATGACCGGCCGCGACCTGGATCCGTATATCGGTCGTGCCTTCCTGGCTGATGGCGTGGCCACCATGGTCTCGGGCTCGGGCGGCGGCACGGGCGTCACCACCTACGCCGAGAACATCGGCGTGATGGGTGTGACCAAGATCTACTCCAGTCTGGTCTTTGTGATCGCAGCTGTCGTGGCCATCCTGCTCGGCTTCTCGCCGATGTTCGGGGCCGTTGTTCATTCGATCCCGCAGGCCGTCCTCGGCGGCATGGCCATCGTCCTGTTCGGCCTGATCGCCACCACCGGTGCCCGCATCTGGGTC
>PMNU01000115.1:0-237 GCA_003165675.1 Chloroflexota bacterium
AGCGCGCCCCGTCGACGTGGAGTGGCACGCCGTGGTCGTGGGCGATCTCGGCGACGGTGCGGGTGTAGCCGAGGCTCAGCGGCTGCCCCATCGAATGAGCGTGCGTGTTCTCTATGGCGACGAGTCCGGTGATCGGCTCATGCGGGTCGGCTGGATCGCGGAAGGCCTCGCGCAGCTGGTCGAGATCGAAGGTTCCGTCAGGGTTCTCGCGCATTTGCCTGATCGACGTCCCGACGA
>PMNU01000115.1:363-7220 GCA_003165675.1 Chloroflexota bacterium
CGGTGTCGCTGCGGAGGTCGATCATCGGGACAGGGCTCGGCTGCGGGGTCTCGGGTATGCTCTGTGTTCCTGGGTCGAGTATAGGTCGAGACCGCGGACTCCGACTCCGACAGCGACGCGGACACAAGACCCGGCACCTGCTATCCTTCGCGGTCGGCACGGGCTCGTGGTGTAGCGGCCTAACATGCCAGCCTGTCACGCTGGAGATCGCCGGTTCGAATCCGGTCGAGCCCGCCAGTAGCGCATTTCCTAGCCCCGTCCCCGCCCGGACGGGGCTTTTCCTTGCCTGACGCNNGGCGCCCCGGTAAGTGGCCGCGATAGGTCGAGTGTGCCAAGAAGCCCACGCTGATCCACAATCTGGCGCGAAGGCGTCGCACGATCGGCGCCGCGTTAACGGGGAGGCACGCACATGAGCGGCCGCGTCATCGTGGTCGGCTCGGTCAACATCGACCTGGTCGCGCGCGTTCCCCACCTGCCGCATCCGGGCGAGACGGTAACGGGCGGCATCTACGAGCGCCATCACGGCGGCAAGGGCGGCAACCAGGCCGTCGCTGCCGCCCGCCTCCGAAGGCCTACGCTTTTCATCGGGGCCACAGGCGACGACACGTTCGAGATCGATGCGCGGCGGGCGCTCTCTTCCGAGCGAGTCGATGTCTCAATGGTCGCGTCTCTGGCCGGCCAGCCGACGGGCATTGCGCTGATCCTGGTCGATGCGACTGGCGAGAACGAGATCGCCGTCGTACCGGGGGCAAACGGCGCCATCGAAAATGGCTACGTCCGCGACTGCCTGGCCCGACTCGGTCCGCTCGTCGGCGATGTCCTGCTGGTCTGCAATGAGGTCCCTCTCCACGTCGTCCGTGAGGCCCTCGTCTGCGGCCACGCCGCAGGCGCGACCACCATCCTGAACCCGGCTCCGGCGATCGGCATCGATCGATCGATCTTCGGACTCGCCGACATCCTCACTCCCAACAGGAACGAACTGGCGACGCTGCTCCAGACGGACGCCAGGGGGACCGGGCGACGAGTCGACGCCGCAACGGACACTGCCCTTCGGGCGCGCCCGCTGCTGGAATCCGGACCCGATGGGCCCGGGGTTCGCAAGGCGGTCATCGTGACTCTCGGCGCCGAAGGAGTCGTCGTCCTGGAGCGGGCGGGGTCCGGCTTGAATGACTGGAGAGGGTCCGGGCAGAGCGCTACCGACCGGGCCGGGACTTGCGATGACCAACGGGCCGGCGCACCGGCCGCCCCGCCGGCGCAAGCCGCTCCGGCGCCCGCAGCTCCCGCCACAACCGGGCGCATAGCAAGGGCCGGCCGGGGATCGGCTGGCGGCGAGATCCGCGTTTGGGAAGTGCCGCCAGATCGCGTCGCCACTGTCGACAGCACCGGCGCCGGCGACGCTTTTTGCGGGGCGCTGGCTGCGGCAATCGCCGAGGGACGTCCGCTGGCCGAGGCCGTTCAACGGGCCGTGGCCGCTGGCGCTCTCGCGACGACACGCGTGGGGGCGCGTGAGGGAATGCCCACCGCCGCGGAGCTCGAGGAGTTCATAGCCGACCGTCCGGTCGGCTAATCCGTTGGGACTCCTTGCAATCGCTCCAGGGCCGGGGCACCGAACCTCGCCGCCAGGTAGCAGACGAAGGCAATCGTCGCCACGTAGAAGCTCACTGGCCAGCTGCTCACCAACGCGAGCAGGATGCCGCCCACGGTCGCCAGCAGCGCCACGCCGACGCTCGTCACCGTCGCCAGGCCCGGATTGGCCGTCAGGCGCTCGGCCGTAGCCCCGGGCGTGATCAGCAGCGTCAGGATCAACAGCACGCCGACGACCTGGACCGCCTCCGCGACGGCGGCTGCGAGCATCAGCAGGAACAGGATCGAGATCAGCCTGACCGGCACGCCGCGCGCTTCGGCCACGACTGGATCCACGGTCGCGAAGGTGAGCGGTCTATACATGACACCCAGGCCCACGATCGTCACCACGGCCACCCCCGCCAGAAGCATCAGGTCGCCGAGGCTGACCTCCGTAATGGCACCGAACAGGATCGCGATAGCCGTGGCGTAGCGGGCGTAGAGCGCTGTGAAGAGGACGCCGAGGCCAAGACCGAATGCCATCACGACGCCGACGACCGCGTCACGCTCCCGAATTCGGACCCCAAGCGCCCCGATGAAGAAGGCCGTCAGGAGGGATCCTGTCAGCAACCCGAGCACAGGCGAGAGTCCGATGAGGATGAAGCCGGTCGAGCCCGTGAAGCCGACCTCAGCCAAAGCGTGGACTGCAAACGACATGTTGCGGGCCACCACGAAACGGCTGACCAGTCCGGCCACGACCGCCACGAGGATCCCCGCGACCAGGGCGTTCTGGGCGAAGCCGTAGCCGAGCATGTAGACGAGCTGATGGATCACTGGTGCGCCCCCACCGGCTCCGGAAAGTGGTGTGGCTCGTCGATGTCGAAGCCCGCGCCGCTGGCTTCGCCCACGACCACGATACGGCCTCGAACTCGCAGCACCTCGACCGGCGCCTCGTAGAGCCCCGACATCGTCTCGCTCGTCAGCACCTCGTCCGTTCTCCCGGCCGCCCAACGGCCGTTGACCACGAAAACGACCCGATCCGCGTAGCCGAGCACAGGATTGACGTCGTGCGTCACGAAGACCACGGTGCCGCGCTTGTCGCGCGACCAGTCGCCGATCAGCTCGGTGATCTCCTGCTGGTAGCGCATGTCCAGACTTGCCAGGGGCTCGTCACAGAGCAGCAGCTTCGGGTCCCCGACCAGAGCTTGGGCGATGCGGAGGCGTTGCTGCTCGCCGCCGGAGAGGCGACCGACCGGCTCGTCGGCGTATGGACGCGCGGCGACGGCCTCCAGGGCCGACTCCACTCGAGCCCGATCCGCCCGCGACAGCCGGCCGAAGCCCCAGCGGTGCCCGTCGACCCCCAGGCCCACGAGATCGCGGCCACGGAGCGGTACGTCCCGGTCGAAACCGGCGTGCTGCGGAACGTAGCCGATGGCCGGGTTGCCACGCTGCGGCGGTCCGCCGAGCACGTCGACCGAGCCACTCGCCAGCGGAGCCAGGCCAAGCAGTGCCCGCAACAGCGACGTCTTTCCAGAACCGTTGGGCCCGAGAACGGCCAGAAACTCGCCCGGCCGTACGGTCATCGACAGCTCCGACCAGACGACGCGATCGCCGTATGCGAGCGTAGCCCGATCGAAGCACATGGCCGGCTCCTCCACCGATGCCGCCGTGCCGGCCGGAATTCCCGCGCCGCGCCTGCGGCGGTCGACGCTCATCGGCCCGCTCCAAGCGCCGATTCGATGGCACTGAGCTGGGCCAGCTGCCAGTCGACGAATCCGCCGCTCCCGCCCGGCATCGTCTCCGACACACCGACTACGGGCACGCCGGATTGGCCGGCCAGGGCCTTGATGGATTCGGTGGCCGGAGACGTGGCCTGGCTGTTGTAGAGAAGCAGCCGGACCTTGTGACCGGTGAGGAGGTCGCTCTGCGCAGCGACGTCGGACGGAGCCGGGTCCGCCCCCGCCTCGATCGCCATGGCGAAGCCCGACGGCGTCAGCACCTCAAAGCCGAGGGCATCGAGCAAGTACGCCGGCAGGGGCTCCGTGTAGGCGACGGGGGTGGCAGGGAAGCGAGCCTTGACCTCGGCGACCTTTGCGGTCAGAGGGGCAAATGAGTCGAGGTAGGACTCGAGGTTCGCCTCGACGGTCGCCTTCGATCCGGGCTGAAGCGTCTCCAAGGCGTCGGCGACTGCCCGGGCGACCTTCGGCATGGTGCCCGGGTCGTACCAGACATGCGGGTTCGAGCCGTCCGCCAGCCCTAGCAGTACCTGGACATCGATCACCTTGCGGTCGGAGCGCGGCGAGGCGCCGAGGAGGTTGTCGAGAAACGCGTCGTAGCCGAGCCCGTTCTCCACGACGAGGGTTGCGTCGGCGACCTCCTGGGCGTTCTGAGGGCTGCTCTCGTACGTGTGCGGGTCGACATTGGGGTCGTTCAGGATGCTGGTTACGGAAACCAGGTCGCCGCCCACCCTGGCAACCAGGTCGCCGTAGAAGTTCTCGCCGGCCACCGCGTCGATCTTCCCGTCCGAGGTGCCCGTGCTCGATTCGCAGCCGACCGGGGCCAGCAGCAGGGCAAGGCTCAGAACCATCCAACCCGCGCCGGTACGACCACGGGGCCGGCTCATGCGCGACCTCCCGGGTCCGTGACCTCCGTCGCCGCCGCGCACAGTGGGCAGATCCCGAAGAGCTCCAGGCGATGAGTCTCGATCCGGTATCCGTGGCGCCGCCCAACCTCGTCCACCAGCCGGGCCAGCTCGCCGTCGGCTACGTCCTCACTCCGCCCGCAGTTCGAGCAGACCAGATGGTGGTGGTGTTCGTCGGGATCGCACACCACGTACGCGTGCGAGCCGCTCGGCAGCTCGAGCCGTTCGACGACTCGTAGGGCGGTGAGAACCTCGAGAGCACGGAAGACCGTGGCCCTGCCGATCTTGACGCGCTCGCGCCGGCCGCGCTCCAGCAGGTCCGCGGCCGTGAAATGGCCCCCGGTGGCCGCAACGAGCCTGGCCACCAGACGCCGGTTCGGCGTGGCCTGGTACCCTGCCCGTTCGAGTGCTCGGACGATGCGCTCGGTCTGATTGACGTTGATACTCGGTCTCATTTGGCGGTGGATGATACCAGGTCTCATTCGCCGATGTCGAGTACCATATGCGGACGCTTCCGCCGGTGCGCCCGCGGGCAAGAAAGGCAATGGCGGCCCCCGCCGCCGCCATACGGAAGGCAAGGAGGAATGTCAGACACAAGCAAGGCCGTCGCGGCGGCCCGGCCGTCACTATGGCGCCGGATCAGGAGCATTCATCCCGGTCTCGTGCTGGCCACGCTTGACCTGATTGGGTTTGGGATCGCCTCGTATCTCTCCATCGAGGAACTGACGCCCGGCGGCGAGGTCGTCTGCACGATCGGCGGCGTGGGGATCAGCGGCTGCCAGGACGTCGCGCACAGCGCCTATTCGCGACCGTTTGCGGGCATCCCCGTGGCGGTCTACGGGGTCATCCTCTCCCTGACGCTGTTCACGCTCGCGATCGCCTGGTGGCGAACCAACAACTACCAGCTTCTGCTCTTCCACTACGGCCTGTCGCTCATCGGCGTGGCCTTCGAAGGCTGGTTCCAGTTCGCTCAGATCTTCCTGATCCACGCTGTCTGCATCTGGTGCGAGTCCTACGGGCTCTCGCTCGTCCTTCGCTTCCTGATCGCTCTCTGGGTCTTCCTCCGGACCCCCAATCCAAACTCGGTTCCGGCCGAAGATCTCAGCTGATGGACAACTCGTCACACACCTACGTACGAGGCAGAACGCGATGACATCCAACCGTCCAAGTGGGCGCCCCTCCTCCGGTGGCAGCGTGCCACCCACCAGCCGCCGTTCGGCCAGGCAGCAGCGCCTGGCCAATCGGGAGGCGAACCGGACCATCAACCGGGCCGGTACGCGCGGCGGGGGCGGATCCAACGGACAGATCCTCCTGTACACGGTCATCGCGGTCGTCGTGGCGGCGGTCGTGGTTGGGGGCGCGTTGTTGCTGACGAGCGGATCGAAACCGAAGCAGCCGCTCGGCACGCCGAACCCGCCGGTTGGCAGCTTTATCACGCCCACCTCGGTCACGGCCAGCGGGCGGACCCTCGGCAACGCCAATGCGCCGCACACGATCGACATCTACGAGGACTTCCAGTGCCCCAACTGCTGGATCTTCACCCATGACATCGAGCCGCAGATAATCGCCAACTACGTCGCGACCGGAAAGGCCAAGCTCGTCTACCACGACCTGCTGGTCATCGATTACGGCACGGGCGGCACGGAGTCGCTCGACGCCGCCAACGCCGCCCGCTGCGCCGAGGACCAGGGCATGTTCTGGCCCTACCACGACTGGCTCTTCGCCAATCAGTACTCAGAGGGATCGGGCGCATTCACCAAGGATCGCCTCAAGACCATCGGCCAGATGGTCGGGATACAGGACCTGACCAAGTTCAACTCGTGTGTCGACAACGGGACGCACAACGGCGACGTTCAGTCCGAGTCGTCCGGGTCGGGTTTCAACAGCACGCCGACGATCGTCATCGACGGCGGCACGCCGCTCGACAGCTACGATTACGCGACCGTATCGGCGGCTCTTGATTCGGCCCTGGGCATCTCACCGAGCCCGTCGGTCGGCGCATCCGCGTCGGCATCCGCGAGCCCGGCGCCGTCCGGGTCCTCAGCCCCATCCGCGTCGGTGTCCGCGAGCTCAGCCCAGTCCGCGTCGGCCTCGCCGGCCACCTCTCCCAGTGCCAAGCCTTCCTGAGGCACGGCTCCGCCTCGAAGCCGCCTGCCAGAACGATTCCGCGGCGCCCGTCAGGGCGCCCAGCGGGCCGCAGTCGGAATCTCGCCTGAGGGATAACGAGAGATCGACGCACGGGGGATAAGACCATGGCATCGAAGAATCGGTCTGGTGAGCGTTCGGCCGCTGACGGCAGCGGACCGCCAACCAGCCGGCGGGCGGCAAGGCAGCAGCGCCATGCCGGTCGCGACGCCAATCCGGCCCTTGCCCGGGCCGGGTCACGCGGGGCCGATGGCGGCGGCCCTGGCCCGCTGATGCTCTGGAGCGTGGTCTTCGTGGCCGTCGCTGTTGCGGTCGTGGGCGCTGCCTTCCTCTTCTCGCAGTCCAAGAGCGGCTCCTCCGGGGGCCCGATCGCACCCGGGGCCACCACTCCGGCGAGCATCCCGGCAAACGGTCGAACTCTGGGCAATTCGAATGCGGCCGTCACGATCGATCTCTACGGCGACTTCCGCTGCACCGGTTGCTACATGTTCACGACCGGCGGCATCGA
>PMNU01000115.1:7330-16332 GCA_003165675.1 Chloroflexota bacterium
CAGCCGTGTCTGGACCAGGGCACGCACAACGCCGCCATCGCCGCCGAGCAGACCGCCAGGCCCGCTGATGCCACCGTCACGCCGTCTGTGTATGTGAACGGCAAGCTGGTGAGCGGTGGGTCGTACGCCGACATCAAGGCAGCGCTCGACGCCGCGCTCGGCTGAGGCTGCGTCATCGTCTCTGAGATTGGCTCGGGCGTCCGGTCGAGCTACTTGGGGGCGACCGCCTCGATTGCCCCGAGCTCCCGTCGCAGCTCCGCCCCAGCCCGCCAGTGGTCCTGCGCCACGGACTCCATGCGCTGGCTCTCGTGCGAGCTCCACTCCGCCAGCCAGCGGTTGGCGTCGCGCAGGGTGCGGACCTGAGCCAGGCGCTCGTGCTGGTACTGGATGAATGCGCAATAGAGGGTCCGCGGCGCAGCCCTCGAGACGAGAGCCTCGGCCCCCGGCGCAAAGTCGATTGGGACCTTGATTCGGGCGAAGAACGCGCCGACTTCGGCGCTCAGTGGATCCGTGCTCTGGCTGTGGCCGCTCCACCGCAGGATGGGGGCGTGGGAACTGAAGTCGACCAGCGCCGTGGCTTCTGGAGTCATCTGGGCCCGCAGCGTTCCACCGAAGCTCAGGAACTCGTTCTTGACGCCCAGCCGATCGGTCAGGGAAATCCGGCCCCATGCGTAGTCGGCGGTCACCGGAAAGCGGTTCTCGCGGTCGAGCCTCGCTGCGCGGCCGCGATCTCCGTCAATGATCCAGTAATCGATCGACTCGGGGTCGAAATGCTTGAGGGTCGGCTGAGGCCGGAGCGCGACAAGCAGGTGGCTCGTCCCGTCGCTCTCGGTTCGATCGAGCTCGATCCGTTCGAAACCGAGATTGCCAAGGATGCGGCCGGCCCCTTCGAGCCAGCGGCTATCGTCCTGAAGGGTGGAGCCTGGATCGGTGGCCATTGCGACAAGCACCATAGCCTGCCGGAGCCCTGACGTCACGACAGGGGCGCATCTCCGGGCGCTGCCGCTCCCCAGTTCTTGCCCCGAGGTGTGCCGTCGCCGGCGACCGGGCGGGGAGCCTAGGTGCTCGGGGCGCCGGCCGTGTCGTCGGCCGCGGCGCTCGCGGCGGGAGTGGCGGGAGTGGCGAGCGCAACCGCGGCACGCCGAGTCCAGCCCAGTCGGACCAGGGCAGCCACGCCGCCAGCCGAGCTGACGACGAGGGTCAGGACGTGGATCAGGAGTGCCAGCGCAAGACCTCTGGCGGCGGGCAAGCCAAAGGCCGCGGCGATCGTCTGGCCGGCGTACTCGAAGGTGCCGAGGTAGCCGGGACCCGATGGGATGGCCGTGGCCAGGTTGGTGCCGGCGGCCAGCAGCGCCCCCTCGCCCACGGTCAGTTCGATCCCGAGCGACTGTCCCACGGCCAGCACTGCCACGACGGTGCAGCTCCACGCGGCCACGCTCAGGACCACCGACGCGGCCACGGTTCGGGGCAGCGCGGCCACACGCAAGCCGTCGCGGAGCCGCAGGGCGATGCCCTTGACGCGCGGCCAGCGGCCCAGGAACGCGGCGA
The DNA here is from genome assembly GCA_003165675.1 of Chloroflexota bacterium. GTDB lineage: Bacteria > Chloroflexota > Limnocylindria > Limnocylindrales > CSP1-4 > Fen-1039. The sequence goes on from PMNU01000115.1 coordinate 8,879, forward strand.
TCCGACTTGCTCCGGGGAGACGGTGAGCTGCCAGGGCCACGGCCAGCGCCACCACCAGGAGCCCGGCTATGGCCACTCCCACGAGGATCGCGCTGACGACCACGCCGCGGACGTTCAGGACGAGGATTGCCGCCGCCCCGATGGCCACCAGGACGACCGTGTCCACGACCCGTTCCACGACCACCGTGCCCAGCGTGGCGCTGCGGCTGATTCCCTCTCGGTCCCCCAGGTAGTGGCTCCGAACCAGCTCGCCGAGACGGGCCGGCAGGACGTTGTTGGCCAGATAGCCGACGAGCATGTAGCCACTCAGACGCCGCAGGGGCACGGGCTTGATCGGGGCGATCAGGGCCTGCCAGCGCAGCGCCCGGAAGAAGAGATCGGCGGTCACGCCGACCAGCGCCAGAGCGAGCCACGGCAGCCGGGCGCCGCCCAGAAGGCTTGCCGTCTGGCCCAGGTCCACGCCCCGCAGGACCAGATAGACGCAGACGATCGAGATGCCGATGCCGATGCCGCTCCGGGCCAGGCCGGTAGTCAGTCGCCTCACCGGGCCGTCGGCTTTCGCCGGGCCAGCTTCCGCGAGCGGCGGAGCCGCATTCGATGAAGCAGGAAGCGCATCACCACCCGCAGCGTGGACAGACCGTAGACGACGCTGCGGCGGAAGTTGACCGAGCTGGCCTCCTCGAAGTACCGGGTCGGCACGGCGATCTCGCCGATGCGCATGCCAGTCGCGACGGCCTGGGCCACCAGCTCCTGATCGAAGACGAAGTCGTCGCTGTTGAGACGGTACGGGATCGACTCGAGGAGGCCGCGGCTGTAGGCACGAAAGCCGGTGTGGTACTCGGACAGGTGAAGGCCGAAGACCAGATTCTCGACGCCCGTAAGGAAGCGGTTGCTCACGTACTTCCAGCGCGGCATGCCGCCGGCGAGTGGATCGCCGAGGAAGCGGCTGCCCAGCATCAGGTCCTTCTCATCGGCGAGGATCGGCTCGACGAGGGCGGGGATGCGAGTGGCGTCGTACTGGTAGTCGGGATGGAGCATCACGACGGCGTCGGCGCCGGCCTCGAGGGCGGCGTCGTAGCAGGTCTTCTGGTTGCCGCCATAGCCGAGGTTCTGGCGATGGATGATCACGTCGAGGCCGAGCTGTCGGGCGACGGCGACGGTATCGTCCCGGGAGACGTCGTCGACGAGGATGATCCTGTCGATGATCTCGTGTGGGATGTCGCGGTAGGTCCGCTCGAGCGTCTTGGCGGCGTTGTAGGCGGGCATGACAACTACGACCCGTCTGCCCGGGGTCTCAGCCGAGGCCGGTTTGGCCGCGGCGCTCTGGTCGGTGGCCGGCTTCGGCCTCTTGCTTGGCACGGCGATAGCCTACCGTAACCGCCGGGGCCGCCGGGGCCGCCGGGGCCGCCGGGGCCGCCGGGCCGAGCCAGCCACGGACGACACTGCGGCAGCGCCCGCAGCGGGCGCTGCAGACGCCACGGACGACGCCACGGACGACGCCGCGCACCGATGCCACGGACGACGCCGCACGAACGCGGCCCGATGCTAGGATCGGTCCAGTCTCCGTCTCGTCGTGCCGGTCGGTCGTAGGGGAGGATCCGTGAGGGCTCTGGAGTGGGTTCGAGATCGCGCGATTGCTCTGTACGACGACCCCGGCGCGGTCGCCTGGATGCTGCTCGTCGCCTTCGTCTACGGCGGCGCGACTTTCGTGAGGAGTCAGGCCTCGAGCTGGGGTTCGGACCACATGATGATCCTGGCCAGCGACCTGTTCGTCGGCCGCTCGGACCTCAGCTCGCTGACCACGATCAACGACATCGTGACCATCAACGGCCGTAACTACCAGGCCATGAGCCTGCTACCGACCGTTCCATATCTGCCGCTCGTTCCGTTCGCCGCACTGTGGCCCTTCTCGCGCTGGATCGTCTCGGCCGTCATCGGGATCGTGGCCGGCTGGTTGGCCCTGCCGCTGGCGCGCCGGTACGGGCCGGGCGGCACGGCCGACTACTGGCTGGCAGCGTTGGGCGCCTTCGGGACGCTTCTCTTCACACTGACGATCGAAGGCGACTTCTACTACCTGGCACATCTCGAGGCGGTTCTTCTGACCTTCCTGGCTCTCATCGAGTGGCACGACCGGCGCCGGCCCTGGGTCGTCGGCCTGCTAATCGGGCTTGCCGCGCTCGCTCGGCCGACTCTACTCGTGGTGGCGGTGCCGTTCGGGCTGGCCCTGCTGGCGGAAGCGGAGGATCGCATGAAGGCCGCTGTGACCTTCGCCCTGCCGCTGCTGGTCGCGCTGGCTGTGACCGGCTGGTGGGATTACGTCCGGTTCGGCTCCCCGTTCGAAACCGGCTACGACATCGCCTGGATAGAGGGCCCGCTCCAGGAGCTGCGCGACCAGGGCCTCTTCTCGATCGTCCACGTCCCGACGAATCTGGCCCTCTTCCTGGGCGGTGGCTTCACCGTCCGCGACGCCTTTCCGTGGCTCGTCCCGAGCATCGAGGGCCACTCGATCCTGCTTACGACGCCCGCCCTGCTCATCGCCGTCGGGGCGAGCCTTCGCGAGCGGCTGAACCAGGTGCTCTGGGCGGCCGCGATCATGGCCGCCGTCCCGGTCTTCATGTACTACGGAGGTGGGGGCGCGGGCACGTACGGCTATCGGTACGCGATGGACTTCGTGCCGTTCCTGGTGGCCCTGGTGGCGATCGCCTTGCGCGATCGGTTCGGAAACCTGGAGCGGGTTCTGATCGGGCTGAGCGTGTGCTTCGTCTGCTACGGCTACGTCTGGCAGATCTACAGGTAGGACGCCACTCGGGCCGCGATGCCTTCGGCGCTTTCCGCGCTCGCCGATGGGCGATGTGTTTGGCGCCGGCAGGGCCGCGATCGGCCGTTCTTACGGGTGGCCCTCGGCCCCCACGCCTCGGCCCCCAAGCCTCGGCCCGCTCGGCCTTGTGAACGGGCTCCCCTCGTCTACAGCTCTCGGCGGCGCAGCAGAAGGATCCCGATCGCGAGCGCCCCGACCACCCAGACGACGCACCAGACCAGCCATAGCGGGCCCGGTGCGGTGCCGGAGAACGGACTGAACCGGTAGAGATCGGCGTTGGCGATGCCGGCCGAGCGGAGCACCTCCTCGGCTGGTGTCAACCCGTCCGCGGCCCCGCGCCACAGAGTGTCGCTCGGCAGGATCAGTCTTGCCGCGATGCCGGCCCAACGCAGGACATCGCTGTTGAACGCTTCCCCCACGCCGCCCATGACGCCGGCCATCCAGGCCAGCCCGAAGGCGACCACAGCCATCGCCCCGCCGGCGACAGAAGCTACGCGCGTGCTGAGCACGATCGCGAGTGTGAGGAGGACGAGGGATTCGCCGGCGAGATACACGGGGGCGATCAGCGGATCCACGGCGACGTAGCCGGTGGCCAGTGCGACGGCGCCAAGCTCCAGGTATCCGGCCACGATGGCGTACGCCACCAGCACGATCGCCAGCCCGAGCCATCGACCCAGCAGCACCTCCGAGCGCCTGACCGGCCGCGCCAGGATGGCCAGCAGAAGCCCGTTCTCGATGTCGGGTCCGATGGCCGGCGAGCCCGCGAAGACGGCCGTCATGGCCAGGACGAAGCTGAACATGAACGCCAGCATCACCGTGACCTGAGACACTCCGAGCTCCTGGACGGGCCCACTGACGGGCGAGGCGTCGGAGATGCGCGAGAAGCCCCACCACGTAAGCGCGACGATGAGGGCGGTCAGGCCGACCAGCGCCCACAGCAGGCGTCGCCGGAGGGCCTCCCGCAGTGTCAGGCGGGCCAGAATTGCGATCGATGCGATGCTGCTTCTCATCTGGCCTCGCGGTCGGGTGGGGCGGTTTCCCCGGGCCCCTGAGCCTCGGGTGGGGCGGATCCCCCGGGCCCCGGAGCCCCGGGTGGGGCGCCCAGGAGCGAGAGGAAGCGCTGCTCCAGGGTTTGATGAGTCGGTACGACGGCGTGGATCGCGCCGCCGCGCGCCACCAGCTCGCCAACAAGGGCGGGCACGTCCGCTTCGGCGATGCCGTCGACGAACAGCCACTCCCCGTCGATGCGTGTTGGACCGTAGCGGGCCGCCACTTCTCGAGCGAGGCTCCCCAGGCCCGTGGCGCGCACGCTCAAACCGCGCTCCTGCGCCAGGTCGGCCATGGTCAGCTCGGCCACCACGCCCCCACGGTCGACGATGGCGACGCGATCACAGACTCGTTCCACTTCGGTCAGGAGGTGGGAGTTGAGGAAGACCGTCGCGCCTCGATCACGAAGCGCGCCGATGATCCGCCGCACGTCCTGGCGGCCGACGGGGTCGAGGGCGGACGTGGGCTCGTCGAGGATTACCAGGTCGGGGCGACCGAGCAGCGCAACCGCCAGCCCGAGGCGTTGCTGCATCCCCTTTGAGAAGGTTTCCGTCCTGTCGTCGGCTCGATCGGCAAGTCCGACCAGTTCGAGTGCGGNNTCGGGCAGGTAGCCGATGCGCCGCCGCGCCGCAACATCGCCGAGCGGCGCCCCCAGGACGCCCCCACAGCCCGACGTCGCCCGTGACAGACCCAGCAGCAGCTTGACGGCCGTGGTCTTGCCGGCCCCGTTGGGGCCGAGGAAGCCGAAGACCTCGCCGCGCGGCACATTCATCGTCAGCCCGGACAGGGCGACGATCCGCCCGAACTCCTTGCNNCCTGCCACGCTGCCCGCCCCGCCGGCTGCGCCGGTCATCCGCGGCTACCCGTCGATCCGCTCGACGATCGTGGCGATCCCCTGACCGACGCCGATGCACATCGATGCCAGGCCGTAGCGGCCGCCAGTCCGGCGCAGTCCGTGGACCAGTGTGGCGATCAACCGCCCCCCGCTCGCGCCCAGCGGATGGCCCAGGGCGATGGCCCCGCCGTCCACGTTGACGCGCTCCGGGTCGAGGCCCAGCTCCCGGACGCACGCGATCGACTGGCTGGCGAACGCCTCGTTGAGCTCGATCAGATCCAGGTCCGCGACGCTGAGACCGGCGCGCTCCAGGGCCTTGCGCGCGGCCGGGATCGGACCCAGGCCCATCACGGCCGGATCCACTCCAGCCACGGCCGTGGCCACGATCCGCGCCATCGGCCGCAACCCCAGGGCGCGAGCCCGCTCCGCTTCCACGACCAGCGCCGCCGCCGCGCCGTCGTTGATGCNNCCTCGGGCGTGGTGTCGGGCCGTGGATGCTCGTCCGCATCCACGACAATCGGGTCGCCATTTCGCTGCCGGATCGAGATCGGCACGAGCTGGTCGCGATAGCGACCCTCAGCGATCGCCGCGGCGGCCTTGCGCTGGCTGGCCAGGGCGAAGGCGTCCTGCTCCTCGCGGCTCACGCCCAGCCGCTCTGCCACGTTCTCGCCGGTCTCGCCCATCGAATAGGGGCGGTGCGCCGCCGCCAGTGCCGGATTGACGAAGCGCCAGCCCAGCGTCGTGTCGACCAGATCGTGGGTGCCACGTTCGTACGCGGCCTCGGGCTTGAGCATCACGTACGGGGCCCGGCTCATCGACTCCACGCCGCCGGCGATGAAGACGTCGCCGTCGCCCGTGGCGATGGCGTGCGCGGCCGAGTTCACGGCCTGCAGGCCACTGCCGCACAGCCGGTTCACCGTCAGGCCGCCAACCTCGACCGGGAGCCCCGCCAGCAGAGCGGCCATTCGGGCGACGTTCCGGTTGTCCTCGCCCGCCTGATTTGCGCAGCCGAGGATCACGTCCTCGACGACCGCCGGGTCGATGCCGGAACGCTCGATCAGGGCTCGAATGACGGCCGCGGCAAGATCGTCGGGCCTGACAGACGCCAGGGTTCCGCCGTAGCGCCCGAATGGAGTTCGGAGCGCGGCGACGATCCAGGCCTCGCGAACGGGTCGGTTGAGTGGGCGATTCGACTGAGGTGCCATGTCCGGTCGATTGTACGGCGGGGCTGCCCTGGGTCTGCGTCGGGCAGGCCTAGGAGGTCGGTGTCGCGCTCGGCTCCGGAGTCCTGATCAGCGCCTCAAGGAGGAGCGACGAGTCGTCGGTGATGATCGTGTACAGGACGCCGTCCTTGGCCCATACGTAGCCGACCGACAGCCCGCCGGACGCCGCCGCGGCCGGGTCGATCATCTCCAGGACCGACTTGTCGGCCACCGTCTTGGAGTTGACCGTCCATCCGGCCTTGTGGGCCACGTCGCCGAACGACGAGCTCAGGGTCGCGTCGTCTACGCCCGGGACGTCGATGGCGTGCAGGATGAAGTTCTCCTGGCCCGTCAGGTCCGCCGCCACGGCCATGTTCACGTCGTCGGGGGTCTTGCCGAACTTCACCAGCCAGGGCGCATAGAGAGCCTTGTCGCCGCCGGTGGTCGATGCGATGTACGCCGAAAGCGTCAGGCTGAACTTCTCCAGAGTCACTCCGCCGATCGTCGAGGGCAGCAGATCCTCCAGCCTGGCCTCGACGTGGGGCAGCCCGATGTCGGTGCCGCTGGCGCCCGACGCAGGGGCGGACCCGGAAGGGTTCGCCGAGCCCGATGGGCCCACCGAGCCGGAGGGGGCCGTCGAAGGCGAGAGGCCGGCCGAAGGCCCGACCACTGCCGACGGGGAGGCCGCCGGGGCGGCGGATGGCGCTGGCGTGGCCGTCCCCGCCGCGCCCCCGCAGGCCGCCACGAGAAGGGCGGTAATCGCTATGCCGAGCACCGAGGAGATCGTGGCACTGAAGCGGCGGATCATCGACTCTCCCGATCGGAAGGGCCGCCCTCGAGCTGGACGAGCTCGCCGTCCACCAGCTCGAAGACGCGACCGTCGATTGGCTCGTCGGCGGCGCGGGCCCGGTCCGCCACATAGTCGGCGAACATCGAGGCGAACTCGTCATCGCCGTCGGCCAGCCCCGCAGCTATCAGCAGGTTCCGTTCGGGCAGCCCGATGAGGATGCGGCGGGCCGGCGCCAGGTCGGAAACAAGCCGATCGCGGACCTCCGAAAGGAGGATCCGGGCCGCGTCCAGCCCCTCTCCCCAGTCCGACCAGACGACCCTGCGGTGCCCGTCGACCTCATCCAGCCAGGAGGCGCCCGTCGACCAGGCTCCGAGATTCGACATGGCCGCGGCGTGAACCTGGTCGGGCCGTACGCCCCAGGCGAGCAGGTGGTCGATGCTGACGACCACGTCGAAACCGGGGCCGGGGAGGACGTACAGGATCGGCAGCCCGGCCGGACCGACCGTGACGATCGGCTTGCCCGGTCCGGTGCTACCCGCGGGAATCTGCAGCTCGCGGCCGTCGGTGCCGGAGGTTCCCACCGGCCGCAGAGCCGGGCGGATCAGCGGCGCTGCCGCCGCCCAATCGTGCTCGGGCGCGAGCGAAGGTGCGAGTCGGGATGTCGAGCCCTGCTCCAAAGGAACCTCCGGGTCGGTCGTGGACGTCCGCCAACCTTATACACCTGGCGCCTTTCGCGCCGCTTGACAGCTCCGGCCGCGCTGG
>PMNU01000115.1:16404-16563 GCA_003165675.1 Chloroflexota bacterium
GGTCGCGCCCGGCGACCGCGGTTTGGCCTACTTGCGGATGCTCTGGCGCTGGGCCTGGACGGCCAGCAGACCGAGTCCGCCGAAGGAGAGGCAGATCAGGAGCGCGAAGAGCGGCATCGAGTCGCCGCTGGGCGAGCTCCCGTCGGTGCTCGTGACCGG
>PMNU01000115.1:16658-16930 GCA_003165675.1 Chloroflexota bacterium
ACGGTGACCGTCCCAGCGTCCGCATACTTCGTGGAGCATGTCTTGTCGGAGTAGACGCTGTATGTCACGGATCCCGTGGCGGTCGCCGTGGCACCCGTGAGAAGCGCGCTGTCATAGATCGAGTCGCCGACGTAGCCGTGCGACTTGGACAGCTTCGTCGCGATCGATGGGCTGGCCTGGCCGACGATCACGGTCTCATTGGCGCCGCCGCAGGCGGAGTAACCCTTGTTGTTCGTGTCGGCGGCGTAGCTCGCCTTCCAGTAGTACGTGCC
>PMNU01000025.1:0-1119 GCA_003165675.1 Chloroflexota bacterium
CTCATTCTTCGGCTCGTCGAAGTTGCTCATCGGCGAAAGCGCGAGTCCGTCGAGAGTGACCCAGTAGCAATACGGGAGCAGCTGCTGCTCGGCCGCCGTCTTGTCCAGCGGCATCGGGCACGGCGGCATGAGGTCGGGCTTCGTCACGCGCCCGCCCAGCAGGAAGCTGCCCGCGGTCGGGAAGGAGGCCTGGTCAGCGGCGCGGTAGACGCGCTCACCGCCGATCTGCGTCGGCACCGCAGGCCAGACGACCGCCTCGACCACGATCGACGCCTGGCAATCCGCCTGGTCGGCGGACGCGCACTGCGCCGCCTCCGCGTCATGGGTGTGGACGCGGGCGACGATCGCCGGTCCGAACCCAGACTGGTCGATCCAGCCGCCCAGCTCCGTGGAGCCCAGCGTCGCGACCTTGAGCCCGCCGCTGGTGGCATCCGAGCCGGCGGTCGGCCCAAGCCCGAGCCCGCCGCATTGAGGAATGAGGTCCAGTTCCGGTGGCGGCGCCGCGGACTGCACCGGGCAGCTGGCCATTTCCCGGAACACGTAACCGGCCAGCAGGAAGCTGCCGGAGAGATTCTGCCACTCGGCCTGGTCGGTGACGCGGTAGACTCGCTCGCCGTCGATCTGGCTGGGGATCTCGCCATTGCCGGTTGCGACACTCGACGGACCGCCGGGACCCGCCGGTTCGGCGCCTGGCCTGAAGGCGAGCCCGGCGCCGATCAGCCCGGCTACCGCAAGCACGGCGACCGCGACGACCGCCGACAGGAGCCGCGGCCACGACCGGCCCCGCTCCCCGATCCCCACCGCCGTATCCAGTTGCCTCGAGCGCAGGTTCGGATAGTCCCGCTCGGCGCGCCGCAGTTCGACGGTGAATCGGCTCGAGAGTCGCTCTTCGAGATGGTCGTTTGCCCTGTCGTTGGCGGAAGTGCCGCCGGCCGCGTCAGTCTTCATCGAGGTACTCCCGGAGTCGCGCCAGGCCGGTCTTGAGCCGTGCCTTCGCCGTGTTCTCCGTCACGCCCAGCGCATCAGCAGTCTCGCGCACGGAGAGTCCGACCATGTGGTGGAGGACCACGGCCGCTCGAATCGGGCGCGACAGCTTTCCGAGCGCCTCGTCGAGCTCGA
>PMNU01000025.1:1130-1382 GCA_003165675.1 Chloroflexota bacterium
CCTCGTCGCGGGCGATGGCCCGGGCCGCGGCCAGCAGCAGCGGACCGTGGACGTGAAGCGTGGCAGCCCATTCCGGGGCCGGCGTCGCCGCGCGTCCCAGGGCCGGGATGACCTCGCCTTGTTCGTTCCCGTCGAGCGTTGCCGTGATGTCCCTCACATCACTTAAGAGGCGCGGCCCACCGCGAATGGGTATCGGTGTGGCTCAGTCTGGATCGATTTGGCGGGTCGCGCACCCCGGGCGCGCCACGGCCG
>PMNU01000025.1:1390-1678 GCA_003165675.1 Chloroflexota bacterium
GGCTCCGCGCCGGGGGCAACCCGGACGGCAAACACGACCCCGCTGACCACGCCCCCAACGGACGGCTCGTGGAACTGGTTGACCTGGTCGAGGTCGTAGAAGCCGGCGATCCGTTCCACCCCAAAGCCGGTCTCCTCTCGCAACTCGCGGAGGGCGCTGGCCGCCACGGTCTCGCCGGGCTCGAGACTGCCGGAGACGCACTGCCACAGACCGGGCAGGATCCGGCCTGGCGACCGCCGCATCAACAGGATCTCGATGCCCGAGTCGGCCACTCCGCTGGCGGGCGGC
>PMNU01000025.1:1719-11889 GCA_003165675.1 Chloroflexota bacterium
AAGAACTCGCCGGGCTCCATGATGGGCGGGATCGGGCTCACAGTCTGCGTTCTGCCATGGCAGTTGTCGCGGACGACAGCCACGACCTCCTCGACCTTGGCGTCGTCCACGCCGAGCAGGATGGTGGCATTGGACTGCTTGAGGAACCCGCCGGAGCTGTGCAGCCAGGTCGCCCGGTACTCATGTGCGAGCAAGGCGTCGATCAGGACGCGGGCATCTTCGTTGTGGACAACGGCGACGACGAGCTTCACGGGGCCGAGTATAGGCTGACCGCCGGGCCCGACGAACTCCGAATCTGATCACCACACAAACACGGCGGGAGGGTCGCGGTCGGGGGGAATGGGCCGTACAATCGCCACGGGACCTATCGTTGCGGGGCACGGGGAGGTATCAGTGTCGGGTGATCGACCGCTTCACGAACGAACCGATGGCCAGCTTTTCGCGGCCGCGGCTGCGGCCGTTGCCCGTGGCGACGATCTGGACGACTGCCTGGCCGCGCTGCTCGGGTTGGCCGCCGAGCATCTGGGAGCGAGTTCCGGCGCCGCCTACATCCTCGATCAGGACCGCGACGAGCTCGAACTGGCGGTTGCATACGGCGTCGAAGCCGAAACCATGGCCGCCGCGGGCTCGATCGCCCAGGTGTCCGAGAGTCACGATCCGCTGGCCGCCGTCATTCGGGCGCGGCAACCGCTCCAGGTGGACGACGCGGGCCACATCGCGGTCTTGCGCGGCGGCGCCACCGCCCTCCTGTTGCCTCTCGTCGTGCGACGAGAGGGCGTCGAGGTAACGCTCGGGGCGATAGGCCTCGGTTTCGCGGGACCGCTGCCGACACCAGAGAAGTCGACCCTGGCAGAGCCGCTGGCGGACCTCGCGGCAGTGGCGATCGAACGTGCCCTGGCCTTATCGCTCGGCTCGGAGCGGGCGGAATGGTTCGATCGGCTTGCCCATACCGACCTGTTGACCGGCCTCGCCAATCGCCGCACGTTGGACCGCGTGCTCGAACTGGAAGTCGCGCGTGCGGGTCGCCAGGGCGTGCCGCTCAGCATCGCGATGCTCGAGATCGACGGCTTCGGCGACATTCAGAAGGCCGGGGGCAACGCGGCCGGTGACGACGCCCTGCGCCGAGTTGCCCAAATCCTCGCCCAGTCGGTCCGGCTCGTCGACACAGTCGGCCGTTTCGGCAACGAGCAGTTCATCGTCCTCGCCCCGGGCCCTGACGGGTTGGTCGTGGCCGAGAGGCTGGTGCGCAGCATCGCGGCGCTGCCGCCGGTCGATGGCGGACCCATCTCGGTGTCGGCGGGGATTGCCGGCTTCCCTCTGGACGGGCGCACTCCGGACGAGCTGCTGGCGGTCGCGAGCAAGGCGATGCACGCGGCGCGGCAGGCCGGCGGGGGGCGGGTCGTCACGCAACCAGCGGCCGCGGAGTAGCTTCAGTCCGAGCCGCGCGTAGCCGAGGCGGAGGCGCGCGGGACGGAACCGAAGCACGATGGAGCGTGGCGCGCCGTGGGCCGAGCGTGCGGCAGAGCATCGGCAACGCCAACCCCTGCGCGTATAGTCGGGTCGATCGACTGCAACAGGACACGAGATTGACAACCTCGACCGCCTACGCACCCAACCGCCGTTTCTCATGGCTGGCCGTTCCCTGGCCGGTGCTCCTGGTCGCCGGCGTCATGTTCGCCGGGCTGATGGCCTTGTCCGGCGCCTATGGCTTCCACGGCGACGAGATGTACTACGTCGTGGCGGGACAGCATCCGGCGTTCGGGTACGTCGACCAGCCGCCCCTCACGCCGCTGCTCTCGGCCGCGTCGGTCGCCATCTTCGGGGTCTCGCCGACTGCCATCCGGCTGTTGCCCGCGCTCGAGATGGCGTTCATCGTGATCCTCGTCGCGCTCATCGCGCGGGACCTCGGCGGCTCGCGGCGGGCGCAGGTCCTCGCGGCGATCACGGCCGCCCTGTCGGGCTATCTCGGCGCCGGACATCTCGACACTACAACCGATCCCGACCTGCTCGCCTGGGCGATCGTTCTCTGGCTGGTGGTGAAGCTGCTCGCGGGCGGCGATCGGCGCCTCTGGCTGGCCGTGGGCGTCGTGACCGGGATCGGCCTGGAGAACAAGGACACGCTGCTGTTTCTGGGCGCGGGACTGGCGGTAGGGCTCGTCCTCGCCCGACGCTTCGACATCGTGCGCTCGCCGTGGGCCTGGGCGGCGATCGGGATCGCGCTCCTGCTCTGGACGCCGAACCTCGCCTGGCAGGCGGCCAATGGCTGGCCGCAGCTCACGATGGCGCAGGCCATCTCCCAATACGCCGCCGACAACCGCAGCCAGATCGTGCCGCTGCTCTGGCTCTTCACCGGCCCGCTCCTCTTCCCGGTGAGCGCGGCGGGCCTGGTCTGGGTCCTGCGGTCGAAGGCAGCGGCTCCGTGGCGCTCGATCGGAATCGCCGCCTTGATCGCGCTCGCCCTCGTAGTGATCAGTGGCGGCAAGGCCTACTACGCGATCGGCGCCGCGCCTGTATTCATGGCGGCCGGCGCGATCCTCCTCGACCGCTGGCTGGCCCGTGGCCACATCCGCCTGCGGGCCGCGAGCTTCACGACGGCAGCCGTGCTATCGGGTGCTCTCATCGCCTACCTGACCCTGCCGATCCTGCCGCTCGCCACGTACGCCACGACCTCGCTTCCCGCCACGGTCCCCGACACGGCGAACGAGGTCGGCTGGCCGCAGTTCGTCTCCACGGTGGAGGGGGTGGTGGCTGGTCTGCCCGCCGACGAGCGGGCCCACGCGGTTATCCTGACCAACGACTACAGCGAGGCGAGCCCGCTCGAGTTGCTCGGCACCGGGCTGCCCCCGGTCTACTCGGGCCACAACGCGTTCTGGGACTGGGGACCCCCACCGGCCGACCTCACCGTTGTGGTGCACGTGGGTGACTGGAGACCGGCGGACTGGAGCCAGTTCTTCGTCGGATGTCAGGTCGTCGCGCACATCGACAACGGGCTCGGCATAACCAACGGCGAGCAGGGAACGGCCGTCTCCGTGTGCACCGGCCTGCGCGCGCCCTGGACCACGCTCTGGCCCAGCCTCCGGACTATCTCCTGACGTCGGAGTGCGTCAGTCGACCCGAAGGAAGCGAGGAGAGCGCGCCGGACCACCGGCAAGACACGCGGCCAGATCGCCGGTCCGCCGAGCACCGAGGCCGAGGCCGAGGCGCAGCCGAGCGCGCGGCGACGAGCACCGAAGCGAGCGCACTTGATGCTGCGTGAGCGAGGAGCGCGGGAGCCAACGCCGGAATGCGGCGGCCGACCGGGGATCAGAGCGATACGGTGCCGCTGACGACCATCGGCCCGGTGGGCTTCGTCACGTTGCCGTTCGGCTCCCTGCAGACGAAGAGCCACAGGATGGCCGAGGTCGACACATTGTCCACCTCCACGCCGCCTTCGCCCGAGTCGTCAACGGTGAATGAACCGACCTTGACAGGAGTGCCGTTGTCGCTGCTGAGCCAGACCACGTAGACCTGGTCGCCCTTGGTCGCCGTGAGGCCGTGCAGCGTCATGATGACGTTTCCGGTTGGTCGGAGAGCAGCGATGCCGGTCGCGCTGGACCCGTCGGCGGCCGCCATGACGGCCGTGCGAGTGTCTTTCAGCGTCAGCGCGTACTCGATCTTGGCCTGCTGGTCGTGGGCCTTCTGGGCCCTGGCGAGGCTGGCAAAGTCGCCCTGGAAGAGGAGGCCGGAGCTTGACAGTGCGAGGACAGCAACAGCGGCGGCAGCTCCGACCATCCAGCCCATCACGCGGCGACGACGGGAAGCGCGGGCTCGGACGAAGGAGATGACCTTCCCGGGCGCTTGATTCTGGGGAGCCAAAGCGGTGGGGGAAGCGGTCGCCACAGAGGCCCGGGACACGGCGGCGGGAGCAACCACCGGTGCCACAACCGGCTCGGCGGCGGGGCGCGCGGCCAACTCGCCGGCGCGAACGCGGGCCGCAAGGTCCGTCTTCGCAGCCGCGATGACCGACTCGCGCAGCCAGGCCGGCGGCTCGATGGGTTCGAGCGACTCGGCCAGGTAAGGCAGGAGGCCGCCCATCTCGTTAACCTCTGGGTGCAGCTCAGGGCAGCTGTCGAGATGGTCGCTGACGCCGATCATCTCATCGAGATCGAGGGCCCCGAGGACAAAGCCCGAGGCAAGTTCGCGAACGCGATCGCAGGTCATGACCATCTCAGGCCACACCCTTCTTACCGTTGGAGGACGGCACCGCACTAGCGCCGATTCCATCGTCCCGACCGACGAGCTGCTCTCGCAGAGCCACCAGACCGAGTCGCATACGGCTCTTGACGGTGCCGAGAGGAGCGTGGGTCTGGTCTGCGATTTCTCGCTGAGTCAAGCCGTCGAAGTAGGCGAGCTCGATGACCTCGCGCTGTACTGTCGGGAGAATCGTCAGCGCCCGGCGCACCTGCTCGGCGTCAAGGCGACCGGCCACTTCGGGCCAGATGTCGGGAAGCGTCAGAGCGGCCGGAGTGACATCGTCTGCCTCGTCGGCAAGGGCGACGCCAGTTCGCTGGCGACGCATGGCGTCGATCGCCCGATGGCGAACGATCGCCAGCAACCAGCCCCGAACGCTGCCTTTGGCTTCGGCGTAGCGGCCGGCATTGCGCCACAGTCCAAGGAACGAGTCCTGGACGACGTCCTCCGCCAACCCCGTTTCCGTGGTGATTCGCAGGGCAAGCGCGTATGCCATCGCGTGATAGCGGTCGTATAGCGTTTCGAGTCCGCCGATCTCGCCGGCGGCCACTTGCCGCATCAGTTCGGCCTCCACCTGCCCATCCGACAATGCGTCGGGAGCGACCAGAGGCAGGGGCGCTGCCACTGGGTGCCTCATAGGTTCATTCGCAGCGAGGCGCCTTCCGGTTCACTCAAAGCGGATATCTCGTATGCAGTTGACCGCCGTGCTTCGCCTGAAGGCGGCCGGAACCTGGTCGACCCGCCCGATCCCGCAGGACCATCGTGGATCGACAGGACGCCGCGTGGGCAATCGTCATGGACGTGCACCGGCCGAGTCTAGCCGAGCCGCATCGGTGCGAGTAGAGGGGCGCCGCACCGTTGCACGCGCGGAGGGCCCTTTTGAGATCGGTTGGGGACCGGAGTGCCTGCCGCCACCGGCAGTCATCACGCGCGCCTCGACGCCGCCACTCGGTCATCTATGAAGCCCCGTGGCGGTCGTCTATCCTGTCGACACTGCGGTCGAAGGGCGTGCCCAGATCGAGACACTGGCCGAGGGAGGTAACGGTGAGCAAGCTTGGAAGCGCCACTACCTTTGCGGCCGAGGCCGCTCTCTGGATCGCCGGGGCCGCGCTTGTCGCGGGCGCCGCGGGCATGCACTGGACGGTCGACGTGCCGAACGTAGACCTTGGTGGGTTGATGGGCTCGAGCCCATCGGCGGCGGCATCGGTCGGCCCCGGCGCGAGCCACAGCGCAGGGGCCATCGCCACGTCGCCGGTGCCCACGGCCACGCCTCGCCCTCACGCCACCCCGACCCGGTGAGCGGCCGCCCAGGCGTTCGCGTGACGGCCCAGCCCAGCCCGACCGCCACCGCACCCATCTGAACGGCCGTGACGGCGAGCGACCCGTTTGGCGAGCGACCCGCTACGGGTAGAGGCGGACCCGGCGATAGGGCTCGCGGCCCCGCGAGCGCGAGATGAGGTTGGCACGCTCGGCCATCTGATGCTGCAGCCGCCGGATGTAGGCGTTCTGCGGCGAGAGTTCGACCGGCTCGACCCGACGGATCACCAGGCCGATCGCCTCCTCGGCTTCACGCAGGGCGGCTTCGCGAGGATCGACCTCGAGCGAGAAGATCGAGGTCAGGCTGGCCTCCATCTGGACGATGGTGTTGCTCTTGAGAACGTAGATCGGGAGGCCCCGTTCCTCGGCTTCGCGAAGCGCGGTCGTCTTCTGGCGGTACTCGCTTTTGAGCGTCATGACCACGTCCGCCTCGTCCGGATCGCGGGCGATGATGACCGGCAGTTGCAGCTCCTTGATGGCCTGCTCCAGGCGCTTGCGGCTTATGCCGTGGGGCAGGACCCGCAGAGTAGGCAGGATCGTGGCACCGTCGCGGACGCGAAGCACCGAACTGCCTTCGTCGCCGTCGGTGCTATCGTCCGCCGATCGCAGACGGACGACATCGGCCAGTGCCTCGTCATCCTCGTCCTCGCGCTCCACGTCGGGAGTCCGGATCGAAGCGTCGTCCGCCGAGCCGCCGGGCGCGGACGAGATCGGTGCGCCGTTCGGCCCAGCCGGCAGCTGCTCCGATTCGTCCTCCTCGTCGACCTCGTCGGCGCGGTATGCGTTGAGGGCCCGCGTGGCCTGACGGGACCACGATCGCTGTCGCTCCAGCTCACGCAGCTCTCGGGCGCGCGGTTCGGGAAGCGGCGCCGCGCTGCGCTCGATGGGCCCGCGGTCGGCCAGTTCGTCGATCCGGAACGGCCCGCCCGCAGCACCCGAATCCCGGCCCGCCTCCATTCCGCGAACCGGCTCCGGCGTCCGCCCCGGACCCGCGAATCGGCCCGGGTCCGAAGACCTGCCCGTCCCCGCCGGCGGCATCGCAAACCTCTCCCCCGGGATGATCCGCTCTCCGGGGAGCATCCGCGCTATCTCGCCCGGCCCGCCGTCGGGCCAGCTCTGGCCAGGCGCTCCGGTCCCGCCTCCCCCGGTGCCACTCCCCGTGCCGCCGCCGGCGCCGCTCCCTCCGGAGCCGCCACTGCCCACGTCGCCGCGGCCCCGGCGGGCACTCTCGTGGATCTCACGCCCGCCGCGAGCCGGCGTCCGCCAGCCCCCGCCGGCACCGGGCCGATACCCCGGCCTCACACCGCTGCGATCCGCATCGCGCCAGTCCGAAGGGGCGCGGTACGAGCCCGAGCCGCGCCAGCCGGGCTCGGTCCGCCAGCCCGGTCCGGCGCCGACCAACCCGGCAAAGCGGTCGCTCCCGAAGCGGTCGCTGCCGCTGAGCGCCTCGCGAGGCGATGGCCGCGGTCGTGACTGCGAACGGTGGACGCCGCCCTCGTCTCGCCAGCGCAACTCGGCCGAAATCGGGTCGCCGCGCAGCAACGCGTCGATGGTCTCGGCCACATCGCCGTGCACCGTGACCTTCTCGCGATCGAGGATCTCGACGATGACGTCGAAGGTAGGCGGAGCCTTGCGCTCGAGGACGCTCTTCTGCGAGCGGCGGCGCCGCGCCTCCTCGTCGCCGAGAGTGACCGTCTGGATGCCGCCGATAAGATCGGTGAGCGTCGGGTTGAGCATCAGGTTGTCTAGGTTGTTGCCGTGGGCAGTGCCGATCAGCTGGACGCCACGCTCGGCGATGGTGCGGGCGGCCTGGGCCTCCAGCTCCGTCCCGATCTCGTCGATGACGATGACCTCGGGCATGTGGTTCTCGACGGCCTCGATCATGACCTCGTGCTGGAGCGAGGGGGTTCGGACCTGCATACGGCGCGCTCGCCCGATTGCCGGATGGGGGATGTCGCCGTCGCCCGCGATCTCGTTCGACGTGTCGACGACAACCACCCGTTTGCCGTGGTCGTCGGCCAGGACTCGGGCGGCCTCGCGCAGCATCGTGGTCTTGCCGATGCCCGGGCGACCCATGATCAGGATCGACTTACCGGACTCGACGAAGTCGTTGATGATCTCGATCGTGCCGTAGACGGCGCGGCCGATCCGGCACGTCAGACCGACGATCTTGCCCGTCCGGTTGCGGATGGCGCTGATGCGGTGCAGCGTCCGCTCTATTCCGGCGCGGTTGTCGTCCCCAAAGGTGCCGATGTGGTCGACGACGTAGTCGATGTCGGCCTCGGTGATCTCGCGATCGAGGAGCGTGACCTCGGCATCGGTGAATCGGGCTTCGGGCCGCCGGCCCAGGTCCATCACGACCTCGATCAGCTGGGAAGGGTCGGTCAGGGCGTGGACCGCCTCGAAAACGTCGGGCGGGAGAGCGTTGAGGAGCAAACTCAGGTCGTCGATCGTCTCGCGTCGGCGGGGCGCCGCGCCCTGATCAGTCACGTGTCCTCCTGCAATGTGCAATCAGCGTACTGCCGGGACGAGAGCGGGTTCGGCTACTCGTACGACGGCCTCCTTCATGAAGAGGGTCACGGTGTCCAGGCCCGCAAAGCCGGCCTCTTCGAGCCGGCGATCGATCGGCGATTCGTACGTTCGAACGGGCGCCAGAACGCCGTTGTCGGGGCAGCTCCCGCCCCTGCCGATGCGCGCCGCGAGCAGCCCGAGGCCAAAGCTCACGAGTGCGGTCACGTCCGTCTCGGGGCGGGCCAGGAGCTTGAGGTAGTGGGGCTGCTCCTCGCGGGCCACGCCAAGCTGGAGCAGCGCCTGAAGGCCGCCGGCGCCATTCTCCGGTGCGATCTGGACATAGGACTCCATCTCGGCGAAGCGCAGTATGGGAGCCAGGCTGGAGCGAGGAACGCGCGAGGTGGCACCCTGGCGCTCCCAGTCGGTCAGGCGGTACGACTCGAGCCGGACCACGGGCTGCGGCGTGACGGCCGAGTAGAGCCGGGCGAGCGGCAGAGCGTCGAGCGGCTGGCAAGGACGAATCCCGGCAGCCTTCGCCCGGTCCTCCGGCCAGGGCGGCGGCAGCGGCTTGCCCGAACTCCTGAAGAGGAGCCGCTCCTGACCGTAGCGCGCGAAGCCGGCCTGCATGAAGAGCTCGGGATTGCCCTGGCCGTCAGAGCAGGCGACATGGAAGCGTATGGCGCCGCGCTTGGCGCCGTCCCGCAGGAGGTGCTGGACGAGTCGGAATCGAGTATCGCCGGAGTCGCCGGAGCCGATGGCATCGAGCTCGACGATCGTCCATTCGTCGCGCGACGCGTCGCGTTCCACTCGAAGAAGCCCGGACAGGCGGCGCTCGTCCTCGTAAACGAAGAGCAGGTCGTTCGGCCGGAACGCGCCGAGTGGCAGCCGGAAAAGGCTGAAGACACCGATCCGCGGGCCGCTCACCGGCAGCCCAAGCGAGCGCGCGTCCACGTTTTCCTGCTGGGAGAGGCGCGATAGCTCCCCGAGGGCGGCGAGGTCGGTCAATCGGGCGAGGCGGACTCTACCGCTCACATGGCCTCCCCCAGCGACCAAGGCTCGGTCCCGGCCGCGGCGATCCCCTCCCGTGGCTCGGCGAATTCGGCTGCCATCGTGGCCACGAGGCGGTGGATTCGCGTTTCGCCCGCCAGCTCCGGGTGGAATGAGATGGCGATCACATTCCGCTGTCTCACCGCCACGACCCGCTGATCGGGCAGCCTCGCCAGAACCTCGACGCCGGGTCCCACGCGCTCGATTATGGGGGCTCTGATGAATATCGCGCGCACAGGTCGGTCGCCCAGGATCGGCATGAGCAACTCGGTCTCGAACGAATCGAGCTGCCGGCCGAAGGCGTTCCGCTCGACCGTCACGTCGAGCAGCGGAAAGACGGGCTCCTCGCCGCCGGCGATCTCTTTGGCGACGACGATCATGCCGGCGCACGTACCCAGGATCGGGGCACCGGATCGGGCAAAGGCCATGATCGGCTCACGCAGGTTCCAGCGTGCGACGAGCTTGCGCATAGTCGTGCTCTCGCCGCCCGGAAGGATCAGCCCGGAGATGCCCTCGAGATCCTCGGGCAGCCGAACCGCGACCGGCTCGACCCCGATCGACCGAAGGGTTTGGATGTGCTCGATGACGGCGCCGTGAAGCGCCAGTACGCCGATCTTCATTGACTCGCTTCTCGTGGAAGCCGACTTCTGCGTCTCTGACTCATCAACGCAGACCCTCCGAGGGCCGAGGAGACGCGTCTGCGAGCCATCGGCCCGAGGACTACCAGCCTCGGACCGCCAGCCGCTCCGCCTCAGGAACCGTGGCCGCCGCGATGCCGCGCATCGGGCTGCCCAGACCCTTCGAAACCTCGGCGATGATCTTCGGGTTGTCGAAGTGGAGCGTGGCCTGGACGATCGCCTCGGCCGTCTTGGCCGGGTTCTCGCTCTTGAAGATGCCCGACCCCACGAAGACACCTTCGGCCCCGAGTTGCATGGCCAGGGCCGCGTCTGCCGGGATGGCGATGCCGCCGGCCACGAAGTTGACGACCGGCAGCTTGCCCTGAGCCGCGACCTGCTTGACCAGGTCGTAGGGAGCGTCCATCTCTTTTGCGGCCACGAAAAGCTC
>PMNU01000099.1 GCA_003165675.1 Chloroflexota bacterium
TGCCGTAGGGAGACGCGGGCGGCGGAGTCTGATCGCCCGGCTGTCCCGGGGAGTTGGGGTCCATTCGGTCCTCTCCTGGCGTTGGCGTCTCGTGGTTTGGACTGCGCTCGACGCCAGTGCCGAGCATATCCCCGAGAGTCGCTCCGCATCGCTCGGTTCCGCGCCTCGGCCCGGGTAATGCTCGGGCAGGTTCGCATGCCGGTAGCCGGTACCGCCGGGTCCGCGGACGTGTCGACTTCGCCTTGAGTGCTAGTGTCGGGCTTGACGGGGCGGCGATCGGTGCACCACGGGCTCGACGGGCTCGATGATCGCTGCACCGGGCGGTTTCGACTCGAAGTCAGGAGCTCAAGGAATGCGACCTTTCTTCGGCTACCACATGCCCACGTTCACTTTTCAGGGCGTGGCGGACGCGGACCTGTTCGGCCGGGTCGTCGAACTCGCCCAGGCGGCCGAGAAGGCCGGTTTCGACCTCGTCACGGTCATGGATCACTTCTATCAGATCGGGCCCAACGGTGACGAGGACGAGCCGATGCTCGAGGCCTACACCACGCTCGGGGCGCTGGCTGCGAAGACGGAGCGCGTCCTGCTCGGGACGCTCGTCACCGGCGTCACGTACCGCAATCCGGCGATGCTCGCCAAGATCGTCACGACGCTCGACGTCGTCTCGAGGGGACGTGCGGTGCTCGGGATCGGCGCGGCCTGGAACGAGTCGGAGCACGCGGGCTACGGCTTCGAGTTTCCGCCGATCGGCCGGCGCGAGGACCGCCTCGAGGAAGCGCTGACGATCGCTCGGGCGATGTTCACCGAGGAGCGCCCGAGCTTCGAGGGTACCTACTACCGAATCGATCGGGCCCTCAACCGGCCCCGGCCGATCCGGCCCGGCGGCCCGAAGATCCTCGTTGGCGGCGGTGGGGAGAAGCGAACGCTCAAGTTCGCAGCTCGGTTCGCGGACATTACGAACTGGTTCGGGGGCCTCCAGGAAGCCGCGGCCAAGCTGCAAGTGCTGGACCGGCACTGCGAAGCCGTCGGTCGCGATCCAGCCGAGATTCTGCGCACGGTCGCGGTTCCGCTGATGCTCGTCGATGCCGAGCGCGACAAGGGCGCCGCTCTCGCCGGGATACCTGAAGATCGGCGCGCCACGGTGATTCCGGTGACGGTATCCGAGGGCGGCGAGATTCTGCATCGCTACATCGACGCGGGCTTCGGCGGCTTCATCTTCCGCAACCTCACGATCCGCACGCCGGAGGCGGTGGCGCGGGTCGGTGAGCTGATCAGCGCGCTGCGCTCGGAAGGAGCGCCAGCATAAAGGCCGACATCGACGAGCTTCGCAAACGCCTCACGCCGCTGCAGTTCGCAGTCACGCAGGAAGCCGCCACCGAGCGGCCGTTCAGCGGGACCTACTGGGACAACCACGATGCCGGCTCGTACCGCTGCATCGTCTGCGGCGACGTGCTCTTCGAGTCCGGCGAGAAGTACGACTCGAACTGCGGCTGGCCCAGCTTCTACGACGTGGTGGATCGGTCGAAGGTGGTCGAGCGACCGGACAACAGCCTGGGCATGCGCCGAACCGAGGTTCTGTGCGCGAACTGCGGCGCGCACCTGGGCCATCTCTTCGACGATGGGCCCAGGCCAACCGGACTGCGCTACTGCATCAACTCGGCCTCGCTCGACTTCAAGGAACGGCCAACCGAGTAGCGTCGGCCCGCGTCGGCCTCTGTCCGTCCAACGACTGCCGTCACCCGACCGTCGCCCTGCGGTAGACTCGCGCCGTCAGGATCACCCGCCACCCGAGGACGCCCGATGACTCGTCGACCTTTGAGATTCCTGTCCCTCCCTTTGCTCGCGGCAATAGTGGTCGCGTGCTCCACGGCCGTCGCCACGCCGTCGCCGACCGTGGCTCCTACGGCGGCTCCGGTCGCGACCCAGGCCCCGGCTCAGACGCCGGCGCCGACGGCCGCCGCGTCGGTCGCTCCGTCTCCCTCGGCCAGCGCGTGCGCAAAGTCCAGCCTGAAGACGCTGACCGCCGGCAAGCTGACGATCGGCACCGACAATCCGGCCTACCCGCCCTACTTCGAGCCGCCCGCCAGCGGCAACGCACCGGCCCCGTGGGAGCTCGGTGACCCGACCAACGGCCAGGGCTTCGAGTCGATGACCGCCTACGCCGTCGCGAACAAGCTCGGCTTTTCCTCGGCCGACGTCGTCTGGACCGTGGTTCCGTTCGACGAGTCCTACAAGCCCGGGACCAAGCCCTTCGACTTCTACCTCGCCCAGGTCTCCTACACGTCCGACCGCGCTCAGTCGGTCGACATGTCGGACGGCTACTACTTCGTCAACCAGTCGATCGTTGCGCTCAAGAGCGACGCGATCGTGAACGCCACGTCGATCGCCGACCTCAAGAAGTTCAAGTTCGGCGCTCAGCAGGGGACGACGGCCTACGACACGATCAACAACGTGATCGCGCCCGCGGCCGCGGCCTCCGTCTACAACACCAACGACGACGCCATCTCGGCCCTCAAGGCCAAGCAGATCGACGGCCTGGTCGTCGATCTGCCGACCGCCTTCTACATCACCGCGGCCCAGCTCGACAACAGCGTCATCGTCGGCCAGTTCCCGGCCGCGACCGGAGCCAACGCCGAGCACTTCAGCCTCGTCCTGGCCAAGGGCAGCCCGTTGACCACGTGCGTCAACGGAGCTCTCGCCGCGATGAAGGCCGACGGCACTCTCGGCGCGATCACCAAGACGTGGCTCACGGACGAGGCGAGCGCGCCCGTATTCGGCCAGTAGCCGGCCAGTAGCTACAAGCCAGTAGCCGCAAGACACGGCCCGTCCGCGTGAGCGGTCCTTTAGGCGGAACCAGCGGCCCGCTCGACTCAGGCGCTCTCTCGCGCCCCGGGTCGGGCGGGCCGCCTCCTGCCCGGAAGCGGATAGATCGAGCGGCCGTCCAGTCGACCTCGATCGCCCTCGTCAGCAGCGTCGTCTTCTTCGGGCTCCTGGCCATCGTCGTCGTCAACGCCCCGGGCTGGTCCGAGGTCCGCGACCACTTCTTCGATGCCCACTGGTTCAACTACTCACTGCCCAAGATCGTCGACGCCTTCTGGGTGAACGTCCGGCTCTTCTGCATCGCCGAAGTTCTCATCCTCGTTCTCGCTCTGTTCCTGGCCGTGCTGCGCAGCCTGCCCGGACCGGTCTTCTTCCCCCTCCGCCTCCTCTCGACGGTCTACGCTGACGTCTTCCGTGCCATCCCCGGCCTGCTGCTCGTGACGCTGCTCGGGTTCGGGATCCCGGGCCTCGACATCGTCGGCGTGCCCACCGATCCATTCATCTACGCGGTCATCGCCCTGACCCTGGTGTACTCCGCCTACGTATCGGAGGTCTACCGGGCCGGCA
>PMNU01000139.1:0-3350 GCA_003165675.1 Chloroflexota bacterium
CAGGCCGGAATCGGTTTCTTCCAGATGGCTGTGCTGGAGCCCAAACTCGCCATTCTCGATGAAACCGATTCCGGCCTGGACATCGACGCGCTCAAGATCGTTTCCCAAGGGGTCAACAAGCTCAAGCGGGCTGATAACGCCCAGTTGGTGATCACCCATTACCAGCGCCTGCTGAACTACATCACGCCCGACACGGTCCACGTTCTGGCGGCCGGCCGAATCGTCACCAGCGGCGGCAAGGACCTGGCGCTGCGGCTCGAGGAAGAGGGCTATGCGCCCATCCTGGCCGAGGCGGGCCTTGAAGGCGAGGTCACCGACGAGGCGCCCGATCCGGACGCTTTCCCCGGCGGCAAGGCCGAGCCGGCGATGGAGGCCGCCCACTAGGGCGGGCGAACCATGGCCGACACTGCGACGCATGCCGCCGAATCCAGCCCGGCGCCCGCCATGACCCACGCCACGCACGCCGCCACTCCAGCGGCATCGCCGTCCGCCAGTGCTCGGCCCGCGCCCGCCCGCATCGACCCCTACCGGCTGCGGACCGACTTCCCGATCCTGGCCACGGCCAACCGGTTCGGCAAGCCGCTCATCTATCTGGACAGCGCCGCGACCAGCCTCAAGCCGCGCGCCGTCATCGATGCCGTCGACGCCTACAACGCCGAGTACTCCTCGAACATCCATCGCGGCATCTACGAGATCGCCGAGCGGGCCACCGCCGCCTACGAGGCGGCCCGGGCCTCAATCGCCAGGCTGATCAACGCCCGCGAGGCGGCCGAGATCGTCTTCGTCCGCAACGCGACCGAGGCGATCAACCTGGTCGCGTATTCGTGGGGTCGCCGCAACATCGGTCGAGGCGACACCATCGTCCTGACCGAGATGGAGCACCACGCCAACCTCGTGCCGTGGCAGGTCCTGGTGCAGGAGAAGGACGGCGACCTCGAGTTCGTCCCGATCACCGACGACGGCCTGCTCCAGCTCGAGGTCTACGAGGCGCTGCTCCATCTGCGGCCAAAGCTGGTGGCGTTCACCCACGTCTCGAACATGCTCGGCACGATCAATCCCGTCCGGGAGCTGACCGAGATGGCGCACGCCGCCGGAGCGCTCGTCCTCATCGACGGCGCGCAGGCCGTGCCCCACGCGCCGGTCGACGTCCAGGCAATCGGCGCCGACTTCTACGTCTTCTCCGGTCACAAGATGCTCGGGCCAACGGGATCCGGCGCCCTTTGGGGACGTCGCGAGCTGCTCGAGGCGATGCCGCCCTTCATGGCCGGCGGCGACATGATTCGCGAGGTCCACCTCCGGCGTTCCGACTGGAACGAGATCCCGTACAAGTTCGAGGCCGGCACGCCGGACATCTCGGCCCAGATCGGCATGGGGGCCGCGGCCGAATACCTGATGGGTATTGGCCTGGACGGTGTGCAGGCTCACGAACAGGAGCTGACACGCTACGCGATGGAGACCTTGCGGCGCGAGGTCCCCGGCGTCGAGATCTACGGCCCTGAGGCCGAGGCGCGTGGCGGCGTCGTGTCCTTCAACCTGCCGGGCATCCATCCCCACGACGTGGCCCAGATCCTGGACCGCTCCGGCATTTGCATCCGCGCCGGCCACCACTGCACGATGCCGCTCCACGAGCGCTTCGATCTGGCGGCCACGGCCCGGGCGAGCTTCAACGTGTACTCGATCCCCGGGGAGATCGACGCCCTGGCGGTCGGGCTGCGTGAAGTCGTCCGCATATTCGGGCGCTGAGCGTATCCTCGACCCGATGGACGACCTCTACCGCGACTACATCCTGGAACACTACCGACGGCCCCACAACTTCGGAGTCCTCGACACGCCGACGGCGAGTTACGAGGGCTCCAACCCGCTCTGCGGCGACCGCATCACGATGATGCTCGGCGTCTCGGACGGAGTCGTGCGCGACGTTGCTTTCACCGGACGCGGCTGCGCCATCAGCCAGGCCAGCGCCTCGTTGTTGACGGACGAGATCAAGGGCAAGACGGTCGAGGAAGTCGAGAAGATGACGCCGGACGACCTGCTGGACCTGATCGGCATCGACATCAGCCCGGCGCGCCTCAAGTGCGCCCTCCTCTCGCTCGACACCGTGGCCCACGCCCTGGCCGACATGGCCTCCAAGCAGGACGGGGCCGAGCCCGGGCCGGGCTAGCGGAGCACGTCAACTCGCCGAGCGTGCCGGGTTCCCTGAGCGGCCCGCCCGATCAGCGGCCCGCCCGATCAGCGGCGCGCCCGCTGTTCCGCCCCCAGCGCGGCCACGAACGAAGCTGCGGTCGGCGTCGCGCCCAGGCCCAGCTGCGCTCCCGCTACCGCTGCGAATGGCGGCTCCAGGTACGCGGCCCGCAACTCGCCCCACGAAGCCTCGCCAAAGGCCGCCTCCGGCGTCCCGTCGAGGATCACTCGGCCGGCTCGCATGACGACCACTCGCCGGAAGCACTCGGCCACGAAACGCATGTCGTGGCTCACCGCGATCACCGTCCGCCCCTCCTCTCCCGCTGCCGCGACGACGGCGCGCACCCGAGCCGCGCCCCGGGCATCCTGCCCCGTGGTGGGCTCGTCGAGCGCCAGGATCGGCGTCCGCATTGCCAGAACCGAGGCGAGCGCGAGGAGCTTGCGCCGCGAGTAGCCCAGGTCGTACGGGTTCGAATCCGCTTCCGCGCCCAGGCCCACGGCCTCGAGCGCGGCAGCCACCCGCTCGTCCAGGGCCGTGCCACGCAGGCCCAGGTTGCGCGGCCCAAAGGCCACCTCGGCAGAAACGTGCCCGGCGAACAGCTGCCGATCCGGGTTCTGGAAAGCCAGTCCGACACGCTCCGCCAACGTGGCCACGTGGATCCGCCGAATGTCGAGGCCGTCCATCAGCATTCGGCCGGTCGTCGGCCGCAGCAGTCCGTTGAGGTGACGGGCCAGCGTGGACTTCCCGGACCCGTTCTGGCCGACGACGGCCACCAGCTCCCCCGGCTCGATGCGCAGCTCGACATTCTCGAGTGCCCGGGTGCCGTCGGGGTAGGTGAAAGAGACCCCCTCGAATTCGATCGAGGGCACGGCCGACGGAAGAGACGAACGCGAGGCGAAAGGAACGGCCGCAGCTGAGCCCGAACGCGTTGATTCGTCTCCGACGTCCCCGGAGCCAGACGGGCCGGAATCGGCAGGTGCTCCGGCGGAAGCCGCCGGAGCTGAGGCGGTGAACTCGCTGTCGCGGAGGCTCACGCGGGAGCCTCCGCCAGCGCGGCCGGCCATTCGCACCCGCTCACGCGTGAGCCTCAGCCAGAGCGGCCGGCCATTCGAGCCGGGCGGCCCGGACCTCCCGCTCGAGCCCTGCCCGTGCCGGCGGCTCGACGCCC
>PMNU01000139.1:3396-19262 GCA_003165675.1 Chloroflexota bacterium
ACGAGCTGTGCCTGACCGCCCGACAGCCGGGCCGGGTCGCGCGGCGCCAGGTCCTCCACGCCAACGGCACGGAGAGCCCACCAGACCCGCTCGATGACCTCGGGCACTGCCAGGCCCAGGTTGCACGGCCCAAAGCCGACTTCCTCGAAGACCGTGGCCGTGGTGTTGGAGAGTTGCGTGGCCGCGTTCTGGAAGAGCAGGCCGCAGTGCTGCGCCAGGGCGTGCGGCGGAATGGACGCCGTCTCCACGCCGTCGATCAGCGCCGACCCCTCCAGCCGCCCGCCGACAACGCCCGGCGCGAATCCGCCCGCGACCAGGCATAGCGTCGTCTTGCCGGACTCGTTCGCACCGACGACGCCGAGGATGCGGCCCGGTTCCAGGCGCATGTCGACCGACCGAAGGGCAGACTTCGACGTGCCGGCGTAGCGGTATCGAACCGACGAAAGCTGGATCGCCACGGCTCAGCCCAGCCTTCCGGCGATGCGCAGCCCCACGACGGCGGCGAGGGCCGCGACGGCAGCCCAGCGCAGGATGCGATCGAGCGCCCCATCCTCGGGCGTGCGGAGCAGCGTCTGGCGGCCCGGGGCGGAGAAGGCCCGCGCCTCCAGGGCCATGGTCCGCTCCTCGACCTCTGTCAGCGCGCCAAACACGACCGGCGCCGCCAGCGGCACGACACCTCGGGCTCGACGCCAGAACCTGCCCTCGGTGTCCATGCCGCGGGCGCGTTGCGCGTCCACGATCTCAGCGGCGCGCTCGATCGTCCGAGGCACCATCTGAACCGCCGCCCCGACGACGAAGACCGCCCGCCGGCCCAGTCCCCGGCGCGCAAGATCGGCCAGCAGATCGTCGATCGCAGTGGTCAGGTAGACGAGTGCGATGGCCGTCGAAAAGGCGAACAGCCGGAGGACCGTCTGCAGCCCGAACCACAGGCCGCTCCAGGTCGGAGCGAGCGGCCCGAGCCGTGCGATCGGATCGCTGGCTCCGGGCAGAAGGAAGATGTTGATCAGCAGGATCGAGCCGACGATCGGCGATGCCGCGAGCGCTATGACGGCGAGGCCGCGCAACCGGCGGGCGGCGGCTGCCGTCGCCAGAACGGCCCCCAGGACGAGGAGCGGCCCGAACCAGCCCGGCACGGCGAAGGCCGCGACGACCTCGAGCGCGGCGATCGCCAGCTTGGTCGACGGGTTGGTCGATCGATAGAAGCCGCCCGGACGCCGCGTGACGAATTCCGGCAGGCCTGTGCTCGGAGCTGCAGAAGCGAGGGACAAGCCGGATCAGCTCCCCGAGGCCGTCGGAGCCCCGTCTTCGGGCTCGGACAGGACCGCCTTCTCGCCGTTCGGGAAGCGCGCGACGAAGCGACGCGAGAGGCTGCCGATGATGAAGAAGACCACGAACGACGTGATCATCTTGTCCAACGGGTCGGACAGGAGACCTTGCTTGAGGGTCGCCTGGTAGAGGCTGTCGCCGCCCGATCGGAACGCCGCAACGAGGGCGTCGGTTCCGCTGCCGGTGACTCCGCCGTACACGACCGCGGCGATTGGCGCCGAGACGACCGCCGCCGCGATCCCGGTCACCAGACCTGCCCCAATGGCGTAGACGGCGCCGACGTTTCGGCGCAGGAAGATCGCCCACGCCACGAGGAGGACATAGACGAGCATGACTGCCAGGAAGAAGACCTTCGACTGATCGATCGTGATGGCCGAGTTGCCCGACACGTTGCTGTTGAACGCCTCCGGGCTGGCGTAGGCGCGGGCGTACGTGTAAACCGCCAGCGCGCCCACGAGCACGACCGCGACGGCGGCTCCGATGATGTTGATCGCCCCGCTGCGGCGCGGCCGGAAGAGGCCGAGCTGGCCCCAGAGCCCTGCCAGCAGCCCGATGACTCCGGCCGTGATGGCGAACGGACCGATTGTGCTGACTCCGATGGGCGCGGGCAGCAGATAGCCCCAGATCAGGTTGGCCAGGATGCCCGTCAGAGCGCCGGCGAGCGGGCCGGCCAGGACGCCCACGAGGATGGTGCCGATCGAATCCAGATAGATCGGCAGCTTGAGGGCTTGCTGAACGGTGGACCCGAGAACGATGTTGATCGCTATGCCAACCGGCATCAGGACGATCACTCGGGTGGTGAACTGGCGAGCTACCCAGCGCTTCAGTAGATCCATCTCTCCTGCTCTCCCGTACGGAACGCGGCCAGGTCGGATGTGCGGGTGCCGCGCCGCAACAGCTTGCCAGATGTTGCCGTGGTGTGAATTCGGAAAAGTCGGGCTCGAAAGACCGCGTTAGGGGGTGTTCCGGATCAGTTCGGAGGCCAGATCTCCGACCCGCTCGATGAACAGGGCCATGAAGCGGGCCGTGTCCGCCTCAACGGCCACGTCCACGTTCGGTGGCCGGCCCCACACGCGCCGCCAGTCCGCCACTGTCTCGCCCGTGGTAAGTCGCCCGCCCAGCTCCACGTCGACGGTGAGTGGCTCCGTCCTCACCAACGTCGGGTCCAACGCCGCCGCCAGTGCCAGCGGGTCGTGGATGAAGGCGCCGTAGAAGCCATCGTAGCGGCTGTGGAACTCCATGTAGAAGCGCAGGGCGTCGGCCAGGTAGCGAACGATGGGGTTGACGGACGGGCCGCCCGAGCCGCCGCTCCCGCCGCCCGAGTCGTCGCTCGTGCCGCCCGAGGTGCCGCTCCCGCCGCCCGAGTCGTCGCTCGTGCCGATGGGACCGCCGCCCAGACCGCCCTCGATCGAGCCGTCCGCCGCGCACCCGGCTCGTGCCGCCAGCGCCGCCAGGTGCTCGGGCAGCATCTTGGCCCGCTCCGTGACGTCGAGACCAAGCGCGGTCGGGCGAGTCGATCGGGCGCCGGCGGCCGAGATCTGGCCTCCGGCCGCGCCGTCGGCCGAGCTCCGGCCGCCGGCCGTGCCGCCAGCCGCCCCCGACCCGAACGCCTCGAAGACGATCCTGGCCGCCTCCGGGTCGACGCTGACGTTCCATTCGGTCGTCGGCGCGGTGTTGCCCGGCGATCGATAGCTCCCGCCCATGATTACCAGGCGTCGCAGAAGTCGCGGCAGCTCGGGCTCGCGCAGGACCGCCAGGGCCACATTGGTGAGCGGCGCGAGCGTGACCAGGATCAACTCCCCGGGATGGCGGCGCGCCTCCTCGACGATCAGGTCGGGGCTGAAGCGCGGGGAGAGAGGCATGGTCGCCGGCGGGAGCTCGGCGTATCCGATGCCCCGGGGCCCGTGCGTCTCCGGAGTCGTGACGAGTGCCCGGGCCAGCGGCGTCTCGCGGCCGAGCGCCACCTCCACGTCCGATCGGCCGGCCATCTCGAGGACTGCCCGCGTATTCTCCGCGACCTGGCGGGCGTCCACGTTGCCCCCGGTGCACGTAACGGCGACGAGCTCGCACTCCGGCGAGGCGACCGCGTACAGCAGTGCCAGGCTGTCGTCGATGCCGGTGTCGCAGTCGACGAGGATCGGGATTCTGCCGGCGGCTTCGCTCATCTTCCGGTCTCCGGTCACGGCCGCATCTTCTCCGCTCACGTCCGCATCGTAGGGCAGAGTAGAGGGCGGCGGGGCCGGCCCACTAGCCGATGGGCGGCTGTCCGAGCTGAGCGAGCAACTTGTTGACTGAGTCGCGGGCCATCGACCGCGGCAGGACGCCTCGCACACCACCGGACTCGATGCCCATGTCGGAAGGGATCAGGAAGAGGGCGAAGATCCGCGCCGCCAGCGTGGCGTGGATCCAGGCCTCCAGGTGAACCGCGGGACCGGACTGCCGGATCGCGAGCGGCATGGCGCCGGTGACGAGTCCGTTGCCGCGCTGGTAGTTACGGGTGCCGTCCGGCGAGACGCCTCGAAAGCCGTAGTGGTTGGCTCCGGCCCACGCATCCACCAGGGGCGCGATGTCGAATCCGGCCTGGAAGTCGCGGATAGTTCTGGCTGCCATCCGGCCTGCTCCTCCTCAAAGGGCCTGCGTTCGACGCGCCCTCGGGCCGAAGAGTGTGCAGGCCGGCCGAGTATAGGACGGCGAGTCGGACGGAACGACCCGGTCGCGCAGGTGGGGACCTGCGGGCTCGCCGAGGAGGCGGCCGTCGCCGCACTCGCCGGTCCAACGGGGATGAACGGGGTCGGCTAGGCAGAAGCGCCGCGAGCCTCCAGCAGCGACAGGATCGCAGCCACGATCTCATCCGTAATGGCGTCAGTCGGGACGACGGTCCCCGGCTCGTCGACCCCCAGCGGTTCCAGGATCTCGAGCTGGCTGCCGAGAAGGGCCCGCGGCATGTAGTGGCCCTGCCGCTCCCGAAGGCGCCAATCGAGCGTCGGAACCGGGGCGACCAGGTGAACGAACCACACCGAGGGGTGACCGCGCCGGAGCAGGTCGCGGTACGAGCGCTTCAAGGCGGAGCACGTGACGAGCGCGTTCTCGCCGGCGCCGCCGTTCGCGGCCTCGCGTTCGCCGATCCAGGCCGAAATCGCCGCCAGCCAGGGCCGGCGGTCGTCGTCGGTCAGCGGTTCGCCGGATCGCATCCTGGCCACGTTTTCGGGGGAGTGGAAGCCATCGCCCTCGGCCGTGGGCCAGCCCAGACGCTCGGCCAGGCTCGTCATGATCGTGGTCTTGCCCACGCCGGTCACGCCCATCAAGACGAGGGTGGCGGTTCGGGCGGCCGAACCGGTCATCCCGCCCTGCGGTAGACGCCGCCGGCCCGCGTCATCAGACCCGAGGTCACGAGGTGTCGCCGAAGCGTAGCCACGTCCTCGTGGTACTCGCGGAGCAGTTCGTTCACCTCGCGTTCCGGGTACTCGCGGTCCTGCGCGAAAGTCCGCTCCATCACGTATCGCAGGATCGCCAGGCGCTTCTTCTCCTGCGCCGGGATCGAGACGAGCCGGCCGTCGCGCAGAAACGCCCGCAGCACCTTGGCGTCATATGCGGCGGCGTCATACGCGGCCGGCGAGTCGCCGTCCGGGTTGGGCATCTCGGTGCCCCCGGGGTTCAGCCCTGGTGGGACGGCTCTGACGTGGGCGCGACCGGCGGGTCGGTCGGCGCGAGCGGCGCCGGCTGAGCGACCGGCGGAGCGTAGGGCTGTACGGCCGGCGGAGCGTATGGCTGAGCGGGCATCGGCGGCTGGTAGGGTGCCTGAACGTACGGCTGCTGCGGCTGCTGCGGCGGGTACTGCGGCTGCGCCATCGGCTGCTGGTAGACCGGGGGCTGGGGCTGCATCGGCTGGGCCGGTGGAACCGCCTGCTGCTGGGTCGCCGACGGGGTGGTTTCGCCGGTGTCCACAGCGTCCTTGAAACCGCGGAGAGCCTTACCGATCGCCGCGCCGGTATCGGGCAGCTTGCCCGGCCCGACGACGATCAGCACGATCACGAGGATGATGATGAGGTGGGCGGGAGTGAGGCCCCACGGCATGACGTTACTCCTTGCGGGCCAACTCGAACGAGGGCCACGTGGTACGGGGCGGTCGAGACTTGGGCACCGCCGCGGCAACAATACTCCTTGAGAGCGCCGGAGTCACACCGCCGGCCGGCAGGGAGTGCTTGCATCGGGCCGACCTGCCGCTCCAAAGGTGGGCAGTTGTCGCCGTCGACGGCCACTTCGGCCCGGGCCGTAGACTGGTCGCCGATATGAGATGGCTGATCCTCCTCGCGGCAATCGGTGCGGGAGCGCTCGCCCTGCAGATACTCATCTGGGAGCGGCGCGGCGGAAGACGCCAGCCTTCGACGCTGGGCAGAGTAGCTTTTGCCGTGCTCGCAGTGGTCCTTGTCGGTGGCGCGGTCTACTCGGCCCATTTGCTCGGGATCTTCTCGATCCCACTCGTGGTGATCGCATTCGTGCCGGTCGGGGTCACGGCCCGGTGGTTGATCCTCGCTACTCGAGGGCCGCGGCTGCGGGCCGCCGAGGCTCGGGCGGCCACGGCACAGCCGCTCACACGGCGCGCTCGACTGCTCGAACTGGCTGCCCTGCCGGTCTTCGTCGTCCTTGTGGCGGCCGTGGTGGTCCTGGCCCTGGCCGTCGGCACGCTCGTCGGGAAACATTGACCCGGGGCGCCCGCCGCAGGGCATGAGGGGTCGCTCCCGAGCCGCAATGGCGCAGGAACGGTCACAGGACCTGCCTAGAGTGCCGCAGGAGTCGCTGCTCGCCCCTCGGGCACGGCCCGGTCCCGCCGCGGNNGGGCCAGCCTCTCCAGCGTCTCGCGGTCGTACGGCGCCGGCACCTCCACGATGGCGGTCCTGAAGCCTGCGTCGCAGTATTCGAGCAAGCGAGCGGCAATCGTCTCTGGCGTGCCGAAAACCGGTCGCGACGGCTCTGTGGCCCTCTCGAGCGGGGTCCGGTTCAGCTCCATCGAGGCCGCCCACTCGCGCCGCGCCTCCGCCTCCGAGTCGCGGATGACCATCCAGAGGTTGATCGACCGCTCGATCTCGCGCTCGTCGCGCCCGACCTCTTCGCAATGGCGCCGCAGCACGCCGTCGAGCTCGCGGACCTCCGCCGGAAGCCCGAAGGCGTTCCACATGTCGCCGTACCGCGCGAGGGTTCGCAGGGTCTTCGTCCTGCCGTTTCCGCCGATCAGGATCGGGAGCCGCTTCTGGACCGGCATCGGGTTGATCGTCACGCCGTCGAAGGCGTAGTGGCCGCCCGCCGGCGAGGTCACGCTCTGGCCCGACACGAGCGCCCTGATGGCGCCGACCGACTCGTCGAGCCAGTCGAGTCGCTGCCCGGGACTGCTCCCGAATTCGATCCCGAACTCACGATGCTCGAGCTCGAACCACGCGCCGCCGATGCCGAGGATCGCCCGCCCTCCCGACGCGTGATCGAGAGTGGTCACGATCTTTGCCACGAGGGCCGGGTTGCGGAACGTGTTCGCCCCGACCATGAGGCCGACCTTTACCCTCTCGGTGGCCATCGCCCAGGCCGTGACCGCGGTCCAGCCCTCGAAGATGGGCTGGTTCGGGTCCCCGAAGATCGCCTTGACGTGATCCCACGTCCAGAGGTGCTCGTAGCCCAGACGGTCGACCGCCTTTGCCGCGTCGAGCAACTCATCCCAGGAGGTTCCCTGGCTCCAGAGGTTGATGCCGATCTTGAAGTCGTTCATGGCGGCCTCCCGCGGTTGTCGCGAAACGGACGCCGCCTCGCAACCCGCCGCTGACTACGGTTGGGACCGCGGCGCGAGCGGCGTGATCGTCCAGGACCACTCGTAGACGCCGGGACCAAAACGATACTCCGGAAGGGTGTCCGGCCCGCAGCTCGCCGTCCCGAGGCCGCGGTGCGCGACGTCCAGGTGGATCACCGTCTCGGGCCGCGCCGTCAGCTCGACATCGTGCCTTGCCGCCGCCAGGTCCTCCGCCCGGAAATGCGTGGCCGAAACCTGGCGCGCCTTGTCGGTCGCGATGCGGAAGCCTCGGCCGGACCCGTTCGAAACCTCGAGCCAGCGCACGTCGGCATGGCCGCCGTTCTCCTGCGGCTTGACGTAGGGCATGTACTCCTCGGCCACGGTCGAGCGCCAGCGCGAAATCGGGCTGCCGTGCCAGCGGTCGGGGTAGCTCTCCACGGGCCCGCGACCGAACCATTCGGTTTGCTCGAGCCCGGAGACGGCTTCCATCACGACGCCCACGCGGGCCAGGTCGGTGAGAGCGTCCGGGACGGTGACCTTCTCCTCGACGAGCACGCCGCCACCGGCCAATGCCCGGAACCTCTGCTCATGGCCCACTACGATGCCGCTCGCGGTTCGCTCCTCGCTCTGGACTACTGTGGCGTCGCCTTCGCGCCGCACTGAGCGGAGCGTTCGCGTCAGTCGATCGACGCCCCAATCGTGCCAGTCCGAGGCGATGCCCACGATCCGGTCGTTGTCCGTCGGGGCGCGCCACAGGGACAGGCGCGGCGGAGCTGACAGGAGCTCGTGGACCAGCAACCCTGCTTCGTCGAGCGTGACGGGGCCAGCCGCCGGCTTGCCCAGAGGTCGCGCCGGAGCCCCTGCCGCAAGAGGCAGCTGCGCCCAGCAGATCTCGAAACCTTCGGGTGCCCAGGCCAGGGTCGAGGCGGTCCGGAAACGAAGCGTCAGCCAGAGCTCACGGCCGTCGGTCGGGAGCCGCGTCCAGCCCGGCAGCCGCAGCGTGGTGCTCCTGCCCGGCGCCAGATCTGGCAGCGGTAGTTCGCCGCCCGCGACCCTCTCGCCCTCGGCGGCCAGCTCCCACGAGGCTCGCAACCAGCCCAGGCCGGTGAAGTACTGGCGGTTGGTCAACTCGACCGAGCCCTCGCGCAGGGCACCGAGACCCCCGGAGGCGCGGACTGGGGCCGCGAGCTGGCGATGCTCGAAGAGCGCCGGCTTGGGACGCAGGTCGGGCCAGTTCAGGCCGTCGATGCAGAAGTTGCCGTCGTTCGGCTGGTCGCCGAAGTCGCCGCCGTAGGCCCAGCGGGTTGTGCCGTCGGGCAGTCGCTGGACGAGACCGTGGTCGCGCCACTCCCACATGAAGCCGCCCTGGAGACCGTCCGTCGACTCGATCGCGTCCCAGTACTCGGCCATCGTGCCATTGCTGTTGCCCATTGCATGCGAGTACTCGCACATGATCAGCGGGTGCCGCTGCCGGCCGGACCTGGCGTGGGCGACTATGGATTCGATGGGCGGATACATCGGGCAGACGACATCGCTGACGTTCTGGTCGCTCGACCAGTCCCAGTGGATTGCGCCCTCGTAATGGAGCGGACGGCTCGGGTCGTAGCGTCGGATGTAGCCCGCCTCGGCGTCGTGGTTGAAGCCGTAGCCCGACTCGTTACCCAGCGACCAGAGGATGACCGAGGCGTGGTTCTTGTCGCGTCGAACCAGTCGCGCCGCCCGGTCGACCCATGCGTTGAGGTAGCGCGGGTCGTTGCAGGCCTCGTCGATGAAGGCGTGCGATTCGATGTCCGTCTCGGCAACGACGTACAGGCCGATCTCATCGGCGAGATCCAGGAACGCCGGATCGTTGGGGTAGTGGCACGTTCTGACCGCGTTGAAGCCAAACTGCTTCATCGCGACCAGGTCCGCCCGAATCGATTCGGCCGAAATGACCCGACCCGTGTTCGGGTCGAAGTCGTGGCGGTTCACGCCGTGGATCAGCACGGCGGCGCCGTTGATAAGCAGGTGGACGCCGTCGATCTCGATCCGACGGAAGCCGACGCGCAGGTCTACTTCTTCCACCGCCTCGCCCGAGGGCGAGCGCAGGGTTACATGCAGCGGGTGGAGATTGGGCTGCTCCGCGGACCATCGCCGTACGTCGGGAATCTCGGCGCGCAGGGAGACTTGCCCATCGAGGGGCGGACGCAGCAGCGGCGCCTGCGATGCCCACTCGGCCAGGTCGGCTCCGGTGAGGCCGACCGACACGAGCTTCGCCACCATGTCGAAGCGATGGCGGCTCAGCGGCTCGGAGTCGGCGCGGCTGACCTTCGGACCCGCAGCCGCCTTGGCGAACGGAACGATAGCCGTGGGCAAAGCCAGGTCGCCCAGTTTCGCCTCAACCGTCCAGCCCGCCTGCGGCTTCGTGCCGCCCAGATCGACGTCGGCGAGCAACTCGAAAGTCCCGGTCCGCAGGTCGTCCGCCAGGCCGGCGTTCACCCGGACGTCGGCCAGATGGATGCGCGGCGTGGCGTAGAGATACACAGAGCGCGTGATGCCGCCGTGCCACCACTGGTCCTGGTCCTCCACGAACGTCGCGTCGGACCACTTGACGACCCGAAGCGAGATCTCGTTCGGGCCTGCCTTAACGAATGGCGTCACGTCGAACTCGGCGGCCAGATGCGAGTCCTTGCTGATTCCGACCTCATGCCCGTTGACGGCGGCGATCAGCACGCTCTCCGCGGCTCCCACGTGAAGCACGACCCGGCGCCCTGCGAGCCAGGCGGCGGGCACGTCGAAGTCGCGTTCGTAAACCCCGGTGGGGTTGGTCTCGGGCAGCTCGAGCATGCGGCCCGAGAACGGCATCTGGACATTGGTGTAGTGAGGCAGATCGAAGAAGCCCTGCATGGTCCAACAGCCCGGGACGTCGACCTCGCTCCAGCTCGCGGACGGCTCCTCCTCGGGCGTGTGCAGGAGCTGGAAGCGCCAGCGGCCGTTAAGCTCGACACGATCGGTGTGGGGGACGCTGTGCATCAGCAGGCGGTTTTCCGATGTCAACTCGGGCACGAGCCACGGTTTCGCTGTCATGGGTTCTCCGACCTCCATCTCGGGTCATGCCGCCAGGCGGACCGGCAGCTGCCGATGGCAGACCGGTCGGATACCCGGTGATCAGTGATCGCCGCTCCGCTGCCGGACGAGCGGCTGCCGCACGAGCGGCAAGTCATGGGCGAGTGCGCCTGCGCGAAGTCTCTTCTGCCTCCAGATCGAAGAGTCTGGCCCCGAAGTCGCCGCGATCGCGGGAGTCCCACGGGTCCTCCGAGCTCACCACCAGGCCGACCTTCATCAGCTCGTCTCCGCCGCGCACGCCGGTGTTCGCGGTGGCGATGGGGTCGTCGCCGGCCGGCCAGACCGACACTCGATAGGAAGCCGCCGGGTCCAGGCCCCGGAGCTTCAGCCGCGCCGGTCCGGGGTGCGGCCGATTCAGGACTCGATAGTGGCCCACGACGCCGCGCTTGCGATCGGCCGAAACCGTCATCCAGGCGGTCTCGTTGCCGTCGCCCTCGAACGGGCTGCGAAGCCGCAGGAAGCGTCCGCCCTGGAAGACCTCGCGCCGCGCCTTGTAGTACTTCACCTGATCCGCCACGAGGGCGCGGTCGTCGTCGGTGAGGGTCGTGGGGTCGAGCTCGTAGCCGAGGACGCCGAAGAAGGCTACGGCCGCCCGCGTCTGGAGCGGCACGATCCGACCAACCTGGTGGTTTGGGACGGCCGAAACATGCGCCGCCATCGAGCTGATCGGGTAGGCCAGCGACGTCCCCCACTGGATCTTGAGTCGCTCGATCGCGTCCGTGTCATCGCTCGTCCAGGCCTGTGGCGCATAGGCCAGCATTCCCGGATCGAAACGCCCGCCGCCGCCCGCACAGGATTCGAACAGGATGTTCGGGAAGGCCCGGGTGAGCCTCTCGTACAGCTCGTACACGCCCAGGATGTAGCGGTGCATGAACTCGCCCTGGCGATCCGCCGGCAGACTGGCGCTGAACGGCTCGGTGATGTTGCGGTTCATGTCCCATTTGACGTAGGAGATGGACGACCGGCCGAGGATCTCGGACAGCACGTTGTACAGGTGGTCCACGACCTCGTGCCGCGACATGTCCAGGACGTACTGGCTGCGGCCTTCCGTCCGCGCCCGGGACGGTACTCCCACCGCCCAGTCGGCGTGGTCCGAGAAGAGCTGGCTCCGCCGGCTGATCATCTCGGGTTCGATCCACAGGCCGAACCGCATGCCGAGCGCCTCGACCTTGCGGGCCAGGCCATCTAGCCCGTCGGGTAGCTTGGCGCGATTGACGACCCAATCGCCGAGGGAGGTGGTGTCGTCGTCGCGCTGGCCGAACCACCCGTCGTCGAGGACGAAGAGCTCCATCCCCAGCTCCTTCGCCGACGTCGCGATCGCCAGGAGCTTCTCCTCGTCGAAGTCGAAGTAGGTCCCCTCCCAGTTGTTGATCAGCACGGGTCGCGGCTGGTTGCGCCAGACTCCGCGCGCCAGGCGGTCGCGGAAGAGCGACGCGAAGGCGTCGGTGAGACCCCCCAGGCCAGCGTCGGAGTAGGCTGCGATTGCCTCTGGGGTGACGAATTCAGAGCCTGGCTCGAGCGCCCACAGGAAGCCCTCCGGGTGGATCCCCAGCCGCACCCTCGACGTCCCAAAAGGCTCGACCTCGGCCTCCGCCAGGAAGTTGCCCGAGTAGACGAGGGAAAAGCCGTAGACCTCACCTGCCTCCTCGGTCGCCGAGGGTCGCTTGAGGGCCACGAACGGGTTCTGGTGATGGCTGGATGCGCCTCGCAGGCTCCCGATCGACGCGGAGCCGGGCTGCAGCGGCCGAACAACCAGGTGCCGCTCGCGCGCCCAGGCCCCACTCAACTGGAGCATCTCCCAATCCGAGTCCGGCAGGTCCAGCGAAACGCTCATAGCGCAGTGGATCGTGAGTCGCGAGTGGCCGACGTTCCTGATTCGCGCATGGCGGGCGATCGCCGGTCGATCGTTGAAGATCGTGTAGTAGAGCCTGACTTCGAGATCGGCCGCGACGTCGGCCAGCAGGATCTCGAGCGTGTCCGCTTCGCCGTAGCCCTCGACGTAGGTAGAGGGCAGATTGGTCAAGGCGGGCTTGCCGGAGAACACCCGATGGCTCGCGTACCGAAGATCGAGAACCCTGGAGCCATCGGCCTGCTCGACGACGAGGGCCGGGACGCGGTAGTCGCCACTCCCCGGAGTGGGGTACTCGAGCGGCACCGGCTCGCCCAGCCGGTTGGAGAAGCCGACGAACTCGCGCCGGAGCAGGTGCGCGTAGGAACGCGCCTCCGAGAGCGCCCCTCCGAAGTACAGCTGCCCGAGCGCCCCATGCTCGAGAACACGAAGGATGTAGCTGATCCTGTCGTTGCGGAGGTGGAAGGTCTGGGACTCGGCGCTCCAAACGATCGGCATCGTCTTCTCCGGGTGGCATCGGGGCAGGCCCGAACCGGCTCACCCCTGTTGAGAATCTCATGGGACCGGCGTGCCCGCCGATCCCATGAGGTGGTTGCTGCGATGGCCCCGACCTCCACGCTGGATGAGCCGGGGAGCGGGTTTTCAGCCCTTCGTCGAACCCAACGTCAGGCCGCGGATGAACTGTTTCTGAAGCAGGATGTACACCACGATCGTGGGTATCGCGACCAGCACCGAGCATGCCGCCAGCAGGTTGTAGTTCGTGAAGAACTCGCCCTGCAGGTTGTTCAACGCGGACGTGATCGGTCGCTTGTCGCCGGTCTTGATCAGAAGCAACGCCCAGAAGAAGTCGTTGTAGATGAACGTGAACTCGAGGGTGGCAAGCGCCGCAAGTGCCGGACGGCAAAGCGGCAGGATGATGCTCCACCAGATCCGGAAGACCGAGGCCCCATCGACAAGACCGGCCTCCGTCAGCTCCTTGGACAGCGTCTTCATGTAGTTGCTGAGCACGAATACACAGAAACCGGTCTGGAAGACGATGTGGATCAGCAGTACGCCGATCGTCGTGTCGTACAGGGTGCCGTTGTCGCTGAAGGGAGCGGGCACCGGCAGAGCCAGATACAGACGGTAGAGCGGCACGATGATGACCTGCTGCGGCAGGAGGTTGCCTGCCACGAACAGCATCAGAATGCCCATGTTGAAGCGCCAGCTGAACTTCGTGACCGCGAAGGCGATCATCGAAGCCAGGAGGAGCGTGATGATCACGCCCGGGATGACGATCTCCAGGGTCTGGATGTAGTTGCGCAGCAGATCGCCCTGGGTCCAGGCGTCGAAGAAGTTCTGCAGGGTCACGGCGGCCGGCAGGCTGAAGTAGCCGTTGACCTCCGTATCCCCGAATGTCCTCAGAGACGTATAGACAGCCCAGACAAGCGGCAGGAGCCACAGAACCGACATGGCCGTCAGGAAGACGTACAGAGCAATCCGGCCCCAGCGGATCGACTTGCGCGGTTTGGCCTCCGAGGGAGTCATCGTCGTGGCGGTCATTCCCTCTCCTCACGCATGATTCGAGTCAGGAAGGTCACGATCGGCACGAGCGAGATCGTCAACAGGACCACCGCGATAGCCGAGCCGAAACCGATCAGGCTCGCTTCGCTGATGCTGTTGTTGGTGATCAAAGTCGAAAGCAGCTCAAGGCCGTTCTTGCCGTGGTTGATGATGTAGGCGATGTCGAACGCACGAAGTGCTTCGATCGAGGTCACGACGACGATCACGGTGTTGATCGGCATCATGACCCAGAAGACCACGTGAAGGTAGGTCTGGGTGCCGTTCGCGCCGTCGATGGCCGCGGCTTCACGCAGCGACGGGTCGACGCTCTTCAGCCCGGCCAGATACAACACCATGATGTAACCCACATGCCGCCAGCTCGCGGCAACGAGCGCCGCCCACAGGTTGATGCTCGGATCACCGAACCAGTCCGGTGGGGTTGACCAGCCGAAACCGCGCAGGATCGAATCGATCATGCCGTTGTCCTGCGAGTACTGGAGCTGCCAGATCAAGCCCACGATCGCGAGGGACAGCACGACGGGCATGTAGAAGATCGTCTGATAGATCCTCGACCCTCGCATCTCGCGATCGAGCAGGATGGCAAAGAACATGCCGATCGGGGTGGCGATGAACATCAAGACCAGGAACCAGAGAACGTTGTGTTTGACGCCCTCCCAGAACGGGGCGTAGCTGCTCCACAACTTCTCGTAGTTGCCGAGCCCAACCCAGTCGGTGGCGGTCAGTCCGTGTATCCCGTTCCATTGCGTGAACGAGAGGATGACCGACGCGATCGCTGGGCCCCAGATGAAGATCAGGTCGAGAAAGAGGGGGATCCCGACCATCAATCCGAGGAGAATCTTGTCTCGCCGCGTCAGCACCGAGTAGTGCCGACGACGGCGGGGCGCGACCGCCCCCGCCCGACCAGCCGTAAGGCCGGCGCGGTCGGGGGCGGTGTCTTCGCGTGCTTGGGTCATAGGGATGACAGCTTAACGATTGGCCAGCCCCTTATGACTAGGACATGGGCGGCAGACCATCGTAGAACGCCTGGATCTGCGTTAGCAGGGCGCTGAGGTCCTGGCTCGGGTTTCCAACGAACTTGAGAATGAAGTTCTGCATACCGTTGGCGCCGGCGAAGTCCGGTCGGGTGTCGCGGTCCATGAACTGAGTGATCTTCTGCGCGGCGCCGATCAGCGTAGCGGCCTTCTTCTGCAGCGGGTTGTACCCGCTGGTGTCGGCATCCTTCGAGGCCGCCACGTTGCCCTGGTCCTCGGTCACGTAGATGACTTCGGCCTCGCCGGAGCCCAGCCAGGAGATCAACGCCTTGGCGAGAGCCAGGTCGTTGCTGCCTGCGACTCCAGCCGCGCTCTTGGAGGCGATCATGAAGCCGTCGATCGGGGCGTCCAGGGCCATTTCAGCGTCGTACGCCGTTCCAAAGGTCGGATAGGGGAAGAAGTCGAGGTCGGCCAGAGTGGCCGCATCGACCGCCTGGAAGGAAGCCGAGATGAACATGCCGAGCAGCATCATGCCGGCCGTCTTCTTCACGAGGGCCTGAGCAGCGTCCTCCCAGGTGCGTCCGGCGCCGCCGGTCTGGTGGAAGGGCATGAGGGCCTTCCACTGGTTGAAGACAGCCAGAACCTTCGGGTCGGTCCACTTGTTCTTGCCGGCCATGAGGTCGACATGGAACTGGTAGCCGTTCATGCGGAGGTTGAGGATGTCGAAGGTCCCCATTGCCTCCCAGCCATCCTTATCGCCGAAGGCGAACGGGATGATGTTGTCCTTCTGCATCTGCGTGCAGAGGGCGGTCAGGTCAGACAGGGTCGCGGGGACCTTGTAGCCCTTGGCCGTAAAGAGGCTCGGGCGATAGAAGACCGCCCACGGGTAGTTGTAGATCGGCACGAAGTACTGGTGACCGTCGTTGCCCGTCGAGCCGACCTTGAAGGCGTCGGAGAAGTGCGGCGAGAGGGTTGTCCAAACGTCGTCGATCGCGACGGCGAGGCCCTGGCCCGCGAAGAACCGCATGCGGAACCCGGAGAACCAGCAGAAGACGTCGTCCGGCTTGCCGCCGAGGTACGACGTGATCTGATCCTGGAACGTGCCGTGGTCAACGGTGTTCATCGTGACCGTGATGGTCGGGTTTTCCTTGGCGAACTGGGCCATCATGTCCGCCATCGCCTTCTTCGGAACCGGGTCCGAGAAGTTCGATCCGAACGTGACGGCGCCCGAGAGGGCGGGGGCGGTGGTGGCGCCCGGGGTGGCGACCGGGGCCTGGGT
>PMNU01000063.1:0-1678 GCA_003165675.1 Chloroflexota bacterium
CCCCATACCAGCTCGGCAGCGCCTCCGACCTGACGGTGTGGGGCACGAGCAGCCACACGTGGTCAGCCTCCGACTTCGGCTCTTCATTCCAGGTCAGGCTCACCTTCCAGGGCAACAACTGTGGCACGCTGTCCCTGAACAGCCTCGTCGTCACCGTCTACTCGAGCACCCCGACGAAGTTCGACGTCAAGGACCCGAACAACGCCGTGCTCCCGAGCCTGGGAGCGTGGGGCGCGATCATCACGAAGGGCGGCAACGAGCAGAACGGCGACGCGTACGCGCCCGCGAACAACGGCGGGAGCCCGTTTAGCGGTTCGAACGCGCTCTACAACGGCAACGCCACGAACGGCGGCGGCTACATCTACGCGATCAACCTCCCGTCGGCCGGCGCGACCGTGAACGTGTTCGACCCCGGCTTCTGCGCGATGGGCGGCAATCCATCCGGCGCCGGCAACCTCGGCGCCGGCGACCACTGGATCGGCACGTCGGGCACGAGCTACCCCGTCTCGACGTATTACACGCTCTGGAACACAGGCGGGCACCTTGGCCTCGATCCGTCCAACTGGGGAACCCCGGTATACACGTCCGGCTCGCTGTTCGAGAGCCAGACCGGTTACGACCCCCAGAACGGCTCGAACCCGGGAAGCGCCACCTCCGGCTGCGACGCGTATCACGACACGTGGTGGACGATCCCGGCCGGCTCACTCTCCGCCGGAACCTACGCGCTGCAGGTGACGACCACCAAGCCCACGGACGCGTCGAAGAACGCCGGCACGAACGCCGAGAACATGTTCGCGATCGAGGCTATCCCTTCGGGAACCGGGTCGCCCACGGTGTACGGCTACGACAAGATGGCCGTCTACAACAACCTCTCCGCAAACAACGTTGTCCAGCAGTTCTACATCGCCAAGGTGGACCAGGAGACCGGCGCCGGCAAGACCCTCACCATCGACTTCTTCGATATCGGCGACTCTTCGGCCGGCACGATCCAGATCCTCAGCCCGGATACATCCGGCAGCCCGGTCGCGGTCCCCTTCAACTACACCACGTTCAACTACAACGCGAGCCTCGGGAAGGTCGGCCCCCCGGGGAACTGCAAGGCCAAGAGCGGCAGCACCGTGGGCTCGGACGCCTGCTCGGGCAACGGCGTCTCCTCGATCACGGTCGCGCGGATGAACGGCACCAACCCGATCAGCAGCTTCAACAACACCTGGATCGAGATCACCATCCCGCTGGGAAGCGCGTATGGCTCAAGCGGCCTGTACATGGGCGGCTGGTGGCAGGTCCAGTACGTGGTCAGTTCGGCGAGCGACCTCACGACCTGGTCGGTCAACGTGAACGGCAACCCCGTCCACCTGGTTCCGATCCCCTAGATCGAGCCCCGCGTCGCAACATCGAACGAGGCCCCCGGCAACGGGGGCCTCGTTTTCGATTACGGCCGGTGCGTACGGGGGACGGTCCGGTTCTCCCGCTGGATCGCGAGGCACCCTCCGCGGTCGCCGTCGGCCACCGTCTAGCAGCTCAGGCCGCCGCCGCCACTACCACTGGTGCCACTCGCAGCCGGGACGCCGTCAAGGCTATGGGCGACGACGCTCTGGATCGTGGTCACGGACCTGGCAGTCAGCACGTCGTTGGCCGCACCTGTCGTGGTTGGGTCCAGCGTGATGCTCTTGATGCT
>PMNU01000063.1:1698-47115 GCA_003165675.1 Chloroflexota bacterium
TGGATCACCAGCTGCTGGCGCTTCATTCGGTCGTAGTCGCTGGAGAACTCGCGGGTCCGAGCATAGGCCAGGGCCTGGTCGCCGTCCATGTGCTGAACCCCGGGCTCGAAGTCCAGGTTGATGTCGCCGGTTCCCTCAGGTACGCCATACCCGTCGTGGACGATGGCGCAGTAGCCGTACTTGTTCTCGGGCGTGCCCTTTGGACCGCACGGATGGTCGACGACGCGGGTTGGTACGTTGACGGTGATTCCGCCGAGGTCGTTGACGAGGTTCACGAAGCCCATCAGGTTGATCTGGACGACGCCGTCGATGTGGAGGCCAGTGAGGGTGCCGATGGCCTGCTCGAGGGCCGTGATCCCGCGCAGGTAGTCGTTCGTCGCCGACCGCTCCTGGTAGTACGGGAAGTTCTGCGGGTGGATCACGGCGGCTTCCTGCCAGAGATCCTCGAGCATGTTCGACCACGTGTACGGCGGGCATCCATAGGTGATCTGGGCGGTGCTGATGTTGGGGTAATGCTGGGCCGCCCCCGATGGCAGCGGGACGCAGTACATGTTGCGTGGCAGGCCGACCATCGCCGAGCGGCCGGTCTGCAGATCGATGTGGAGGAGGATCATCGTGT
Organism: Chloroflexota bacterium; assembly: GCA_003165675.1. GTDB lineage: Bacteria > Chloroflexota > Limnocylindria > Limnocylindrales > CSP1-4 > Fen-1039. The sequence continues at coordinate 2,318 of PMNU01000063.1, forward strand.
CCGGCCGCAAGCCCACGTTCCGGCTGCCGCCAACCCCAGCATCCACGCCCAGCAGCAGCACGTTCAGCTGCCCGTTGGCGCCCAGGCTGCCGCTGTCGCTCGTCTGACCGATGTATGACGGAATTGTCGCGTTCGGGTCGATCGAGAGAGCCGGGGGCACGGAGGGCGCGGACGGACCGGAGGAAGAGGAGGCGGAGGACGAGGCCGAGGCTATGCCGGAGTCGGAGGCCGCCGGGTTGTGCGTGACGTTCGGGTTGTTCGCGTTGTCCTCCGGGTTGTCGGTAGAGATCGCGTAGGTCTGGTCGGGGGCCATTGCCGACACCGAGCACGGAGTGAGAGCGGTCACGCACGACAGGGCATTCTGCCAGGTCAAGACCACCGACCCGACACCGGCATGGATGAGCACCGTCCCCGAGAGAAGTACCGCTATGCCGGCGGTGGCTCCCCATTTCGAGGTCGTAACCACGCTCGACCGGCGCCGGGCGGGGTGCGGGTTGCGTGCCAGCAGGTACGCGTCTACGACCGCCCACATGTGGTAGAGCAGCCCGACGATATCGAGGATCAGCAGGCTCGTCAGCCACTGCTGATTGACGGCCAGATTCAGGACCGAGTGCCTGTCGACGATCAGGATCAGGAGGAAGGCGCCGATGACCGCGAGCGCCGGAATCGCCACGATCGCGCCGCGGATCCGATTCCCGGTCGAAACCTGGCCGAGACCCGGGAACAGGAACGACAGCAGCGCAGCCCCGCTGGGCGTCCGCAGCCATGACCGAAATCCCATCCTGCTAGATCCTCATCAGTGCCGTCGAAGGCGGAACCCCTGCGCCAATCTTAAGGGGAACGGCCACACCCTACTGTGACGTACCGCAAAGTGGGATGTTCCAGGCTGGNNCTCCGGATCCGGGACGCGAAGCCCTCCTCTGGTAGGATGCGTTCATGGAGGGCGTGGTCCTGGTCCTAAATCAGAACTATGAGCCACTTAACGTGTGCAACCTGCCACGCGCCTTTCGGTTGGTGTTCGGCGAGCGGGCCGAAGTGCTCGAGTACGACCACCAGTTGATCCGGACGCCGCGGGCCGACTACCGCGCGCCTGCCGTGATCAGACTTCAGCACCAGATCCGCCGGCCGCGGCCGCGTGTCAAGCTGACCCGCCGCGAGGTCTTCGCTCGAGACGGCTACACCTGCCAGTACTGCGGCCGCCAGACCAGCGACCTCACGCTGGACCACGTCGTCCCGCGCCATCGCGGCGGCGCCCATGCCTGGGACAACCTGGTCACGGCCTGCAAAGGATGCAATCACCGCAAGGGCGGGAAGCTCCTGGAGGAGGCGAAGCTACGGTTGGCGCGCAGACCCGTGGAACCGCGCTGCGACGTGTACTCGGTCTTCACCCCGTACCTGCGCGACGACCGCAACGAGACCTGGCGCTCGTACCTCTTCCTTGGCCACTGAGCTGGGGCCGGGACTGACTCGAGCGCACGGCGCGGAGTCGATCGGGGCGCTCCGCGGGCCGCGGCCGCAGATTCCGGCGCCCGTCGAAGACCTGCTGGCCACTCTCCGGCGCGGCGGCCAGGCCGCGTACGTCGTCGGTGGCTGCCTGCGCGACGCGCTCCTTGGACGCGAGCCTGCCGACTGGGACCTGACGACCGACGCTCGGCCGGAGCGAGTCCAGGCTCTTTTCCCGCGCTCGATCTACGAGAACCGTTTCGGCACCGTCGTCGTCCGGCACGATGAGGCCCAGTACGAGATCACGGCCTTTCGCCGGGACGCCTCGTACTCCGACTTTCGCCATCCCGACTCAGTGGAGTTTGGCGACTCGATCGAACAGGACCTGGCCCGACGCGACTTCACCGTGAACGCGATGGCATGGGGCGGGCGGCCTGGCGAGGAAGCCGCCTTCGTCGACCCCCACGGCGGCCGAGACGACCTGGCCCGCCGTCTCCTGCGGGCGGTCGGCGATCCGGACGAGCGGTTCGGCGAGGACGCACTGCGAATGGCCCGAGCCGTCAGGCTGGCGGCCTCGCTGGAGTTCGAGATCGAACCCGAGACGCTCGCGGCGATCGGTCGCAACGCCGAGCTGGCGCGCAGCCTTTCTGGCGAGCGCATCTGCGCCGAGCTCCTGAAGCTGCTCGCGGCCCGGAGGCCGTCCGTCGGACTGACGCTGATGGCCGACTCGGGCCTGCTGGCGGTTATCGCTCCAGACCTCGCCCGACAGCGCGGGTTGAGCCAGAACAAGATCGGCGGCGAGGATCTGTGGGATCACACCCTGCGCACTGTTGACGCGACCCCAGACAGACAGGTGGTTCGGCTGGCAGCGCTGCTCCATGACGTGGGCAAGCCGGACACGCTCGCCGACGGGCACTTCCACGGCCACGAGGCGGTCGGGGCTCGAATGGCCCGCGACTTCCTGGCGGGCCTCCACGCCACGCGCGTTCTCCAGGAGCGAGTGGCGCATCTCGTGTTCCACCACATGTTCGCGTACGAATCGAACTGGAGCGACGCAGCGGTCCGCCGCTTCATTCGGAAGGTCGGACCGAGCGCGGTTCACGACCTCCTCGCCCTGCGGGCGGCCGACAACGTGGGCAGCGGACTGCCCGCAGACTCCGGCAATCTCCCCGAACTGGCGTTGCGCATCGACGCCCAGCTGGCGGCCAGCGTCGTTCTGGGCCGCGGCCAGCTGGCCGTCGACGGGGACGACTTGATGGCCGAGCTCGGGCTGCCGCAGGGCCGACTCCTCGGCCGGCTGCTGGACGACCTGACCGAGCGAGTCGTTGCCGAGCCCGAGCTGAACGACCGGGCAATCCTGCTGGACCTGGCGCGGCAGCAGATGTCGGATCGCCGATTGTCGGAGAATCCCAACTCGTGAAGCCGATGCACAAGGCGGGCTGATGTACGAGCTGTTGCTGCAGGCGGACAAGGCGCTGGCGGAAGGCGCCCTCGAACAGGCCGAGCGTACCTACTGGCAGCTGATCGACCTCGACCCGACCAACGCGATCGCGGCCGCCGGTCTGGCGCTCGTCTCGCTGGTGCGCGGCGACCAGCGGCTGGCCCGAACCTTCGCCGACCGGGCACTCGGCATCGATCCGGAGAGCATCGCCGCCCGGCGAGTGATCGAGGCGCTCGAGCAAGGGGCCACGGTCGCCGCCGGCACCGAGCCGCCTGAGCTGCCGATGCTTGCGGCCGAGCGGCTGGAGGCATTGAGCCGGCGGCGCACGCTCGAGAGCGCGCCGGCCCACGAGCCCGGGGCGCCGGAACGGGCCGGCTCGAAGGGAGGGGCCGGGAAATCAAGGGCGGCGGCCGCCCTCCCGACGGACGTGGCCAGGCGTGACGCGGCGGACGGTGGCCACGCGGCAGCGGCGGCGGCGGTTGCGCGAGCAAGACCGAGGCCGGGCAAGGAGCCGCGCGGCCGAACCCGACCAGACCAGATCGTTCCGCTGCCGTCGGAGCCATTGCATGAACGGCGCCCGGCGGGGCGACTTGCCGCCGCGGCCGCAGCGGCTGCGGCGGCCGTGTCTCGCGAGACCGTCCAGCCCGACCACGAACCGCACCACGGAATGCCGGTCGGGCGGCGGCATTTCGAGGCGGTGGACCTCAATGGGCCTCCGTCGGACGCGTTCTCGGCCGCTGAGATGGCGGCGGCTGTCGAGGCCGTGGACTCCCTGCACGAGGCGGCCCCGGACGCNNGCCGATCCCGCTCATGTCGGATGAGACCGAGTTCAGCGACGACGCGTTCGAGGCGGCGGAGGCCGTAGCCCGGTCCCAGGCCTCCATGGAACTTCGGCGAAGACCTAGCCAGCCGGCCGTCGCCGAGATTCACGAAACCGAGGCCGGTGAGCTGACGACCCATGAGTCGGGCCGGGAGCCAGGGGAATCCGTGTCGGGCGGGCAGGTCGATTCCATTGGCCCGCTTACGGTCGGCCCCGCAGAATCGCCCCCGGCGAGTTCGCTAGAATTCGCAGACGCTGCCGCTGCGGAGGCCGCTGGAGTCGCCGAGATCGCCGCCACGGAGCGTTCGAACGAGCCGTCTCCCGGCGCCGAGCGGTCCACCGAGGTCAACGCCGGTGCGGGCGCGCCGCGTCGCAAGCATGGTCTGTTCCACCGCTTCAGGAGGAGTTGAATGCGCATTCTCGCGACCGGCGGTGCCGGCTACATCGGATCCGTCTCGGTCGAGGCCTTCCTCGATGCCGGTCACGAAGTCACCGTCGTCGACGACCTGTCGACCGGTCATCGCACCGCGGTACCTGCCGGCGCGACCCTCGAGGTAGGCAGCTACGGCGATATGGCGAGCATGAGCGCCCTGCTGGAGCGCCGCCGCATCGACGCCGTTCTGCATTGCGCGGCGAAGTCGCTCGTGAATGAATCCATGATCGACCCGGCCAAGTACTTCCGCGAGAACGTGGCCGGTGGAATAGCCCTGCTCGAGGCGATGCGGGCCACGGGTGTGAAGCGGATCGTCTTCAGCTCCACCGCGGCCACCTACGGCATGCCCGACCATACGCCCATCCTGGAGTCGGACCCCGTCAAGCCGATCAGCGCGTACGGTGAGACGAAGCGCTGCGTCGAGTCGGCGATCGAGTGGTACGGCCGAGGCTACGGCCTCCGGAGCGTGATCCTGCGCTACTTCAATGCGGCAGGCGCCAGCAAGCTCAATGGCGAGCAGCACGAGCCGGAGACGCACCTCGTCCCGGTGGTTCTCGCTGCGGCGGAAGCCGGGCGCGAGGTGACCCTCTTTGGCGACGACTACCCCACGCCCGACGGAACGTGCATCCGCGACTACATCCACGTCGAGGATCTGGCGGCCGCGCACCTGGCCGCGCTCCTGGCCACGGACCCAGCCGACCTCCGAACCGGCCCCGCCACGGGCCCATGCCAGCCGCTCATCTGCAACCTTGGGAGCGGTACCGGCTTCAGCAACCGCCAGATCGTGGCCACAGCCGAAAAGGTGGTCGGCCACGCCATTCGGGTGAGGATGGGCCCGCGCCGCGCCGGCGACCCGCCAGTGCTCATTGCGAGCGCCGACCGCGCCGCGGCCGAGCTCGGCTGGCAGCGGCGCCACGGCACGATCGAGGAGATCATCGGCTCGGCCTGGGAGTGGCGCCGCGCCCATCCGGCCGGCTACACCGACTAGTGGCACGGGTCGGCGCTGTGGTTGGGGTCTAAAATCCGGCCATGCCGCTCTTCCGTCGCAGCAGCCCGCCGACGCCGCAACTCGACCCGAATGACTGGCGACCGCAGCGCTTCGGCCGCAGCCGCCGCTCCATGCGGGATCCCATCGTCGAGCCCAGCTGGAGCGGGGTCCGCGTCCTCGCCCGGGTCAACAACGGAAGCGTAGGGATCATCGACGAGGACGGCATCGACTGCACCGCCGAGTTCGCCGCGATCGCGAGTGCCGTCGCCGCCTCGGCGCTGGCTTCAGAGCTGATCCTGGACGGCTTTCTCACCGTCGAGCCGACCCAGGTCAAGCCAGTCGGGCCGCTTGAGGCGGTCCAGGCACCGACGGGTGGCCAGATGATGACCCAGCTGATAGTTGGGAGCCGCGTCGGACGGCGACCCACGTTCGAGCGTCATCTCGACCCCGACCGCCCGATTGCCTTCGTCGCCGTCGACCTGCTGCAGATCGACGGCTCACGCCTGCTCGACGTCCCGCTCCTCGAGCGCAAGCGCCTCCTCGACGGATCGCTCAGGCCGGGCGACCTGGTTCGGATCACGCCATTCGTGCGGCCTCCCGTTGCCAGCTACGTCCCCACGTGGCGCAGCGCGGGCTTCAACGCGCTGGTCTACAAGAATGCCAACAGCCGCTACCTTCCGGACGCCCGCAACGACGACTGGTCGATCTTCCCGATGCCTTTCAAGTAGGTTCCCCGGCGCCGAGCGTACCCCGGACGCGCTCGGCGTGGTACGGTGACTTCGATGCCGTCCAGCGCGCTTACTCCCGCAATCAAGGACGAGATCGCCCGGCTCGGTTCCGCCGACATCATGGTCGGCATTCCGAGCTATCGAAACGCGGCAACGATCGGCTATGTCGTCCGCGCGGCTCAGGCTGGCCTGGTCCAGTACTTCCCGGACCTTCGACCGATCCTGGTCAACGCCGACGCCGGTTCGCCCGACGGCACCCAGCGGGTAGTCGTCGAAACCGAGCCTCCCGGCTACGTCGAGGAGATCCTGCTCGTCCACCCGACCAATCGCCTCGACCGGGTCAGCCTCACGTATCCCGAGGTCGATGGCATCGGAGGCAAGGGCGCGGCCCTGCGAACCCTGTTCGAGATGGCCGCCGCCCTGCAGGTGGAGGCGCTGGTCGTCGTCGACTCGGACCTGCGGTCAATCGTGCCCGAGTGGATCGAGCTGCTCGCCGGGCCGATCATGAAGGGCGGCTACGACTACGTGACTCCCTTGTACGCCCGCCACAAGTACGACGGCACCATCACCAACACAGTCACCTACCCGGTGACCCGGGCGCTGTACGGGCATCGCATCCGCCAGCCGATCGGCGGGGACTTCGGCGTGAGCGGCGACCTCATCCGCTACTACCTCGAGCAGGACACCTGGACGCCCGACGTTTCTCGCTTCGGCATCGATATCTGGATGACGACCACGGCTCTGACAGGCGGCTTCGCGGTCTGCCAGACGCGGCTCGGGGCCAAGATCCACGATCCCAAGGACCCCGGCTCCGACCTGGGCCCGATGTTCCGCCAGGTCGTCGGCACGCTCATGACGATGGCTCGCGACAATGCCGACCGCTGGCTGAGCATCACCGGCAGCCACGACGTGCCGGCATACGGCTTCGAGCGGTACGCGGATCCGGCTCCGCTCGAGGTCAACACGCTGCGCCTGCTGGCGCAATTCCACTCGGGCTCGTTGACCCTCGCCGACACGTGGGCTCGGATCATCCGCCCGGACAATTGCAAGCAGGTTCTGGCTCTCGCCGCGGAGGCCGGAACGCTGGCCGAGGCCGCGGCCCATCGGCTGGGACTGGGCCGGGAGTCGGGCGAGGGTACGGCCGACTCCATGCCGTCCACCGACGTCCTGTCCGATGCCGTGGCCGCATTCCACTTCCCCGACGACCTGTGGGCCCACGTCTTCTACGACCTGCTCGTTTCGGCGAGCTTCGGCGATGTCGAGCTGGAGCGGCTCGTGGCCGCGTTCGTCCCGATCTACTTCGGCCGCGTCGGCAGCCTGGTCATAGAGGACAGGCGTCTGTCGGAGGAGCAGGCCGAGGAGCACGTCGAGCGGCAGGCCCGCGAGTTCGAGCTGCGCAAACCGTACCTGGTCGAGCGTTGGCGGGAGGCCGCGGAGGCTGCTCGGGGCGCGGGAACCGCCGGGACCGGTACCGGAACCGGGACCGGCGACGGAGTCAGAACGGCCAGGCGCACGGGGACGGCCGAGGGCGGCGAGAGCGCCGAGACGACCCAATGACCCGAGCGCCGCTTCCTTCGCGGATCCTGATCCCCGTCGCCAACCCTCTGACCGCCCAGGAGCTGGTGCGCATCGGCGCCTCGCTGATGGATCGCCGGACGGGCATCCTGACCGTCCTCGGGATCGTCGAGGTTCCGGAGGAGACGCCGCTGAGCGAGGGCGCGACGCAGGCCCGTCAGGCCCGCCGGCTGCTGCAGCGAGTCCTCGACTACGCCCCCGAAGGCGTCACGATTCATCCCCTAGTTCGCATCGGGCGGCGCGCGGCCGAAGGCGTCATCGAAGCGGCCAAGGAGCTGGACACGGACCTGATCGTGTTCGGTTGGGGCGGCAAGCCCTCGACCTCGCGACCCGGAACTCCGGCATCGGTCTTCTCACCGACCATCGATGAGGTGGTCCGCGACTCGCCTTGCGACATCGCGGTGATCAAGCAGCGTGGCTCTTCGGAGATCCACCGCATTCTCGTGCCGATACGCGGCGGCCCCCACGCAGAGCTGGCGCTGCGCTTCGCCGACGCCCTGGCCCATCGGTACCAGGCGGAGGTCGTGGCTCTGCACCTCGTGCCGCGGGGCGTCGCCGAGGGCATCAGGACGCAGTCGGAGAGGGCCCTTGCGCACTTCATCCGCCAGCACGCTGACGGCCACGTGGAGCAGGCCGTCCGAGAAGCGGCCAACGTCCGCAACGCCATCCTGCGCGAAGCCGAGACGGCGGACATAGTGGTGATGGGCGCGTCGGCCGCGCCGGCGACCAGCAACGGCGGAGAGACGTACCTGTTCGGGGCGCTGCCCGAGTCCGTGGCCGCTCGCTCGCGCAAGACGGTCATCGTCGTCAAGACCCGCGAGGCGATAGGAAAGGCCACGTTCGAGCGGCTGGAGGCACGGGCGGAGACGCTGGCGGCAGCCGAACGCGCGGCCCACGAGGCGAGCTCGATCCCCCTGCGCGTCGAGCGCTGGTTCGGCGAATCCAACTTCCACCACCGCGAGTTTGGCGACCTCGATCGCCTGGTCGATCTGAAGCGCAAGCAGGGGCTGACCGTGAGCCTCGTCCTGCCGGCCCTCAACGAAGAGGAGACCATCGGGGTCATCGTCGAGCGGGCCCGGCGCGAGCTCGTGGATCGCCACCCGCTCGTGGACGAGCTGCTGGTCATCGACTCCGACTCGTCCGATCGAACCCGCGAGGTGGCGGCCGAGGCGGGCGCACGCGTCGTCGTCCACCAGAACGTCCTGACACGCTACGGCAGCTTCACGGGCAAGGGCGAGGCGCTGTGGAAGAGCCTCTACGAAACGTGCGGCGACATCGTCGTCTGGGCCGACACAGACGTCCGCAACTGGCATCCGCGGATGGTCTACGGGACGGTGGGGCCGCTCATCGCCGAGGAGCGGATCCAGTACGTAAAGGGCTACTACCGCCGGCCCATCGTCGAGGGCGGCGTTCTCAAGGAAGGCGGCGGCGGACGGGTCACCGAACTGGTCGCGCGGCCGCTGTTGAACCTTTTCTTCCCGGAGCTGTCAGGCCTGATCCAGCCGCTTTCGGGCGAGTATGCCGGACGGCGGAGCCTGCTCGAGACGCTGCCGTTCTTCACCGGTTACGCCGTCGAGATCGGGCACCTCATCGACGTCGCCGACAGATGCGGCCTCGAAGGTCTGGGCCAGGTGGACCTCGAGCGAAGGATCCACCGCAACCAGGAGCTCGAGGGCCTGTCGCGGATGAGCTTCGTCATCCTTCAGGCGGTCATGAAGCGGCTGGAGGAACGGCGCAAGACACGGCTCTTCGCCGAGCTGGGCTCGACGATGAAGCTGCCGCGATCCGGCCACGGTCGATTGGGTTTGGAGGTAATCGAACTTGCGGACCATGAGAGACCGCCGATGATCCGGATCCCCGAGTATCTGGAGAAGCGTCGAAGCGACGCGCTCCCTTCGGGCACGCAAGTGCCGTCGGGGATGCCTGACGGGCGTAGTCCGGCCGGCGGAGCCGTCGCCCCGTTGGAGGCCGGGTCGGCCGAGGACTCGCCGGAGGCCGGATCGTGATCGGCCGCCGCCGTGATCGCCTGCGAATCCTGATCGCGCCCGACTCGTTCAAGGGTTCGCTCTCGTCCGTGGAGGTTGCCAGGGCCCTGGCGAAGGGCTGGTCGCGGGCTCGTCCGGCCGACGAGCTGATCCTGGCCCCGCTCGCCGACGGTGGCGAGGGCACGCTTGCGGCCATCGCCGAAACGGGCGGTTGGGAGTGGCAGGAGTGCCCTGCCCACGACCCACTGGGTCGGCCTCTGACGGCGCATTGGCTGCTCTCCGCCGATGGCCAGCGCGCGGCCGTGGAGCTGGCTGAGGCGTCCGGCCTGTCGCGCCTGCCAGATGGAGAGCCACGCAGCCCGCTCACCGCCACGACCGAAGGAACGGGCGAGGTCTTGCAGGCCGTCCTGGCCGCCGGCGTTCGCCACATCCTGATGGGCGTGGGCGGCAGTGCCACCACAGACGGAGGGTCCGGGCTGCTTCACGCCCTGGGCGTCTGGTATCGCGGCGGTTCCGGCGGCAACCTCCCGGGACCGATCCCGGATCTGGAGGCGGTGGACCTGGCGGCGCTGGACCCGCGGCTTCACGAGCTCGAGATGCGCATCGCCTGCGACGTGACAAATCCGCTCCTCGGCGAGCAAGGCGCGGCCGCTGTCTACGCCTTTCAGAAGGGGGCGTGGCCGGAGGACGTGGCGGCTCTCGAGGCCTGGCTGGCGCACTATGCCGATCTGCTCGAGGACGCGGCCGGGACACGAGCGCGGGACATCCCGGGATCCGGAGCCGCGGGCGGGACCAGTTTCGGCCTGCTCTGCCTTGCACCGCGCATGCGGTCACTCGAGCTGGTTCCCGGAATCGACGTCGTCATGCAGGAGACCGGCTTCGACGAACGCATGGCCGGCGCCGATCTCGTGATAACGGGCGAGGGCCGGATAGACGATCAGACCGCGTACGGCAAGACAGCGTTGGGAGTGGCGCGGAGGGCGGCTGCGTCCGGTGTGCCATGCCTGGCCGTCGGAGGCGGAGTCCTATCTGAGGGAGTTGCTGCCCTGGCCGCGGTGGGAGCGCTCGCGGTGTCGGTCCTTGACCGGCCCATGACCCTGGAGGATGCCATGAGCAAGGCCGCGCCCCTCGTTGCGACCGCGGGCGAACGGCTGGCCCGGCTGGTGGAGCTCGGGACCGTCGTCGGGGAGCGGCGGTCGGCCCGCCTCGGCGCCGGCGAAACCGTCGCGTGACGCCGCCTCGCAGGGTCGCCGCGCCCAAGCCGAGCGCCATGGCGCCGGCCCCGAGGCCGGCCCGGTCCGCGCGCCGTCGCCGCCCCGACCCAAACGCGGTCGCCCGCCGCTGGGCGACGCAACTCGAGAAGAAGCGTCCGGGCCTGATTCCATTCGTCCTCGACCGCCTCGCCGAAGGCGCCGGTCGGCCCGTCTGGCAGCGTCGCCTCGACCCAACCAGCGAGCTCGTTCTGACGATCCTCTCTCAGAACAGCGCGGACACGAACGCCGAAGCGGCCTTTGCCTCGCTCACGGCCGCGTATCCGTCCGCGCCGGCATCGCAAGGGGCGTCGGCCGGGCCGCGTCCCTTCGCCGGCTGGGGCGGTCGCGGCCTGCCGGAGGTTCCCCCGCCCGACTGGGCCGCCGTCGAGGCCGCGCCCATCCCGGAGCTGACCGATGTCATTCGGCCGGGGGGCCTGGCGAACCAGAAGGCGCCGCGCATTCAGGCCGCGCTCCGCGCGCTGCTCGCCCACGGCGGCGGTTACTCGCTCGAGTTCCTCGCGACGATGCCGCCGCTGGAGGCGCGCGACTGGCTCGCGGCGATCCCCGGCATCGGCAAGAAGACAGCTTCGGTGGTCCTGCTGTTCAGCTTCGGGACGCCGCTCATGCCCGTGGATCGACACGTTCACCGTGTGAGCCAGCGGATCGGCCTGATCCCGCCGAAGGCGGACGCTGATACCGCCCATGACTACTACCTGGCCTTGCTTCGGCCTGAGCAGATGTACGAGGCCCACGTGTCGCTGATAAGCCACGGCCGCCGAACCTGCCACGCCCGCAACCCCGACTGCGAACGCTGCCCGATCGCCCCGCGCTGTCGCTACTTCGACCCGCACGCGGAGTAGGCGGCGGACCCGGGCCGAGCCGCCCCACGCGCACCGCGACCCAATCTGCACGCGCTCGGCCATCCCGCCACTCCCCCACCTATACTCGCGGCGACGCCCGCGTCACCGGGTCTTCGGGGAGGTAGGCAGCGCGAATGCTGGAGAATCGGCCGCGAAGGATTCTGCTGGTCGACGACGACACGAGTCTGCTCGTCGTCCTGGCGGAGCAGCTGCGCGACGACGGCTACGAGGTGGCCACCGCCCGGGACGGCCAGGAGGCTCTGCGCCGGCTGGAGGCCGGCTGGCCCGACCTGATCCTGCTCGATCTGATGATGCCGCGGGTCGACGGCCTGGCCCTCGCCCGCCAGATCAAGGCCGAAGCGGACCTGCCGATCATCGTCCTGTCGGCAATCGATACGGCCGATAGCAAGGCCCGACTGCTCGACGAGGTAGCCGAGGACTACGTCACCAAGCCTTACCACTACCCCGAGCTGCGGGCCAGAATCCAGCGCGTCCTGCGACGGCTCGGCGATCGAATCCCGCGCCAGTCGCTGGTGCTCGGGCCTAACCTGACGCTCGACCTGCATCACCGGTCGGCCACGGTCGCCGGCACGGAAGTCCAGCTGACGCCGACCGAGTCGCGGTTGCTGCACGCTCTTGCGGCAAACCTGGGCGAGACCGTCGCCACGGAGACGCTGATCTCCCGAGGCTGGGCCGACACCGAAGAGGCCGAACCATCGTACGTCTGGGTCTCGATGCGCCGGCTGCGTCAGAAGATCGAGGTCGATCCGGATCGGCCCGTCCATCTGTTGACCGTCAGGGGAATCGGATACCGCCTGGTTTCGAGCCGTGACGACACCTGACGAGCTACCTGGCGGGCCCGATCGAACGGCCGGAGCCGATCCGGCGGCCGAAGCCGGCCGAGCGGCCAGGGCTGCGGCCGAACGCGCGGAACCTGAGCCCCGTCGAGGTCACGGCCTGGGCCTGTCCTTCCGCGTCCTCCTCACGGCCGGGCTGATCGTGGCGGCCGTCCTGCCCGTTGCCGCCTTCGGCGGCATCGTCATGGCGGCCCACCTGTACTCCGACTCCCGGGTCATGGTCACGCTCCTTGTCGCGGCCATCGTCGCGGCCGCGTTCTTCGGGCTACTTGGGGCAGCGGTGGTAGTCGCGGGCCTGACGGCGCCCCTGCGCCGCATCACGATTGCGGTCGAACGAGTCGCCGCAGGCGAATCCAGTCCGCCGATCCATCTCAGCGGCGACGACGAACTGGCTCGTCTGGCGGAGAGCCACAACCGCATCGCCGCCGAGGCGGGGCGGCGCAATCGCGAGTTGGGCGCGCTGCTCAGTGCCATCGCCGGGTACAACCCGGCGCAGGGCACGGAGGCACTCGCCTCACGAGCCGGATTGGACGCGTGCGCGATCTACGGCCTGATCGACTGCCGCCTGAGTCTCGTGGACCCTGCCACGGTCCCGACCGAGGAGACGATCCCCGGCGATCCCCGGCCGGTTTGGGCCGAGGTTCGAGCCGGCGGCGACGCACTCGGCGTCCTGACCGGCCATCTGCCCGCGACCCGGGCCTGGGAGCGTGCCGACCAGGACCTTCTCGACCTCTTCGCCAGCGAGGTGGGAGTGGCCCTGCGCAACGCCGAGCTGTTTGGCCAGATAGAGTCCCAGAACGCCAGGCTGCTCGAGCTCGACGCGACCAAGGACGAGTTCCTGCGCAGCGTGAGTCACAACCTCCAGACGCCCCTCACAAGCATTCGCGCCTACGTGGACCAGCTGCGGGCCGTGTCGGACGAGGCCGCCAGCGACCGGCGTCTGCAGATCGTCGCCGAACAGGCCGATCGCCTGACGCGACTCGTACGACAGCTTCTGACGGTAACCCGACTGGAGGCCGGCGTGCTGAGACCCGAGGCTGAGGTCATCGCCGTGGGCCCGCGAGTCCGCCGGGCCTGGGAGGCCCTCAACGTCGCGAGCGTGACCTTCGAGATCCGCGACGAAGCGCGCGGCTGGCTGGCCGTGGCGGACCCGGACCAGCTCGATCAGGTGCTGTGGGCCCTCCTCGACAACGCGGTGAAGTACGGGGGGCGCGACGGCAGAGTCGAGGTGGCGATCCGGGCCGACGCGGCCCGCGACCGGCTCCACGTCACCATCGCGGATAACGGCCCCGGCGTCTCGGAGGCCGATCGAACGCGTCTGTTCACGCGCTTCACTCGCGGGGGGACCCAGGCCAGCGGCGACGGCACAGGCCTGGGCCTCTACGTTTCGCGACAGCTCCTGAGAGCCATGGGCGGCGACCTGTGGCTCGAGCCGGCAGGCGACGGCCGCGGAGCCGCCTTCACCTTGTCGCTGCCAGGCGAGTCCCCCGCAGACGAGGGCTGACGCGCTTCCGGTGGGCGCACCAGGGCCGCCGCAACGATGCCTCCCGCGGTGGCCGCACTCAACTCGATAGCTGAGTCGGCAGCTGGCGACGAACCGCAACAACCCGCTCCAGATCGAGGTCCGCGACCACGACGCCCGGCCCGTCCGGAGCCTGAGCGATGACGATGCCCCACGGGTCGACGACCATGCTGCGGCCGTGGGTCCGCACTCCGGCTCCGGTGCCGCACTGGGCCGGGGCGATCACGAAGGCCCCGTTCTCGATGGCGCGGGCCCGAAGCAGCACCTCCCAGTGGTCGCGACCGGTGGCCTCGGTGAAGTTGGCGGGAACCGCCAGGACGACGGCTCCGCCGGCCGCCAGCTCGCGGTAGAGCTCGGGGAATCGCAGGTCGAAGCAGATGCTCAAGCCCAGGCGCACGTGCACCTCTCCGGCTGCGCCCTCCATCAGGGCGACGACGCTCGAGTCGCCGGGCGTGATGCGCCCCGACTCTCGGTCGGACGGCCCGTCCTCGATGGCCACGTCGAACAGGTGGCGTTTGCGATACACCGCCGCGATCTGGCCGGCCGGGTCGAGAAGGACGGAGGTGTTGTATGGCCGCATGGGATCGTGCGAGCGCTCCGCCAGGCTGCCCAGGAGGATCCAGGAGTTGAGGTCGTGGGCGAGTTCGGAGAACGGCTCCGTCAATGGGCCGGGGATCTGCGTCGCCGAGTCGCGGAATCCCGCTACGGGACCCCGATACTGGAACATCTCGGGCAGGGCGACGAGTCCGGGTTTGCTCTCGCCGGCCTTCCCGACCAGCGCTGCGGCACGGTCCACGTTGGCGGCCACGTCCTGGTCTGCGGCCAGCTGCACGAGGGCAACTCTGAGTCTGCTCATGCGCGCCCTCCGACCTGCGGCTTGTTCGCGACCGATGTCCCCATTGCTTGGTCGATGGTACCCTCCCGAGCAGGAGGCTTCCATGACCACTCCGACTCGCGAGGATGCCTGGCGACTCCTGACCGAATGGACGCCGGGCGAGGCGCTGCGCAAGCACGGCCTGGCGGTGGAGGCGACCGTCCGCTGGTACGCAGAGCACCGCTTTGGAATCGTCGAACCGGAGCTCGGGACATGGTGCGCGGCCGGGCTGCTTCATGACTTCGACTACGAGCGTTACCCGGAGACCCACCCAATGCGGGGCGCCGAGGAGCTTCGGCGGCTGGGCTATCCGGACGAGGTGGTCGACGCGGTCCTCGGCCACGGAGACCACACCGGAGTGCCGCGGATCAGCCCCCTGGCCAGGACGGTCTATGCCTGCGACGAGCTGAGCGGCTTCGTGATCGCGGTGACGTACGTTCGCCCCAACAGAAGCCTCGACGAGGTCGACCCGCGCGCCGTCGTCAAGAAGATGAAGGACAAGGGCTTCGCCCGACAGGTGCCGCGCGACCAGCTGATCAAGGGCGCCGCGGAGCTCGGGGTTCCGTTCGAGGAGCACGTCGCCAACGTCATTGAAGGGCTCAAGACGATCCGCGAGGTTCTGGGTCTCTAGCGCACCGTTGAACCGAACGGAGCCCGGTTCTAGGCGCCGTCGGTCATGACCGGCACGCCGGGGAACGCCTGGGCCCCTTCCTCGTAAGTACCGGTGGCGCATCCGCGCACCAAGCCGCGCTCAACCGTTGCGCAGGCCGCTGGTGTCCACGACCTCGAAGTCGGACCCGGTCAGGGTCTGCAGCTGGTGCATCTCGTCGTCGTTCCAGCGAGAGTCGGGTGCGCCGGTGATGTACCAGGGCGACCCGTTGTCGGCAAGGATCATGCCGTAGCGCTTGAGAGCCGTCAGAACGACCTGTGCGTGGGGCCCGAAGCCGGAGATGTCGACCGAGGCCTTGAGCCGGACGCGCAGACCCATCGGCGGCAGATTCGAGCAGGCAGGGGCCGTCAGATGGCGGGCCGGATAGATGTAGCCGCACGTATTTGGAGCTGTGAACCGGATGGCGTGGTCGATCGACCCGCTTAGGACCTCGTCGTAACGGACCAGGCCCGGGAAGATCGGCAGTCCGGCGGCGTCGGCGCTCGTCCAGCCTTCCGGCCGCAGAGCGTTGGAGCGAAGGTCGAAGACGGCGCCCGATCCGGCCGCCCAACCGGAGCCCGACCGGCGGACGTCGTACAGCTCCCACAGCTTGCACTGGGTGACATCGATCGCTATGAGGTGGCGATCGGAGCCGGCCTCGATCCTCGGGCTGGACGGGATCGGATAGGGACCGGGGTCCGACTCGTCCGCGTAATCGAAGGCGACTGTGTAGGTCGGCGTGCTCGACGTGACGATGTTGTAGGGAATGCCGTCGCCGACGGCGTCGAAGTCGGGATGGAGGTAGGCGTTCAGGCCGATCGCGCTGACCATAGCGTCCGAGTTCGATGCCACGGGCAGACCCGAGATGTCGCGGTTCCACACGTTCGAGGATGGGAAGACGTAGCACGGGCTGACGGCCGTGGCGAGCGGGGTCGGAGTCGCGGGCAGCGGTGTCGCGGGCAGCGGAGTGACAGGGCGGGGAGTGGCGGGGCGCGGCGTGGCGGTTGTTCGTGCCGTGGCGTGGCTCGTAGGTGCGGCCGTGGTGAGTGGTCCGGCCGTCTGGCTCGGCGCCCTCGAGGCCGACGCGATGCCACTCGAACCGGGCTCCGTGCCGCTGCCCACGCCGGCAGTCGCGGACGCCCCCGGCGACCACGGCACCGATGCGAGCCAGGAGGGCATGCTGCCGTCTGCAGTCGAGCCGGAGCCGGGAGGCGGCGCGACGGCGCCGGAGCCGGAGCCGGAGCCGCTGGAGGGTGAGCACGCACCGAACGCGACGGCCAGCACCAGCGCGCAGGCCGCCGCGGCGACTGTCGGCGAGCCTCGAAGAGTACGCACGCTCCGATACTACGAGCCGAGTCATGCATTCGACCCGCGAAGAACGTCCCGGCCGCAGCAACCTTCCGTACACGGAGCGCCTGCCGCATTGGGTGGGGGCGCGAGCCGTTCCGCCGGTCGGGGCTAGACTTGCGGCGAACCAGTCGCGCGAACGCATCTGAGGTCGGACGGTGACGAGACGCCGGGTCGGAAGGGGCTTCGAAGCCGTCTGCGCCGACCTTGCGAGCGACCGACTCAACCTCGACGTCCGCCCGGCGCCCGCCCCCGAAGTCGAGGGCTAGGCAGCTTGGCCGCCCAGAGGACCGCACCGGCTTCGGCCGCGTCGTCTCGGCTTCGACCCACCTGGGTTTCGGTCGCGTACCTGACGGTCTGGGGGTACATCCTTTACGGGATCGGCAACGCGACGCCGTACCTGCGCACCGACCTGCGCCTCACCGACTTCGAGGCCGGGCTGCATGCGTCCGCGCTGGCCATCGGCGTCGTTTCCGCCGGCGCCACCGCCGACGCGATAGCCCGACGGCTGCCTTCGGGCGGGCTGCTCGACGTGGCCGTGGCAAGCCTGGTGTCCGGGATCGCGTTCGTGGTGCTCGCCCCGGTACTGCCGATTTCGCTCTTGGGCGCTTTCCTGATCGGCGTGGGCGGCGGAGCGCTCGGCACACAGGCCAACGTTCAGCTGATCCGTTCGAGCGGGGACGACAGCCGGCGGGTGATGGCTGAAGCTGCCGCCGTGTCCATGTTGGCGGCCGGGGCCGCGCCGCTGGCTCTCGGCCTGGCGGCGTCCGGGCTGCACGCCTGGCGGGTGGCGATGATCGTGCCGGTCGTGCCCTTCCTGGTACTGACCGCCATCCGGCCGCGGGACTCCGTGCGGACCGAAGCGGTGCGCATGCGTCGGGCCAGCCTGCCGGGTCCCTACTGGTTCATGTGGCTCCTGCTGGTCTTGGGCGTTTCGATCGAGTTCTCGTTCGTCTTCTGGGGCTCTACGATGGTCGGCCGGCAGACGGGAGTCTCCGACGCCGACTCGTCACTTCTGGCCAGCCTCTTCGTCGCAGGGATGTTCGCCGGCCGGGCCGCGATCGGCCGTGGTCTGGGAGGACAGCGAAGCCCGCGGCTCGTGCTGTCGACCGGCCTGCTGGTCGTCGTGGTGGGTGCCAGCCTGGTCTGGGCCTCCAGCGCACCCGCCCTGTCGGCCCTGGGGTTGTTCCTCGGCGGCGCCGGCACTGCCGGTTTGTGGCCCGTAGGGTTGGCCGTCGCCCTGCGCAGCGCCCCGAAAGCCCAGCTCGAGGGATCGGCCCGTGCCACGTTCGCGTCCGGTGTAGCCGTCTTCGCGGCGCCCTCGGCTCTGGGGCTCCTCGCGGACGAGGTCGGGGTCGTCTCGGCCTGGCCGATCATCGGGGTTCTGGCGGCGGCTGCGCTGGTCGTTCTGGCGGTAGCGCCGCGAAGTCGTGAGGAGACGTCGGGCGAGCGGCGCCCGACCCAGCCGAGCTAGCGGTAGTCTGGCCGGCGCCGGTCCCAGGCTACGGCGAGGACACAGCGGCACTCCGGATCAATCTGCGACGGGGAAGCTGGAGCCGACACTCGGATTCGAACCGAGGACCTGTTGTTTACGAAACAACTGCTCTACCGCTGAGCTATGTCGGCGCGTCCGGGATGGTATCACGCCCGGACGACGGAACGGCTGTGCGGATCGGCTGCGCCACGTCCCTGCGGCGCGTCAGTTGTCGCCCTCTGGCGTCACCACGACGAAGACCATCGACGCGGCCGCGGCCTGCAGAGCCTCAGGCGTCGGCCCCTCGCCCTTGTGCATCCTCGGCAGGCCCGCCCGGCGGGCCGCACCGTGGTGCCTGGTGAAGTAGTCGGCGGCGAGGCGCTGGCCGTTGCCCGTATCGCCCGAGACCACAACAGCGGAGCCGCCGATCCGGCGACCCTTACGAACCAGCTCCACCGGCCAGGGCGAGCGGAAGTTGCGCCACCAGGTCTTCCGCTCCGGCAGGCCGACGCGGATCAGGTAGCCGTTATCAAAGGGTTCGCAGTTGACCGGCAGCTGTCGAGGCTCGCCGGAGATGCGTCCGACATACCGCACGAGCACTACGCTTCCGGACAGGGCGCCGAGCGGCGAGGCGAGCCAACGGACCATAAACCGATTGAAGCCCGAACTCTTCCTGGCTGAGGCCGGCTCGGGCTCGCTGGCGGTCATTTCGATCCCTCCTTTGGCTCGCCGGGGTCGGCGGGTGAGCCTGCCCGCCCTCGGGCTTCGAAGCCGGCCATCGGGCGATGGATACCGACCCGATACCGCTCGCCCAGACGGACCTGGAAGATCCGAGGCGCCGCTGCCGGCACATACGACAGCCGCCTCCCCAGACGACATGTTATGGGGCGCGGCGAACTCGCGATAGGGGCCAACGGGTTTCCAAGGCGCCCGCACTGTCCTAAAGTGTGGGCGCCCCGCCGCTCTGGAGCGGGCACCTGGAGGGACCAATGCACACTGAGTTTCTCCCGAAGTTGCTCCCGACGATGATCGATGAAGGGCAGGGGCCGGGCGTCCAGTTCCGCACCGATGGCGAGCTCGTTCCGGCGCTGACGATGGAGCTCGACGGCTCGATGCCGGTCTACTTCGAGCATCACATCCTGCTCTGGAAGACACCTTCTATCGACATCGGGATGCACCAGATGAAGGGCGCCTTCAAGCGCATGGTGGCCGGCATGCCCATCTTCATGACCGAGACCAAGGGCGCCGGACAGATCGCCTTCAGCCGCGACGGCGTCGGGCACGTCTTCCATTTGCAGCTGGCGCCGGGCCAGACGATCGAGGTTCGCGAGCACCAGTTCCTGGCCGCGACCGCGAATATCGACTACAGCTTCCGACGGCTGCGGGGCGTCGCCAACATGCTGTTCGGCGGCACCGGGATATTCATCGACACCTTCAGCGGCGGCCAGGGCGGCGGCACGATCTGGCTCCACGGCTACGGCAACGTCTTCGAGAAGGTTCTGGGACCGGGCGAGGTCTTCGACGTCGAGCCCGGCGGCTGGGTCTACAAGGACCCCGGCGTAGGTATGGAGGTCAAGGTGGTCGGCCTGCGCATGGGCATCCTGGGCGGGTCGGGCAACCTCGTCTTCAACCGCTTCAGCGGCCCTGGTCGCATCGGCATCCAGAGCATGTACCTCCACATGCCGACCGAGGATTAGCGGCTCCATTCGGCGCACCGCGCCACTGAACGGCCGCCGGCGAACCGGCAGTGCCATCCCCGGCTCTCGCAGATCGGGGAGGGGGCGGTGTTACTCCGCCCCCTCCCACACCACCGGACGTGCGGGTCCGCATCCGGCGGTTCGCCAGTGCCCCCGAAGACGACGGACACGAACACCGATCGGCACCAGACCAAGCTGGGTCCAGTACGCGGTCGGCATGGCCCACTGCAAAGCAGGCGAGCCCGACATGCGCCAGTAGCCCTTCCGACTGGCCGCCCATTGGCGAGCCTGCTCGTCTGGGATACCAAGCGAACGCAGGTTGCGCCGCCTTGCAGCAAAGCGCTTCCACTCCTTCGGGCGAACCTGCCGCAATCGACGACGTAGCCACTCGTCGAACTCATCGAACACAGAGGGCGTCTCGGCCAACGCGAAGTAGGCGGTCCAACCTGAAATGAACCGGTTGAGGAGGGCGAGCCTGATCGGCANNGTTCACCTTGAGATGGAGCCGCCGCTCCACAAAGACCCTGATGCCTTCGAGCACTCGTTGAGCCGCTCGCTCGCTGGCCACATAGACCCGAAGGTCGTCGGCATAGCGGACGAAGCGATGGCCCCGTCTTTCCAGTTCGTGGTCGAGGTCGTCGAGCATGATGTTCGCGAGCAGCGGTGATAGGGGTGAGCCCTGGGGCGTCCCTTCCTGCGTCGCGACCTTCACTCCGGCGACCATGACCCCGGCATCGAGATAGCGGCGGATCAACTTCAAGATCCGCCGATCGCCGACCTTCCTGGCCGCTCTGGCCATCAGGGCGTCGTGCTGTACTCGGTCGAAGAACCGGTCCAGATCGACATCGACGACCCAGGTTCTCCCATCCTCGATTGCCCGTCTTGCGGCCTTCACCGCCTGGTGGGCACTGCGTCCCGGCCGGAAGCCGAAGCTTAGGTCCGAGAAGTTAGGTTCGAAGACCGGAGAGAGAACCTGGCTCAACGCTTGCTGGAGAAAGCGGTCGGTGACCGTCGGCACTCCCAACTCACGCTCACCACCGCCGGGTTTTGGGATCGTCACCCTTCGGGCTGGGCTGGGTCGGTATGTGCCTGCGTCGAGAGATGCGCGGAGTTCCGACCAGGTGGCCTTGAGATACGGCCGGAGTTCGGTCGTGCTCATGCCNNGGGTGAGGGTTGGCTTCGGGAGACGCCGGTTCGGCGCTGCGCTCTTCTCCGGCCCCAGACGGCTTCACCGTCTTGCCTCCGGAGAAGGCCCGCCACGCTGGCGGGATGGCTGCGGTCGATGCGCCGACCGCGAGTCTGTCCGGACCATCTCTCGGACTGACGTTTGGCCCTTCCCGGCGCAACCGATCCCCGCCGGTACTATGGCCGCTGCTGACTCCTGGCCGGTCCAGCGCCACCTTGCGGGGGCGACGGTCGGAAGCCTAAACCTCCGACACCCAGCCAGGTCTCCCCGGGTAAGAACAGCCGCCTTCGCTCTGGTCCCGCCGGATCTACCTGACGACGCCTTGGTGGTGTCGGGCTTCGCCGTGGATTGCCGGCTCACCCCCGTCGCCCAGCCTTGTATCCGGTTCGTGTTCCTCGGGTCGGAGCTTTGCCTCGGGCTTCCTTCCGACCCCACCTCACGGTGACGCCGTTGCCTCCGGCTAGCAGTTAGCACCACCGCCTCCTGCAGGGGACTTTCACCTCCAAGCTGCTGCCCATGCCGGGCGCACAATCGAACGGCCGCCGGCGAACCGGCGGCCGTTCTCTCTGTTGGCGAGGGTTCAGGACGCGCTTGCAGCTCCGACCGGCGCCGCGGCGGCCTCGGCCTGCAATACCGCCAGGTCGATGGAGATCTTGATTTCGTCGCCGACCAGGAGACCGCCACTCTCAAGAGCCACGTTCCAGGTCAGACCGAAGGCCTTGCGGCTGATCTTCGTAGTCGCATCGAATGCGGCGCGACGGCCGCCCTGCAGATTCGGCACGACTCCGCCGATCTCGGCATCGAGGCTGACCGGCCGCGTCTCGCCGCGGATCGTCAGATCGCCGTCGATCTTGTAGCCGTCGCCGCTCGCCTGGATACCGGTGCTGCGGAAGCTCAGCTCGGGATAGGTCTCCGCATCGAAGAAATCGGCACTGCGGAGATGCGTATCGCGAGCCTCCATGCCCGTATCGACGCTTGATGCGTCAATATTAGCCGTGACGGAGGACCGCTCGGGGTGCGCCTCGTCGAAATCGACCTCGACGGTGAACTTGCGGAACTGCCCTCGGACAGTCGTAACCATCATGTGCTTGACCGCGAACTCGATCTGGGAATGGGCTGGGTCCAGAGTCCAGGTGCTCATCTTGTTTCCTCGTTGTCGTGCTATCGTGGACCCGCTCGGGATCATTCACTAAGCAACTATCTGCTATAGTAGTTGCATGGACAAGGACGTGCAAGTGGGCAATACAGACGAGCTTCGGACTGCGGCTGCCGCTGCCGAAGTTCCCGCCGCCGCAGCGGCCGCGGCTCCGGCCGCAGCCGATGCTCGCCCGGCTCCCGCTGACTCAGGCACGTCTGCCGCTGCCGCTGCCCCAGTCGCCGCGGTTCCTTCTGACGAAGCGGGACCCGGAGCCGAGTCCGCAGTCCCGCTAGCGCCGATCGATCCGGGCCCGGAGCTCGACTCATTGGAGCACCGCGCGTGGCGAGCGTTCCTTTCCAAGCACGCGCGTGTGGCACGGAAACTGGAGGCGGATCTGCTGGCCCGCAGCGATCTGCCGCTGGCCGAGTTCGATGTCCTGTTCCAACTCGCTCTTTCCGACGAGCATCGCCTGCGCATGAACGAGCTCGCGGATCGGGTCGTGCTGAGCCGGGCCGGGATCACTCGTCTGGTCGACCGGCTCGTGGCCGATGGTCTGGTCACACGTTTGCGGTGCGCTTCCGACGCCCGCGGCTACTTCGCGGTCCTGACCGACGGCGGGCGGACGCGCCTGGACGAAGTCAGGCCGGCGCATCTCACCGCGGTCAAGCGCTACTTCCTGGAGTCGTTCAGCCGGGCCGAAATGGAGACGCTCGCCGACCTGCTGGAGCGGACCGTCCCGACCGAGTGAGTTCGCTTGGGGCTCCGGAGTCCCGGTCGGTGGGCGGGCCGCACCCGTCGGACCAGGGCTCTTGGTTGAGCCGTCCCGGTCGGCGCGACAAGCCGGATCCGCCGAACTCGGCCTTTGCCCCAGACGTCCCGGTCGGCGAGCCCGCCTCACCGGAGGCGCTATCGTTCGGCCATGCCAACGCGGAGCGAGGTCGTTGACGTTGCCGGCCGGCATGTCGCGATCACCAATCCCGACAAGGTCTACTTTTCCGGGCCGGGCTACACCAAGCGCGACCTGGTCGCCTATTACCTGGCCGTGGCCGACGGCGCGTTGCGGGGGGCCGGCGGACGGCCCATGGCCCTTAAGCGTTACGTCAACGGCGCCGAGGGCGAGTTCTTCTTCCAGAAGCGTGCGCCCGAGTCGCGGCCCGAGTGGTTGCGAACTGTCGAGCTGGCGTTCCCATCCGGTCGAACCGCCGACGAGATAGTGGTCGACGACGCTGCCGGGCTGGTATGGGTCGCTAACCTCGGCTGCCTCGATCTCAACCCCCACGCGATTCGGGCCGACGACCTGGACCACCCCGACGAGCTGCGGATCGACCTCGACCCGATGCCAGGCGTGCCCTGGGACGATATCCGCCGCGTGGCCCTGGTGGCGCGCGAGGTGCTGGTCGATCACGAGCTGGTCGGCTGGCCCAAGACTTCGGGCTCGCGCGGAATCCACGTCAACGTCCGCATCAAGCGTCGCTGGACGTTCGACCAGGTCCGCCGGGCCGCCCTTGCTCTGGCCCGCGAGGTTGAGCGGCGCGCGCCCTCGATCGCGTCGAGCAAGTGGTGGAAGGAGGAGCGCCACGGCGTCTTCATCGACTACAACCAGAACGCCAAGGACCGAACGGTAGCTTCCGCGTACTCGGTTCGGCCGGTACCCGATGCGCGCGTATCGGCGCCGGTGACCTGGGACGAACTGCCGGATTGCGAGTTGGGCGACTTCACCCTGGCCACCGTGCCGGGACGGTTTGCGCGCGTGGGCGACCCGGGGGCGGGGATCGACGAGGCGGTGGGCTCGCTGGATGCGCTCCTGGAACTCGCGGCTCGGCAGCAGAGGGACGGGTTGGGAGACGCGCCGTGGCCGCCCCACTACGCCAAGGCGCCAGGCGAGCCTCCGCGAGTCATGCCTTCGCGGGCGCGCGGTAACTCGGCGGCCTCGCCGGCCCCTCCGGCGGCCTCGCGGGTTCGAGCCGCCGATCCCTCGCCATCACCCTCACCCTCGCGGTTACGCGGCAACTCGTCGGCCTCGGAGGCGGCTCAACTCGGCGGCCGCCGCGTGTCCACCAAACCGCTGGTGGAGATTGCCCGCGCGGCCACTAAGGAAGAGGCACTGGCCGGCTTCGAGCGCTGGCGCGGTCGCCACGCGGCGATCGTCGGCTACCTCCAGCCGGCCGACATCCTGGTCGATGGCATGCGCGGCCGCTTCACACTCTGGTACCGAATCCGCGTCAACCTCGAGCACGTGCCCGAGGCGGAGCGTCCACCGCAGGAACCGCTCGACGCGGAGTACGACCCGTGGGGGGCGATGCGCTGACCGGGCAGGGCACGGAATGGTGCGGTTGCCTCGTCCTTGGCCGCCAGCCGCGGGGAGCCGCCGCCAGTCCGCGGGGAGCCTGCGCCGCCCGCCTGCGCCGCCCGCGCGCGGCGCCGTTGACCAAACGAGGGTCCTGCGCTGCGGCTGGGATTTCCTAATGCACATCACATGAGCATTGAGCAAGGCTCCAGCACCCCGATTTCCCCCGAAGGCTCCTCCCACCGGTATTCGAGCCCCAATCCAGGCGTACAGGCTCGGTTCCGCCTGATTCGCTCGGTCTGGATCGCCGATGCGGGGATCTTCAGGTGTCGGAGGTTGCCGAATGTGGTCCTGGTGTGAATTGAATTGGGAAAGAACCGGGCTCGTCGGCGCCGCTCGCCAGCCTGGTCTGTCACTCGCCGGCGCCCAATCGCCGGCACTCGCTCGCCGCGCAGACCGCACTACTGCCCGAAGATGGCCGCCAGCTCGAACGGCGCCGTCGACTCGAGCTGGTCGTAGCGGCAATCGGCCGGACGTTTGTCGGGGCGCCAGCGCAGGAAGGTCGTCGCGTGGCGAAAGCGGTCGCCCTGGAGATGGTCGTACGCGACCTCGCAGACCCGCTCGGGCCGCAGCGGCTCCCAGGAGGGATCGCGGTCGCGGTTCCAGCGACTCGTCGCGCCGGGCATGCGCTGGCCGGAGGCTCGGGCCGCCGCTTCCCATTCGGCCCATTCGGCCCAGGGATGTCTGTCGAGGGCGTTCTGGCGAAGCGGCGCTAGCTCCTCTACCAGCTGGCGGCGTTTATCCGCAGTGAAGCTGGCGGTGATCCCAACATGGTTCAATCGGCCGGTATCGTCGAACAGCCCCAGGAGGAGAGAGCCGACCAACGTGCCCGGTCCGTTCTTGTGCCATCGAAACCCGGCCACGACACAGTCGGCGGTGCGGGCGTGCTTGATCTTCGCCCAGCCTCGCTTGCCGGGCATGTACGGGTCCGACAGTCGTTTGGCGACGACGCCGTCCAGGCCGGCGCCTTCGAATCGGTCGAACCAGTCGGCGGCGACAGACGCGTCCGACGTCGCCGGCGTTAGATGCACCGGCGGCGGCGCGCCCGCCAACGCCTCCTCGAGAAGCACGCGCCTCTCCCCCTGAGGAGTGGCGCGCAGATCACGCCCGTCCAGGGCCAGAAGATCCCACGCCACGTAGCTAGCCGGCGTCTGTGCCGCGAGCAGCTTGACCCGCGAGGCGGCCGGGTGGATTCGCAGCAGCAATGAGTCGAAGTCCAGGCCGCGCGGCCCAGCGATGACAACCTCCCCGTCGAGGACGCATCGCTCCGGAAGCGCCGCCCGCAGCGCCGGCGACAGTTCCGGAAAGTATCGGTCCAGGGGTTTGAGGTCGCGGCTCTGGATGTAGGTTTCGGATCCGTCGCGGAAGACGATGGCCCGGAAACCGTCCCACTTAGGCTCGTACTGCCAGCCGTCCCCCGATGGAATCGTGTCTGTAAGCTTGGCCAGCATCGGCTCGATCGGCGGTTGAAACGGCAGGTTCACGCCGCGACTATAGCGCCGCCGATTTACGGTTCGGGGCGCCTGGCGCCCTCGGCTCTGTCGGCGGGACGCCCGGTCCTGAAGAACGTGGGGCACGCCCCGTGACGACAAACGGCCCTATTCCGGCCGGGCGGCGATGGGTCAACCTCCGAAGGCCCGCGTCCGAGTGCGGGCGGGAACAGCCAGGTGGTGGGTCCCATGCCAAACGCGGAGATAGCGACCGGCGAGCACAACTTCGAGGTCGTTGGGATCGCACGAGTAGAGGGCGAGGGCACTCTCAGGCTGCGCGTTGCCGATGGCGAAGTGCGCGAAGCGCGCCTGTCGATCTTCGAGGCGCCCCGCTACTTCGAGAAGCTCGTCGTGGGTCGGACGCCCAACGAAGTCGTCGACATCGTCGCCCGCATCTGCGGCATCTGCCCTGTCGCCTACCAGATGGGCGCGTCGATGGCCTTCGAGCATCTGTTCGAAGTCGAGATCGACCCGCAGATTCGAGCGCTCCGGAAGCTCTTCTACTGGGGCGAGTGGATCGAGAGCCACGCCCTCCACGTCTACATGCTCCACGCTCCCGACTTCCTGGGCTACGAGAGCGCGATCGCGATGGCGCGCGACCACAAGCCCGTGGTGGAGCAGGCGCTGCGCTTGAAGCGGACTGGCAACGAGATTATGAAGCTGGTCGGCGGCCGAGCCATCCACCCAGTCTCGATGCGCGTCGGAGGGTTCTCGCGGACGCCGAGCAGGGAGCAGATCGCGGGTTTGCGCGCGCCCCTGACCGAGGCGCTGGCCCTCTCGCAGGCGACCCTCAAGCTCGTCGGCGCCTTCAAGGCCCCCAGGTTCGAGCGCGATCCGCTCTTCGTCGCCGTCAAGCATCCGATCGAGTACGGACTCAACGAAGGCCGGATCGTATCGACCGACGGGATCGACGTGCCGCTGTGGGGCTGGCGAGAGGCCTTCCGCGAGGAGCAGCACGAGGGAACGAATGCCCTCCATGCGCGGGTGAACGACGGCCGAACCTACATGCTGGGTCCGTCGGCGCGCGTGACCCTCAACGCCGACCAGCTGCACCCGCTAGCCCAGGAAGCTCTCAAGGCCAGCGGCCTGGCGCGGCAGATCGCCCGCAACCCGTTCTGGTCCATCGCGGCCCGGTCGGTGGAGCTAATCCACGCTTCTGCCGCCGCCCTGGACATCGTCAACTCCTACGAAGAGCCGGCCCGACCCTTCACGCCGTGGACGCCACGGGGCGGCGAGACGGGCTGGGGCACCGAAGCGCCGCGCGGCATCTGCTGGCACCACTACGACCTCGACGATTCCGGCAAGGTCACGGCGGCCCAGATCATCGCCCCAACCGGCCAGAACCAGGGCATGATCGAGCAGGATCTGGCGGAGTTCGCGCCCCAGGTCCTCGCCCTACCTCACCCCGAGGCGACGGTGCGTCTCGAGCAGCTGATCCGCTCCTACGACCCCTGCATCAGCTGCGCGACGCACTTCCTGACCCTCGAGATCGAGCGCGACTGACCCGGGTCCACCGGTCCGACGTCCGAACCGCGCGCCGACGCGGTAGCTTGGTAGGGCGCAGAACGGGGGATCGGGCATGCTTGGGATCCGCGGACTCGAACGTTTGGCAATCCTGGCGGCGATTGTGCTCGTGGCGGCGTGCGGCAGTTCTGGCGCTGCATCACAGACGCCGTCCAGCGCGGCCACCGCACAATTGACCAGCACTGGACCAGCGACGAGCACCGCCTCGTCGACTCCGCCGGCGACCCCGGCTCAGGCCTCGCCAGGCCAATCGCTGCCACCTGGCGTCACGGTCGTCGACACCGCCAGCAGCATCCAGCGCCTCGATTGGTCGCCGGACGGCAAGCTCCTGGCCGTTCTTACGTGGGGCGGGACTTTCGGCACCGGCCGTGTGGACGTCCTCGACCTCACCGGCCATCAGATCACGTCCTTGGTCGCCGTCGACATGGCCTGGGTCGACGACACCCACCTCATGACACTTGGCGTTTCCCCGGACGACACCACTCACGGGACGGTCACGATCTTCTCGATCGACGGAACCGTCAGCGGCGTGGTCCCGGGAACCTTCGGGGGAATGCTCGGCAACGGCCACGGCTCGGTTGCCCTTACGGCTCCCGTCGCGGTGGATGAGGTTCCGGCCAAGGAGAGCTTCCAGGTCTGGTCGAACGGGCAGCTCGGACCCCGCACCGCCGGCTACGGACTGCCCATAAGATGGTCCGCTGATGGACGGCTGCTGGCCCTGATCGGCGCGACATCGACAAGCGGCAGCGGAGCTAACCGGACGCCGGCCGATGGAGTGGTCCTGACCGCGGCCGGGTCCTCCCTTCCCGGAACTCTGACTGTGCTCTCCCTGCCCGAGAAGACGGTGGTCCTCTCTCGTCCGCTCCCCGACATCCGCCTGGATGTCTACTTCTCGCCGAATGGCAGCCGGCTTGCCACATCCGACGGGCTCGTTCTGACTCTTGCGAGCGGCCGCGGCACGCAGCTGACCGGCAACGCCGACGGCTGGGCCCCTGGCGGAGCGCTCGTCCTCGTCGGCCAGGATCATCGGGTCTCGCTGTGGACGCCGACCGGCACTACCGTGATCCCAGACGCATTCGAATGGGCTGCCTTGGGGCCGGACGAGGGCGACATTGCCACGCTGCCGGCAGCCGACGAGAACGTCGCCGCTCCGGTGACGGCCGTCGTCCGCCGCGCCGGCGGCGAGGTTTCCATCCCGCTCAGCGTCGGCCTGAGCATTGCAACCTGGTCGGCCGGCGGCGTCTGCTTCGTCGCTACTGGCACGATCGACGCACAGCGCGAGGACAACCGTCTGCTGCGGATCGAGCTACCGGCCCGCTGATTGGCGTCGGGCGGTTCGCGCCTCCGCCGGCGGCAATCGGTCCGCCGTAGACTCCGCCAATGAGCAATCACCCGGCACGCAACCGCGTCCACGTCCTGATCTGCGGGGAGCCGCTCCGAGGAGACGACGCAGCGGCCCCGCTCGCCGCGGAGATGCTGCCGCCGGACGTCCTAGCCCTGGCCACGATCACCGAATTGGGTCAGCTGGGCGTCGAGGCACTGCTGAACGTGCCCGCGGACGCGGCCGTAGTCGTGGCTGATGCGGCGGTCGGCATCCCCGCGGGCAGGATCGTGGTTCTGCCGCTCGAGGACGTGGCGCGGCCGGCGGGGAGTGGCGCGAGCCCCGCTTCCTCGCATACGCTGCCGCCCGATCAGGTCCTGGCGCTCGCAGACGAGATGCGCGGCTCGCCGCTCCGCGGCACGTTCGTGGGGATAGGCGGCGCCGAGTTCAGGTTCGGGGAACCGCCCTCGGAGGAGGTGGCCGCCGCCCTGCCTGCGTTCGCGGCGGCACTCGCCGACGAGATACGGCGGCTCGCCGCCGGCTGAGGTCGCGCCTCCCGCTCGACGCGGGCTGATGCGCGCCGGTTGATTCGGGCCGATTGATTCCGGCCGAACACGGCACCGGGTCAGCCGCGATACCCTGCCGCCGTGGCCCTCCTCTTGCTGAAGCTCAGCCTCACGCCCATCCTGATCGGAGGTGCGAGCCTTGCCGCTCGGCGCTGGGGACCATCGATCGGCGGCTGGATCGTCGCGCTGCCTCTCACGTCGGGTCCGGTGACGCTGTATCTCGCGCTGGACCACGGGACCGCCTTCGCCGCCGGAGCTGCCCAGGGCTCGATCGCGGGCTTGCTCGGCGATGCCACCTTCGCTCTTGGATATGGTTGGCTCGCCCGGCGTCATGGCTGGCCGGCTTCGATGGTCGGCGGGTTCGGATGCTTCGCCTTAGCTGCGGGCGCCGGACAGCCCTTCCTCGGCGGTCCGCCGGTCGTCTTGTTCGCCCTGGTGATGGTGGCTATGGCGGTTTGCCTGCGACTCGCCCCTTCGACGACTGCGACCGCCACGGGGGTTTCGCTGCCGGCGTGGGACATTCCAGCTCGAATGGTGATCGGCACATCGATCGTGCTGGCCGTGACGGAAGCGGCTACCTTGCTCGGTCCGCAGCTGAGCGGCATCGTCGCTGCGTTTCCCGTCTACGTGACGATCCTGGCTGTGTTCGCCCATCGACTGGAGGGCCCGGAGCAAGCCATCGGTGTGGCGCGCGGCCTTCAGGTCGGCCTCTTCGGCACGGTCGTCTTCTTCCTCGTCATCAGCGCGGCAATCGAACCTGCAGGGATCGCCGCCGCGTTTGGAATCGCGATAGTTGCAGTCGCGGCCGTCCAGTCGGTCTCGCTCAGGCTGCTGAAGCGGCCGGCTCCGTCAGCGGTCAGCGCGCAATAGCCAAACGGAGTCGCGCAGGCCGCCCACCCGGTGCGTCTTGACGGTACATTGATGCGTGGCGTCCGTGGACCTGCTTCGGAACTGGGCCGTCGGGCCAGGAATCATCCCA
The DNA here is from genome assembly GCA_003165675.1 of Chloroflexota bacterium. Lineage (GTDB taxonomy): Bacteria > Chloroflexota > Limnocylindria > Limnocylindrales > CSP1-4 > Fen-1039. The sequence goes on from PMNU01000063.1 coordinate 32,815, forward strand.
GGAGGTCGATACATGGCCGTCGCTCCAATTCCCGAAACGCGGACCACCACCTCGCCTCCGCCGACTCCCGCCACACCCGGACCCGCCGTGGAAGCCGTCGCCCTGCGCAAGGACTTCGGACCGATCCACGCCGTCGACGGCATCGACTTGAGCCTTCCGTCCGGTCGCATATACGGCCTCCTGGGTCCCAACGGCTCCGGCAAGACGACGCTGATCCGGCTCCTGACCGGCCTGGCGTCCGCGACCTCCGGCACGGCCCGCGTCCTCGGCGTTCAGATGCCATCGCGCGAGAACCTGGCCCACATCGGCTACATGACCCAGTCGGACGGCATATACCCGGAGCTGTCGGTCTGGGAGAACCTGAGCTTCTTCGCCGCGCTCTACGGCCAGACTGACAGGGCCGCGCTGCATCGATCGCTCGCGCTCGTCGAACTCGACTCGCGCGCCGGGACGCCTGCCCAGGATCTCTCCGGCGGGATGCGGCGCCGCCTGTCGATGGCCTGCGCCCTGACCCACCACCCGGCCGTGATCTTCCTCGATGAGCCGACGGTCGGAGTGGATCCGGCCCTGAGAGTCCAGTTCTGGGACCACTTCCATCGACTCGCCGCGGACGGAGCCACGCTCGTCGTCTCGAGTCACGTCATGGACGAGGCCGATCGCTGCGACGAGCTGCTCTTCATCAGAGACGGGCACGTTTTGGCGCAGGGGACGCCGGGTGAGCTTCGCAAACGAGTGGGCACGGACAACCTCGAAACGGCGTTCCTGAGCTTCGCCAGCCAGGCAGCCTCCCCGCGAGCCGCCGAGTCAGCAGCGAGCCCGAGGGAGACCGCCCGATGAACCCGCTGCGCGTAGTGGCCGTCTTCCGCCGCATCGTGGCCCAGTTCCGTCGCGATCCCCGGACGGTGGCCCTCCTGTATCTGGCCCCGCTGGCGATCATCGCCCTGCTCGCCTGGGTGCTCAGCAGCCAGCAGTCCGGCACCGCAAACGTCGCGATCGTCAACGAGTCGACCAGCCCGGTCGGTCTGATCGCGTCCAAGCTTCAATCGGCGCTGAGCCAGCAGACTGGGATCTCGGTCCAACCGTGGACAACCGACGAATCGGCCGCGCGGCAGATGTTGAAGGACAATAAGGTCGACCTGGTGGTGATCCTGCCACCTGACTTCAGCGTCGAGAATCCGAAGATCGAGCTGCTCACGCTTGGGCTCAATCCCGCGGGCGAAGCCTCTGTCTTGCCGGCGGTCCAGAAGGCGCTGCTGGGCCTGGAGGCGCTGGCCAACAACGACGCTCCGGTGCCCACGATCGAAAGGGAGACCGTATACGGCTCGCCGGACGCCACCCAGCTCGACTCGCTCGCCCCGGTCGTTGTCGGCTTCTTCGCCTATTTCTTCGTCTTCCTCCTGACCGGCATCAGCTTCCTACGAGAGCGAATCGGGGGGACGCTCGAGCGCCTGCTGGCGACGCCGGTCAGTCAGGCCGAGATCGTCCTCGGGTACAGCCTCGGCTTCGGCTTCTTCGCGACGCTGCAGGTGGCGATAGTCCTCGCCTTCGTCCTCGGCCGCCTGGGAATCCCCGCGCTCGGGCCCATCGCGGCCTTCGCGATCGGCCTGGGCGTACCGACCGCAGGCAACCCGCTGATCGCATACCTGCTCGTCCTCGTCCTCGGCCTGGGTGCCGTATCGCTTGGTATCTTCCTGTCGACCTTCGCCCGGACGGAGTTGCAGGTGATCCAATTCATACCGATCGTCATCGTGCCTCAGGGCTTGCTCGGTGGCTTCTTCTGGCCAATAGGGCAGCTGCCCTCTCTGCTTCAGCCGGTCGCACGAATCCTGCCGGTGACCTATGCGATCGACGGGTTGCGACAGGTGATGATCGCCGGCGCAGACCTCTCGTCGCCGCAGGTGCTGCTCGACCTTGTCGTGCTGATCGGCATAGCCGCAGTCTTCATGGCCCTCGCCGCAGCCACGATCCGGCGGGAGGTGGCGTAGCGGCGGCTTGCCGCCCGCCCAGCGCCCACGCGCCGCCCACCGACGACTGACCCACGGGTTACAAGGGAATCCGAGCCCGGACGCTCCGAAGCCGCTTATGGAGGCCGTGGCGACGTGGACCGGCGACGACCAGCGCGGCCGACCAAGCCGCCAGTGAAACCATGGCGATCAGGTACACCGGCCAGTAGCTGCCGATCCGGTCGTAGAAGATGCCGCCGGCGTTCATGACGATGATCCCGCCGGCCGGGTAGGCGACGGCGATGATCCCGAAGATCGCCCCGAAGTTGTGGCCGCCGAAGACGTCGGAAAAGGCAGCCGAACGGATGGCGATCGTGGCGCCGATGCCGAAGCCGTAGATCGCGTTTCCGGCAACCGCAAGGGCGAGCAGCGAACCGGTCGCGGTGAAGATCGCCGTCGCGCCGACGGCTATCAAACCGGCGCAGATGAGACCGACGTAGCGCCGCCCGAACCTGTCGGACAGCCCGCCGCCGACGACCTGCCCGGCGACATACGCGTAGGACTGGAGGGCCAGCATCGAGGCCGCGAATCCGGCGTCGATGCCCTGATTGACGGCATGGCGCGACGAGGTCTGGAAGATGCCTTCGTCGATGCAGCCGATCCCGACCGCGCCGACCAGCAGGATCAGGAACCGGCGCGTCCGGATGGTGCGTCGAAGCGCGTCGGGCCGCGAGCGGCTCCCGGGCGGCGGCGATTCCTGGGAGGCGGCGATGGCGCCCGGAGCTGAGGTCTCGTGCAGGCCGCGGCCCGGGGAGGCAGCCGGGTTCCGTGGCGCGCCACGCCCGGCGTCCGCGCCTGTGCCGCCCCCTTCGTCCGGCACCAGGACCGCCGCGCCCGTGGTCATGAGCCACACGAACGGAAGGGCCACGAGCGACAGGAGGGCGAAGACGACCGCGGTGGACCGCCAGCCGATGTCCGGAATCACGCCCGCGGCGACCGGCAGGGCCAGTGCCACTCCGATGCCGGGTCCGGCATACGCCACGCCGAGCGCAAGCCCCGCCGCTCCGGCGTACCGGCGGGCCATGGCCGTGCTGGTGCCGACGAAGACGAGCTGGACGCCGATCGCGAGGAGTGCGCCATAGGCGGCCATCAGGAAGGCCACATCCGAGGCGGCCGAGGCCACGAGCCAGCCGGCTGCGAGCAGCACCGCCCCGATGAGCAGCAGGATGCGGTCGGCGATTACGTCGAAGGCGCGCCCGAGGAGCGGTGAGCAGAGCATCGAGACGAGCAGGAACATCGTCCAGGGCATCTGGCCAAGCTCGCGAGAGGCATGGAAGGTTGCCTCGAACTGCGGCGCGAGTAGCGGATAGCAGTAGAGCGGCGCGTACGTGACCGCGCCGACGACGAATGCCGCCAGGACGGGCACGGTTCGACGCAAACCGCTCCGGGAAACCGACAGGCTGGGCACGCCCCAATCGTATGCGCTGACCGCGAGTGGACGCGAGGAAACGTGTTCGAGCGGGCCGACCCCGCCCTGCCGTCAGGCTTCGGGCTGGGCCTCCGTCTCGGTCTCGGCGGCAGCCTCGGCCGTCTCCTCGACGGCGGCAACCACCGGCTCTTCGACCACGTGCGGCGGCGCCACCTTGGCGACGACCTCGTCCGGATCGGACAGGAGCGTCACTCCGGCGGGCATCGGCAGGTCTCGAAGGTGGATCGCCGTGTCAAAGTCGACGAGCGGCTCGATCGAGTACTCGAGCGCCTCCGGCAGGTTCTCGGGCAAAGCGCGAACCTTGATGCGGTCGATGTTGTGCAGGAGAGTGCCGGCCAGGCGGGCCACCGCGTACGACTCGCCGGTGGTGTGGAGCTGGATCTCGATCGTGACTTCCTCGCCCGACTTCAGTTCGAACAGATCGACATGCAGCAGCTGCCGCGTCCGCGGATCGACCTGCACGCCGTGCACCAGGACGCGGTGCTTGTCTTTGCCGTCGACCTTCAGCTCGACGATCAGGTTGGAGTGAGCGGTCCGGCGGAAGTGCTCGAACTCGTGGGCATCCAGCGAGACCGGAATTGAGGCCAGACCATGACCGAAGACGACCGCGGGAATACGGCCCGCCTTGCGCAGGCCCGAAACCTTCTTGCCGGTCTCGGTCCGGGTTGTGGCGGTGAGTACTGACGGGGCTGACACGAACTGGAACCTCCCTGCGCGGGTCGATCGAGCGCACTGACCCTTGCGGAGGCGCTTCGGAGTAGGAGCCTACCACGGGAGGGGCGGCGACGTGCCCGAGCAGCACGTGCTGAGANNGTCGCCCGAGGGATCCAGTACGCCCTCCAGCAGGAGGGGTATCAGGTCGCGGTATCGCGATCGGGCGAGGAAGGCCTGGAGTTCGCGCTGCGCGAGGGGCCGGACCTGGTGGTCCTGGACGTTCGACTGCCAGGCATCGACGGCTTCGAGGTTCTGCGCCGCCTGCGGACCAGCGGCTCGAAGGCCCCCGTGCTGATCCTGACCGCCCGCGACGAGGAGATGGACAAGGTCATCGGCCTCGAGCTCGGCGCCGACGACTACATGACCAAGCCGTTCGGGCTGCGCGAGCTGATGAGCCGCATCAAGGCCCTGCTGCGGCGAGCCTACGGCGACCTGTCCGACGCCGGGGGCGGACGGCTGCTGCGCCACGGCGACCTGCTGATAGACCTGGAGCGGCGGCGCGTGCAGCGCGGCGACCGCCGCATCGCCCTGACCGCAACCGAGTTCGAGATCCTGCGCCACCTGGCCAGCAAGCCCGGCCGCGTCTACTCGCGCCGGGAGCTGCTCGAGCTCATCAGGGACTACGAGGCTCTGGACCAGGACGAGAAGACGATCAACGTGCACGTCAGCCACCTGCGCGAAAAGCTGGAGGACGATCCGTCCAGCCCGCGGTTCGTCTTGACGGTCCGTGGCGCGGGGTACGCCTTCGCGGAGCGCTGAGGTGGCCCCGGGGCGCAATCGGAAGAAGCCGGGCGTTCCTTCGCGGGCGAAGAAACGTGCGGCGGCTCAGCGTTCGACGGCGGACGCCACCGGCGGTCCCTCACCGAGCGCCGCGCCGCCAAAGGTGCGATCGGCCGGCGGAAGTCGCGGCCTGGCAGTGCCCGTCGAGCGGGCCCTGCCCAGGACCTTCCAGGGCCGCCTGTCGCTCGCCTTCGTCATGGTCTTCGCCCTGGCCGTCGGCATCGTCTCGGTGCTGACCGTCTTCGTTCTCGACAACGACCTCCGTGGCCAGGAGATGACGAACCTAGAGGCCCGAGCCAACGCCGTGGCCGCAGTCGTAAGGGTCAAAGCCGACACCACGGCCGCCCAGGACCCGGCCAACGCCACTGTCGTCTCCGCCGGTGGCACGCTCAACGACGCAGTACGCATCGCTCTCGACCCGACCACCCTGACCGACTACGCCAACAACGTTGCCCAGGCCGACCTGCGGCTTCGATTCGGACTCGGCTCCGAGACGTCCGGCGGCACCGGCTTCATTCCGTCGGTGCCGGTATCCACCTTCAGCGCGCCACTCACCGCGGAACCGGGACGCGGCGAGGCCCGCGACTCGGTCAGCTACACCGAGATCTTCAAGTTCGCGGACCCGGACGGCGTCAAACCGACCTGGTATCTGGAGGTCAGCCTCTCGGCGCCCTACACGACGCGCAGCAGCACGATCACGAGTGTCGTGGGCTTCCTGCTCTTCACCGCGATCGGCGCTCTCGCGCTTGCGGTAGTCGTCTCCTCCCTGCTGGCCCGCCGCTTCACGACGCCGCTGCGCCGCCTGACGGAGGCTGCCAGGGCACTCGCCGAAGGCGACCTCGCGCGCCGGGTGCCCGCCGATAGAGCGCGCACCGGCGGGGCCGAGATAACCGAGCTCTCGCACCAGTTCAACGCCATGGCGGACCAGGTCGAGGAGACGATGGAGGAGATCCGGCGCGACCGCGACATCGGCCGTGAGTTTCTGGCCGACGTGTCGCACGAGCTCCGAACTCCACTCGCCGCGCTGCGCACGTTCAACGAGCTGCTCCAGGAGAGGGCCGGCAACGATGTCGACGCCCGGACGGAGTTCCTCGAGGCCAGCGCCCAGCAGATCGAGCGGCTCGACTGGCTGGCGCAGAACCTGCTCGAGCTGTCGAAGCTCGATTCCGGGCTGATACGCCTGGATCTGCGGCCGGACGACCTCCGCGCGACGATCCTGTCCGCGGTCGAACAAGCCCAGGTCTCCGCCCAGCGCCGAGGCCTGACCCTGACGGCCGAGTTGCCGGAGACGCCGCTCGTTACAAGGCACGACCCGCAGCGCCTCGGCCAGGCGATGACGAACCTCATCGGCAATGCCCTGAAGTTCACGATTCGCGGCGGATCGGTTCGAGTGACGCTGAGTCCGCATCCTCGGGGGGCACAGATCCAGGTGATCGACACCGGAGTCGGAATCGACGCCGGCGAACTGCCGCACGTCTTCGAGCGCTTCTATCGCGGCTCGCGCGCCAACGAAGCCCGAGGCAGCGGAAGCGGCCTGGGGCTGGCGATCGTCCGTTCGGTGGTGGAGATGCACCGCGGCCGGGTCATGGTCGAGAGTCGCGTAGGGGCCGGGTCCACGTTCACGGTCACGCTGCCTGCCGACCCGCGGACCGCGGTCGAAGCCGCGGCCAGCGGGGCGGCGCCAACGCCGGCAGCCGCGGGATCGGCAGCGCCAGCGCCGGCGGTCGAAGCCGCCGCCAAAGCCGAGAAGGACGCGCCCCTTCCCGTCGATAAGACCCAGGGTCGCACCCGACCCGGCTGAGGGCGGCAGGGCCGGGCAATCCGGCCCAACCGATCGGCGACCCTGATTCGACCGCGCGTCGGTGGCGGAATCTTCACCCTCCGGCATCTGGAACGTGAATGACGGCGGCCGCAAGCTTCGACGGGTCGCAGCGCTCGGTCGTACGAACCACATTCGGGCGAAGATCGGCCTTTATGCATAGCATTCGCGCCTGGCCATCTTCCACACACCGGAACGCCACCTGCATGTCCGATCCCAACTCTCCGGAGATCCAGCGGTTCGAGCCCGTACCCGGCCGACGTCCCTACTGGACCGCGGCCTTCAGCGGCGGGGCCCCGATCGGCCCGGATCCCGCCACGCCCGAGCGGTGGTTCGAGCCCAGCCCGGCGCCAGCGGCGGGGTCCGGCGGCGTTACCCCCGAATCTGGCCGCGGCAACGGCAGAGGTCTCGTCGCCATATTGCTGGCGACGTCGCTGATCGCAGCGGTAGTCGGCGCGGGCGGCACGTATCTCGCCCTGCGGGCCTCCGGCGCGCTCGACCAGACGACGGCAACCCCCGGAACGGGCACCGGCACCAGGGTGGCGATCGAGTCGGACGCGTCCACCATCATCGCCGCGGCGAACCGGGTCGGCCCGGCAGTCGTCCAGATCTCGACCGACGATGGGGCGGGCGACACGTCGGTGGGATCGGGGATCGTGTACGACTCGCGCGGCTGGATCCTGACCAACAAGCACGTCGTGGCCGGGGCGAAGACGATCTCCGTGCGGCTCGCAGACGATCGGCAGCTGGCCGGCACGACCTACGGCGTCGACACCCTGACGGACCTGGCCATCGTCAAGATCGACGCGGTGGCCAATCTGGCGGTCGCCCCGATCGGCGATTCTGCGCCGCTCCAGGTCGGCCAGCTGGCCATCGCGATCGGCAGCCCGCTGGGCCTCCAGTACCCCAACAGCGTCACGTCCGGGATCGTTTCGGCCCTCGGCCGCGACATCTCAGTTCCGGCCGACAACGCATCTTCGACGGCGTCCACCAGTCTGCACGGGTTGATCCAGACGGACGCCGCGATCAACCCCGGCAACAGCGGCGGCCCGCTGGTCGACGGGTCCGGGCGGGTCGTTGGCGTAACCACCGCCGAGGCCCAGACCGCCCAGGGAATCGGCTTCGCCATCCCGATCGACATCGCCAAGCCGATCATGCAAGAGGCTCTGGCCGGCGAGCCGCTGTCGCGTCCGTTCATTGGAGTCACCTACGACCTGATCGACAAGGGTCTCGAGGAGCAGCACAGCCTGCCCCTCGATCAGGGGGCCTGGGTCCACAAGGAAGACGTGAACGGCAACTCGATCGCGGCCGTCGTGCCCGGCAGCCCGGGCGACAAGGCCGGCATCGAAACGGGCGACATCATCACCAGCGTCGAAGGGCAGACCGTCGACGCGTCGCATCCGCTCGAAGATCTGCTCGTCCAGTACGCGCCCGGGCGAACGGTCAGCGTCGAGATCTACCGCGGCGGCAAGTACCTCACGCTGATGGTCACGCTCGGGACGCGTCCGGCGACGACGAGCTAGGCTCGGCCAGGCGACCGAGTTCGCTCGGTGCGACGAGTGCGGCCCCTCGCTGCGGGGACTGGATCAGGGACGGCGCCTGATCTCGACGGCGGCTCCGTCCAGGTCGCCCGGCAGCGCGACGTTCGGCTTGCGGACGCGAACCACCACCTCCGACACTGCCACCGCCTCGAAGGCGATGAGAAGGCGCGAAGCGATCTGCTCGGCCAGGGTCTCGATCAGCCCGACGCTGGGGCCTTCGACGACCTCGCGGCAGATCCGGAATGCCTCGCGATAGTCGACCGTCCGCGCCAGGTCGTCGGCGAGACCGGCGGGTTTCAGGTTCAGATACAACTCGACATCGACCTCGAAAGGCTGGGCCTTAGCCTGCTCCTCCGCCAGCACGCCATGCCGGCCCTCGAAGCGCATGTTCACCAGAGCGATGCGATCGGTCATAGTCATTCTCCCCGGCAGATGGAGTCGGCGAGGAGCGCAGCCCTCACATTGGCCCGCACATCATGGACCCGGACCATGTCGACTCCGGCAGCGATGGCGAGAGCGGTCGTGGCCAGTGTCCCCTCGAGCCGCTCCTCGGCCGGCAGGCCGCCCAGCACCCGTCCGATGGTGGACTTGCGGGAGGTGCCGAGCAGGACGGGACGCCCCAGCTGTCGAAGTGTCGNNTAGACCGCCTGCGACCGGTTGTGCATCACCACCAACGGTACACCGCGCTCGGCGGCCACGCGGGCCATTGCGTCGTCGGTCGCGACTCCCCAGACGTCGTTGAGGAGCGCCGCCCCGGCATCCAGGGCGGACGCAGCCACGCCCGGCTTGGTCGTGTCGACGCTCAGCGGCACATCCGGGAGAGCGGCGTGGATGGCCGCGATCACGGGCAGCACGCGGGCCGCTTCCTCCTGCTCGGCGACCGGCTCGTGGCCAGGTCGGGTGGATTCGCCGCCCACGTCCAGGATGTCGGCCCCGTCTTCGACCATCTGACGGGCCTGGACCACGGCTGCCTCCACTACCGCTCCGCGTCGACCGGCGACGCCGGCCAGAAGGCCGTCGCCCGAGAACGAGTCGGGAGTCACGTTGACGATGCCCATGACGTACGTCTTGACGCCCCACTCGAACTGGCGCGGACCGATGCGAGTGGGCAGTGGCTGCGCGGGTGCGAATCCGGATGAACCGGTGCGATCGGCGGCGATTACGGCACGACCTTCCGATGCGGTAGCGGCGGATCGGGTGCGAGCGTTGGATCCGAGACGAGTATGGCCCTGACCGCGCCCACCAGATAGAGGGACCCGGCCACCACGACGGGACCGGCGCCGAGCGGGCCGCCGCTGCCGGCGGGGCTGCCCGCGCCAATCCCCGGGGAGAGGGCCGCGTCCAGAGCGGCCGCCGGTTCCGGAACCGCCTCGGCGGCCCGCCCCGCCAGCGCGTGCCAGCGGGCCGCCAGCCGATCGGCCGCCAGCGCCCGGCCACCTGCCGGCGAGGTGCAAATGACCCGAGCCTCGCGCAGCAGAGTGGCGCCGGCGAGCGCCCGAACGATCCCGTCGACGTCCTTGTCGGCCATGACGGCCAGCAGCAGCGTCGGCCGACCCGGGCGCAGGAACGGCGCCATGTCGTCGAGGGCACGAGCAAGCGTCGCCGCGCCGGCCGGGTTGTGAGCGCCGTCGAGCAGCACTTCCCGGCCGCCGGCTTCGACCAGCTCGAGGCGCCCCGGCCAATGGACCGCGGCGTAACCGGCGCGGCGCGCGTCGTCCGGAACGCGGGCAATCCCCGCCGATTCGAGAGCGTCGAGCGCCGCGTCCGCGACGGCCACGTTGGCCGCCTGATGGCGCCCCCGGAGTCCCACGCGGACCCGACCCAGCCGCCCCAGCTCGACCTCGATGCCGTCCCGGTCAAGACTGCGCAGCGGCGCGAGCGACGTGACGGTCAGCGGAGCTGCCACTCGCCGGCTTCGGCGCTCGATCACTTCGAGCGCAGAACCCCATGCGCCCGTCACCGCAAGGTCGCCTCGCATGATGATGGCGGCCTTCTCGCTGGCGATCGCCTCGACCGTAGACCCGAGCCTCTCGGTGTGGTCGAGCGTGACGTTGGTGACCACCGCCACACCTCCGTCCCATGCGTGCGTGGCGTCGAGGCGACCTCCCAACCCAACCTCGACCACCGCCAGATCGATGCCGGCCTCGGCGAACCAGCGAAACGTGATCGCGGTCAGCAGCTCGAACTCGGTGGGTTCGCCGTGGCGGCCAGCGACTCGGTCGGCCACGGCCAGCACTTCTCCCGCCAGCCGGGCGAACGTCTCCGGATCTACGGGCCGGCCGCCAATCTGCAACCGCTCCCGGTACGTGACCAGGTGAGGCTTGGGCGTCTGGCCGACCCTGTACCCGGCCGCGACAAGTGCCGATCCCATCAAAGCGAGCACGCTGCCCTTGCCGTTCGTGCCGGCGATCAGGGCTCCGCGGAACGTCCGCTCCGGATGGTCGAGCCCGGATAGGAGGGCGCGCGTCCGGGCCAGCCCAAGGCGAATCCCGAATCGACCACGCGACTCGAGCGCAGAGAGCGCCTCGGCGTAGCCAAACCGCTCGGACGTCAATCCTTCGTCAAGTCGTCTTCGTAGAAGACGCACTGGTTGAAGCGGGGCGTCAGGCAGACGTCGTTGACGAAACCCTGTTCGAGGTGGACGCCGCCGCGAAGCTGGCAACGTGAAACGTTCTGCTCCTGGCGGATGAGGGCCTTGAGGAGGTGCGGCGCCTGGATAGGGATGGCCCCGCGGCTGCCGGTCATGTAGAAGTGCGGACAGACGTTGCGTCGCAGGTTGGGCAGGCCGAAGCCCCCGCGAGGCATCGGCAGAATGGGGTAGCGGTGCGGCACACCCGACTCATGGTGAGTGGGTATCGGCAGTCGAGGGGCAGTTCGAGTGGCAATTCGGCCGGCCGGAGGTGCGCTTACGGGCCTCATCGCGGGCTGCACGGCAGCGGTGGGCGCAACTCGATTCCGAAGCCCGGCCGCCGGATGGGCGAATCCGTCATCGGGGTTTCGGGGCCGATCTGGCCTTGGGTCGCGTGCCTGCACTGTCGCCTCGAATGTGAGCGAACGCTCCTGAACGCCCGCCCTGTACAGCAGAGTACATCCATCCGCCCGTGACGCGCACGGCCTGTGCGCGTCACGGAAGTTCGTCTCATTCAGGAGGAGTCGGCCGCATTCTGGTTGACCCGAGCGATCCTGCCGAGACCACCCCCGAGTGATGCGACAATACCTGGCATGCCGATGCGACAGAGACGAGCCGCCCACGTCCGACCCAGACCGCCGTCGAGCGACCGAATGTCGACGCAGTCGATCAAGGCCTCGGCACCGCCCCCGGACGTCCTGCGGCGATACAGACCCATAAGAACCGGCGGGAGGATCTCCCCGCCCCTGGCCATGGTCATCATCAGTGGCTGTCTCATGCTGGGCCTCGTGACCCTCAGCGTCGGGTCGGGGCTGATGACCGACCTGATCGGCCAGATCGCCGCGGCCTTCGGAACCGCCGTTACCCGGCTGGTCTCTCAGGCTCCGGCGACGGCACCGCCGTCGGGGGTCGCGCTCGACACGCCCGTCCTCGACACACCACCCAACGGCGGCTACACGAATCAACCGTCGATACCGATCCAGGGCAGCGTGCCGGGTGCGGCAGTCGGCAAGACCGGCTACACGGTGCACGTGTATCGCCTCGACAAGAGCGGCTCGCAGGTGCAGGTCGCGACCGTCTCGGTCGGGGGCACGACGCGCTTCATCACCACCGCCATCCCCATAACCGAGGGCAGCAACACATTCGTAGCCACTCTGGCCACGCCGACGGGCGAGGGCCAGCTGTCACCTGAGGTGACCTACATCCTCGATACGACGCCGCCCAAGATCACGATCGCCTCGCCGGCGCAGGGAGCCAAACTGACGTCTTCGACGATCGACGTTTCCGGAAGCTGCGATGCCGGCGCCACTATCTCCATCCGCAACGAGGAGGCGCCCGGCGGCGCGTTCCGCAGCCAGGTCATCGGCTCCGACGGGAAGTTCAAGCTGACCGTTCCGGTCGTCGCCGGCCCGAACACAATCGATCTCAGCGCAACCGACCTGGCCACCAACACGTCCTCGACGAGCATCACGGTGAATCGCGACTACGGCCAGCTCGCCGCCCACCTGGCGGTGTCGCCCAGCAAGTTCGCGGCGTCGTCGCAGGCCACGTTGAAGCTGACGCTCCACGCCACGTCGCTCAACGGCGGGCCGCTGGCCAACGCCAAAGTGACCTTCACGGTCGCGATTCAAGGCCTGGAGCCAATCGTGTCGCCCGAACTCACGACAGACGCGACCGGAACCGCGACCTGGCAGGTGGCCATCTCCGGCGCTTCGCCCGGCACCGGCCAGGCCAGCGTGCTCGTGACGTCGCCTGCCGGCGATCAGGTTACCGGCACCGCCGGAATCACCACAACCTGATCCGAAGCCCACGGTGTGCGCCCGTCGCGGAAGTCCTGTTCCGGCTGCGGGATCGCAGCTACAATCGCGGCATGGCCAGCTGGCGCTGCCCGCACTGTGGAGCGCCGCAGCCCGAGACGGCGCGGTGCTGGGTTTGTCGTCTCTCCACGACCTCGTGCGCCTCGTGCCGCCACTATCGCCGGGCCGTCTCACTGCGATTGGGATACTGCGCCCTCGACAAGGGCCACGCGCCCCTGACCGGAGAAGAAGAGCGAGCGTGCTGGGAGCGATCGGCGGCGGAGGTCGGCGACGCAGCGGATCCCGCCCCGGCCGGTCCGGTGGAGCCGGCCGGGGCGGGCGGCCGTGGACTGTGGGGAACGCCCATTCCGACTGAAGCGCCGCCGGATAGGGCCGCTCGTGACCACGGCATGTGGACCGGACCAGACTCCGTAGAGAAGACAGATGGGCGGCGCCACCAGCACGGAGGTTCTATTCGGTCACGGCCGTGGGGCCCGGTACCGGGCCTGACGGAGCCGACCGGCTGGCGACGCGGGCTCAGGCAGATTGGGGGGAAGGGCTAGACCGAGCTGGGCGACGCGGGCTCATGTGGAGGGAGCAGCGGTAGGAACCGCCGTAGGAACGGGAGTGGGCTCCGGCGTCGGCTTCGGCGTGGGAGTCGGCGTTGGAGTCGGAGCCGGTCCCGTCGAGAGCACGTAGTCGACCGTCGAGCCGCGCTGCACCGAGATGCCGGCACGCGGGTTCGAACTGACGATCTGGCCGGCCGGGATCGTCGGGTCGTTCACATCTGTCCGGACGCCGGCCTGGAGCCCGGCCGTTGTGAGAGCGTTGCGGGCATCGGTTTCGGTCATGCCCACGAGGTTCGGAACAATCACGGTGGCCTGCCCGCTCAGCACCACGATGGTGATCGTGTCGCCCTGGTGCATCTGGCTGCCGGCAGGCGGATTCTGCTCGACGACGGTGTTGTCCGGCTGGGTCGTGTCGTTGGCCCTGGTGGTGACGGTGATGTTGAGGCCGTACCGCTGGGCGTCGATCTGAGCCTGGGTGTAGGACTCGCTGACCAGATTGGGCGCATACACCGTCGCCGACCCGCTCTTGCTGGCCAGCAGGACGACGATCAATCCGATGATTGCGATGACCAGGATCCCGAGCATCCCGGCGACCCAGGCCCACGGGCTGGCGCCAGTCGGTTCGGGCTCGGGCTCGACCGGCTGGGCGCGGCGAACCGGCCGGCTCAGTCGCTCGGGCTCGGGGGAGTAGCCCCGTGTTGCATCGAGATCGGCGTCGGATTCGTCCACCATGCCGGGCGCCGAGGCATAGGAATCCGGCGAGTAGGTCACCCGCCCGGCTCGGCCGGCTGCCGAGACGCCGGCAGCCGAAAGGCCGGCGACCGCGGCTCCGGCGACCACGCCGGGCGCGGTTCCGGCCTCGACCGCGGCACCTCCGTTGAGGAACGACTCGAGCGCGACGGCCACTGCGGCCGCAGATGCGTAGCGCTTGTCGGGCGCGGTGGAAAGGGACCGCAATGCGATCTCGTCCAGGGCGGCGGGCACGGCCGGGTTGAGGGCCGACGGCCGCGGCGGCGGGCCG
>PMNU01000063.1:47148-65388 GCA_003165675.1 Chloroflexota bacterium
GGGCCCGAGGCAACCGCATCGCCGACGTGGTGCTTTACGTTCGAGGACGTGGCATCGGTCACGGCAGCGGCGGCGCGCGCTACGCCGAAGTCCGTGATCTTGATGTGACCGTCTCGAGTGACCATGACATTGCCCGGCCGAAGATCGCCATGAGGAAGTCCGCGAGCGTGAGCGGTTTGCAGCGCCCTCGCGACCTCGGCTGCGGCGCGGGCAGCTCGCCTAGGCGGAACCGGCCCGTTGCGCGCCAGGAGCGTGGCCAGATCGGCCCCGTCGACATACTCGGTGACCAGGTACGTGCCCATGTCGTCCGTGCCGAAGTCATAGACGGCAGCGACGTTCTCGTGGTCGAGGCCGGCCGCGATCCGGGATTGCCACCGGAAGTCCGACATGAAGTCGGCGTTGCCGGCGTATTCGGGCCGCAGCAGCTTCAGAGCGACCTCTCGGTTCAGCTGGACGTCGTTGGCACGGTAGACCGTGGCGAAGCTGCCCTCGCCGAGCAGTTCCATGAGCCGATAGCGGCCCCCGATTACCTGTCCGATCTCGGCCACGAGAGATCCTCTCTGGGCTGGCGGCGCAACGCCGCTTGATGCATCTCGCCCCTGCTCGCCCGCGCCCTCTTGCGCTACCGGTTGGTCAACTCAGGTCGAGCGTCTGCAAGTATTGTCGGAACTGGCCTCCGATGTCCGGCCTCTGGAGCGCCAGCTCTATAGACGCTTCGAGCCAGCCCATCGTGGTCCCGGCATCGTATCGCACACCATCGAAGGCGTAGCCGTAGACATCCTGCTCCTTCATGAGCGCTTCGATGGCGTCCGTCAGCTGGATCTCGCCTCCGGCTCCGCGGGGCGTCTGCTCGAGCTTCTCGAAGATCTTTGGGGTCAGGATGTAGCGGCCGATGATGGCCAGGTTGGACGGCGCTTCACCCGGCTCCGGCTTCTCGACCAGGCCCGAAACCTTGTACAGGCCCGGATCATCGGGGCCCACGGCTTCGCCGGCGATGACGCCATAGCGCGCGGTGGCTTCATGGGACACCTCCATGACCGCCACGACGGAGGAATGGGTCCGCTCGTACGCGTGGATCAACTGGCCTATGCATGGCCGCTCGCCCACCACCACGTCGTCCGGAAGGATCACCGCGAACGGTTCGTGACCGACGAGCTCTTTGGCAACGAGAACCGCGTGGCCCAGCCCGAGTTGCTCCTTCTGGCGAACGTAGGAGATCTGGGCTAGGTCCGAGATGGCCCGGATCTGGCGCAACATCTCGATGTCGCCCCGAGACTCCAGCAACTGCTCGAGCTCCAGGTTCAGGTCGAAGTGATCTTCGATCGCTCGCTTCTGGCTGCTGGTGACGATGACGACCTGCTCGATTCCGGCCGCGACCGCCTCCTCGACGGCGTACTGGATGACCGGCTTGTCAACGAGCGGGAGCATCTCCTTGGGCAGGGCCTTCGTGGCCGGGAGAAAGCGGGTTCCCCAACCCGCCACGGGAAAGACCGCCTTGCGTACTCGCATCTGCCCTCAGCTTCGACTGGCCGCAGGGGCGGCCGGGTCGATGAACTCGTGGTCATCGCGATGGATGCCGTCGCACAGGCCGAGCCGGCGCGGCTCTGTGGGAACCCAGACCGGCCTCATGATCTCCCGGACCTGGGAGCGCCGGCAGAACAGCATGCCTCGACGGGCCATCCACGTGAGGACGTGACTCGGATCGGCGTGGAACTCGAACGGGCCCGGGTTGAGCGCGGCGGAGTCCGTCCAGGCGACGGGCGCCTCGGGGGCCACGATGTCGAGGATGCTCACTCGCCAGGGCCGGCCTTCGATGACCTCGCCACAACCGGAGCAACGAGCGGCTATGTTGTCGGCCACGATCGTGGGGATCCGCACGCCATACAGTTCCATGCGATCCGATCGTAGCAGGTCGCCGCTAGAAAGGAGCGAACCAGCAACCATGGAAGGCAACGACGACCTGCCGCCCTCCGAGGCGGCCCGTGACAGGCGCCGCGATCGGGACGCGGACGCTCCCGCGCGCGCCGGAATGAAGACCGGCCTCGCGAAGCAGTTCAAGCAGGTCCTCGACGCCCAGGTCAAGCGCGCTCAGGAGGCCGAGAGGAAGACCGGAGAGGACGTCGGCCCGACCAGTCGCTCTGCGCGCCGGCCCTCGCGCCGCGAACGACCGGCGAATCGACCGCCGGATCAGCCCCCGAAAGTGAACGCGTAGACGCGGGCGCCGGGTGGGCTTGAAGGTGACGTCCACCGTCCCCCGCGTCGCGGCCGGCATTGCAAATGATGGGGGCAGGATGCCGATGAACCCTCGTCGGTGGCGCCACGGGTCCGCTTCGTGCGACCGCCGGCGCCGGGCGACTCCCGGGTCGGGCGACCCAATCGAGCCCCGAGCCCGGCGCACCACGGCACCGAGCCGGTTTCAGGACAGACCCTGTGCCAAAAGGCGATAAACGCGCCACGGGACGTGGGCAACTCGTCCTCCTGCCCGGCGTCCCAGCTCTTCCGTCGAAGGACGGGCGGTGAACCAGAGGTACTTCAAATGGCGGATTCTCGTTCGCGCTGGCTCTTCATCCCGCTTGTCGTAGCGCTGCTCTTCGTGGGCGTGGCTTCCGTCGCGTACGCCATCGGCGTCGCCTCTGGAGGGTCCCCCACGGCCCTGGCCGCGGGGGCATCGACCGTACCGGGGCACCCTGAGCTCGGACCGGGCTGGACGGCGCCCCCGACCATCAACGGCTCCACCGGTCAGGTGGCGATCACGATTACGAAGATCGACGGCAGCAAGCTCTCCCTGCAAACCACCGACGGCTGGACGAGGGCGATCGACGCGACCGGCGCCACGATCACCAAGGGCGGGAAGACGATCGCCCTCGCGGATCTGGCGGTCGGCGACCAGATCAACTTCCGTGAGTCTCGCCAATCCGACGGCACGTACAAGATCACTTCGATCGCGGTGCTGTCGCCCACGGCATCGGGGACGGTGACGGCGGTCGGTTCCAGCTCCGTCACGATCAAGCAGTCCGACGGCACATCCCGGACGCTCACCCTGACCGGCTCCACCACGTACTCCCAGGCCGGAGCCAAGGTCACCCAGAGCGCGCTGGTAGTCGGTGTGCGGATCTCCGCTCAGGGCACCGTCGACTCATCCGGCAGCCTCACCGCCACCTCGATCACCATCGGGCAGTCATCCGTCGGGGGAACCGTCGCCAGCAAGACGGCCACGACCATCGTGGTCACGACCGCGGCCAACAAGACGGTCACGGTCGACGTCTCGTCTTCGACCCGGTACTCGGTTCGCGGCGTTACCGCTCCGACCCTGGCCAACGTCGCCGTCGGTGAGCGAATCTCGGCCCAGGGCACCTTCAACGCCGACGGCTCGCTCAACGCGTCGGTGGTTCAGGCCTTCCCAATCGGCCAGCCCGGATTCGGCGGTTCGGGCGGTTCGGGCAGCTCCGGTGGGCGCGGCTTCGGTGGCGGTTCGGGCGGTTCGGGCAGCTCCGGTGGGCGCGGCTTCGGTGGCCCGGGNNGACCTACCGACCGCAAGAGAGCCGGCTCACTTCGTCGTCCCCGAACGCGCCACAGGCCAAGTAAGGCGCAGAGGCCTACCATCGTCGGTTAGCAGCAACCCGATGCCGCCTGGATGGGAGATTGGGTGTCTCCGCGATTCGACGGGCGGTTCGAACCGACAGGAGTGATCGGCCATGCCCATCGTCCTCGACGGATCGTCTCTGACGATCGACCGGCTCGTCCGTGTCGCCCGCCACGGCGAGGAAATCGCCCTGGATCCGGCGGCGCTCGATCGGATCCGTATCTGCCGGGCCATGCTCGAGGAGAAGCTCGCAGCCCGGGAGGTCATGTACGGGACGAACACGGGCATCGGCGAGTTCTCCGAAATCGTCCTGTCCGACGAGCAGGTTCGCGAGTTCCAGCGCTACCTCGTCTACAACCACGCGGCGGGCATCGGGGATCCGGCGCCGATCGAGGCAGTCCGCGGCGCGTTGACGGGCCGGATCAACGTGCACGCCCGGGGGCACTCCGGGTGCCGGCCGGAGATCACGCTCACGCTCGTCGAGATGCTCAACAAAGGCGTCACGCCGGTCGTCTGCCAGAAGGGTTCCGTTGGCGCCAGCGGCGACCTGGCCCCCATGGCCCAGGCCGCGCTCCTGCTCATGGGCGAGGGCGAAGCCTTCTACCGCGGCGAGCGGCTCCCGGGGCGCGAGGCGATGGAGCGCGCGGGGATTCCGGTGCCGGGGCTGCAGGCGCGCGACGGCCTGGCGACGATCAACGGTTCCAACCTCCTCACGGCGATGAGCGCGATCCAGCTCTACGACATCTCCCGCTGGCTCAAGCAGGCCGGGATCGCCTGCGCCATGTCGCTCGAGGCGCTCGTGGCGAACCTCAAGCCCTACGACACGCGCGTCCACGAGCTCCGAGGATTCCCGGGAGCCGTCCAGGTGGCGCGGGCGATCATGCTTTGCGTCGATGGCAGCGACCTAGCCACCGGCAAGATAAAGACGAAGGTGCAGGATGCCTACTCGATGCGCTCGTCGCCCCAGGTCATCGGCGCGGCCGTCGACGCAGTGGAGTGGGCGCGCAGGCAGGTCGAGATCGAGTTGAACGGCGTTGGGGACAACCCGATCTTCCTGCCCGAGGTCCGACTCACCCTCACCGGCGCCAACTTCCAGGGGAGCCCCGTGTCGCTGCCGATGGACATGGTGGGGGCGGCGGTCACGATGGTCTGCGTACTATCCGAGCGACGCCTGAACCGCCTGGCCAACCCGGCTCTCAGCGTGGGCCTGCCGGCATTCCTGACGAAGGGCGCCGGCATGTTCTCCGGCCTCATGCTCAGCCAGTACACGGCCGACCACCTGATCGTCGAGCAGCGCATCCTCTCGGTGCCGGCCTCGGTCCAGTCCATCCCGGCCGCCGCGGACCAGGAGGACTTCGTGTCGATGGGCATGAACACGGCGATCAAGAACGGCCAGATCCTCGACAACGCCTACGGCATCCTGGGGATCGAGTTCATGGCCGCGGCCCAGGCGCTCGACTTCCGCGAGTTCAAGTTCGGTCGTGGAGTGGCGGCGGCGCGCGAAGTCGTGCGGCGGTACGTGGCCCACCTCGAGGAAGACAGACCGCTCTATCCCGACCACAACCGGATGAAGGAGCTCGTTCGATCCGGCGAGATTCTCGAGGCCGTAGAAGCAGCAGTGGGGCCGCTGGCCTAACAGAGATGTCGGACCTGTCCAGGGGCGGAAACCCTCAGGACTTCGCCTTCTTCGAAGGTTTCGACTTGCCAGAACTGTTGAGAGCGAACGCCTGGCGAACGAGCGTCTTGAAGGCGGACTCGTCCACATTCTCACCTTCGTGGATGTCGATCGCGCGGCGTGCGTTTCCCTCGAGACTCGAGTTGAAGAGACCGGCAGGATCCTCCAGAGATGCGCCCCTGGCGAAGGTGAGCTTCACGACGCTCTTATAGGACTCGCCGGTGCAGATGATGCCGTCGTGCGACCAGACAGGCGTGCCCGGGGACGAAGGCTTCACCCACTTCAATTCCTCGACGGCGGCCGGGTCCGCTTCCTCGATGAGCTTGCGCACTCTGGCGAGGGTTTCTCCGCGCCAGTCCCCGAGTTCGGCGATTCTTTTCGAGATGAGCTCCGAAGCCGACTGGCCCTGGCTCGCGCCTGACTCTTTCATGTTCTCATCCTAGCGTGTTCCAGAGACAATACCGGGAAGCCCGCGCGGCCTAGAGCTGGACCGTGCCAGTCCCGGAATCGAAGCGGACCGGTGCCCGCCAGCGGGGTTTGAGGGCACACAACGAGCTTGGTGCCCGGGTTCGTCGGGCTAAGCTTTTCCCCTCGCCCCAGCGTCTATTGGTTGTGATGACGAAGGAGCTCTCGCCTCCGGCCGACGCGGCGGTCCTGGCCACCCAGGAACCGGAGCGTGAGCGCCTGGTCCGGTCGCTGCACGACCGTCGAGGCCAGGACCTGTACGGCTTTGCCGTCGGCCTCGGTCTCTCCGACGCGGACGCGGCGGACGCCGTCCAGGAAGCGATGCTCAGGGTCTGGCGGGAGCTCCGTTCAGGCAGCGAGCTGCACGACCTCGACGCCTGGGCCTTCCGGACGACCTACCGACTGGTCATGGACCGCTACCGCGTCCGCCGGCGCCTGGCCGGGCTATTCGGCCGGCTCGCGGAACGAGGCGCCCGATACGCAACCGACCCGGCCGACTCGTCCGACGCCGCCGCGCTCTGGCAGGCGGTGGACGGCCTTCCGGAGCGGCAGCGCGCGGTGCTCTACCTACGCTATCGGGCCGACCTGCCGTTCGACCGCATCGGGCTGGTTCTGGGCATCACGGCAAACGCAGCGCGCAGCCACAGCACGGTCGCACTCTCAACCCTGCGCCGTCGCCTCGGGCAGGAGGATTCGTGATGGACATCGAACGCATCGAAGAGCTGCTCCGCACCCGGCGGCCTCGCGAGCTTACCTACCAGCGTCCTATGCCGGCCATGATCGAGACGCTGCGGCCACTCAGGGTGACCGTCCGGACTCGCGGCGGGTCTCCGGTCGGCTGGACCGCGACGGCGATCGCGCTCGTGCTGGTCGTCATCGCCGGCACGGCCCTATACGGAGCCTGGCGCCACGGCCAGCCGACGGCCGTGGTGGCTACGTCGACGGAGGTCGCGACTCCGACGGCGACCATCGTGCCGACGACTAGCGTCCTGCCGACGCCCACTCTGAGGACGGGCGCGTTCTCGGCGACCGGCTCGATGACGACCTCACGGCTTGCCGCCACCGCCACCCTCCTCTCCGACGGGCGCGTGCTCGTCGCCGGGGGCTTCATCCCGGCAGGCGGCGTCTTGTCCTCGGCCGAGCTTTACGACCCGACGACCGGCACCTTCAGTCGGACCGGATCGATGGTGACCGGCAGGTACGAGCACACCGCTACCCGGCTCGCGGACGGCCGCGTCCTGATCGCCGGAGGACTGGATGGCGCGTCTAAGGACCTGGTCTCGGCCGAGATCTACGACCCGAAGACGGGCGAGTTCAGTCGCACCGGACCGATGACGACGGCGCGAGACGGCCAGACGGCCACGCCCCTGAAGGACGGCCGTGTGTTGATCGCCGGAGGCGAGGCGAACACCAACCCTCAGGCCGCAGTCGCGTCCACCCCGCCCACGTTCCTTCCCCTTGCGTCCGCGGAGCTGTACGACCCCGCCACAGGGAAGTTCAGCTCCACCGGGTCGATGACGATCGCCCGCAACGACACAACGGCCACGCTCCTGCTGGACGGTCGCGTCCTGGTCGCTGGGGGCTTCGGTGGGCTGGCATCGGCGGAACTCTACGATCCCTCGACCGGCACGTTCGCCGCCACCGGGTCTCTTACGGTCGGGCGAGCGGAACCAACCGCCACCCTGCTGTCCGATGGCCGCGTGCTCATCGCGGGAGGAGGCGGGAGCGCTGGCGCCCTATCCTCGGCCGAACTCTTCGACCCGAATACCGGCACGTTCAGCCGGACCGGCTCCTTGCTGACGGCGCTGGATTCTCAATCCGCCACGCTGCTATCTGACGGCCGTGTCCTCATCGCCGGGGGAGGCGAGATAACGGACGCGACGGAACTGTACGACCCCGCCACCGGCACCTTCAGCCCGGCTGGAGACATGCTGTCCGCCCGGGACGACTTCACGGCCACTCCGCTGCTGGACGGACGCGTCCTCATGGCGGGCGGCATCTCATCCGTGTCGGGCGACTTCACCAACCTTGCCTCGGCGGAGTTGTACCAGCCATAGCGCCACGGCTCCGGACTGACGTCTTGTGCCAGGCCAGGACGTCTTCGTCCTGCACCCATCCAGCTCGAAATGGTCGGAATGTCGCGGGCCACGGCCTCGCACCGCTCATGCGAACGCCGCATAGACTCGACTCCCATAGGGTGGGAAGATGAACCGGCCTCACACCCGCTGCCGGGCGGTACCCGGGCCACACTCAGTGGCCGCGAGTGGCCTGGATCCTGCATCGGGCGAGGTCAGCGAGCACCGACGCCCACGGGCAGGAGGAAGGGCAGAGCGTGACGTACGCAGGCAGGCGCAGTTCGAAACGGTCGAAGCCACCAGCCGCCGTGCCTGCCGACGAGCACGGCACAGGCACGACCGTCACGCATCGGCCCGCCGCCGAGGCTGTCCTCCGCGAGCGCAATGCGTTCCTCGAAACGATCATCACCAGCTCCGGCGACGGGCTGGTCGTCTTCGACCGCGACCTGCGCATGACCGTCTGGAACCCGGCCATGGAGGAGATGATCGGCCTGACGGCCGATCAGGTCCTCGGCCGGTGGCCGGGCGACGTCCTTCCGGAGGCAATGGCCGCCAAACTCGAGCAGACCCTCTCAGGCGTCATGGAAACAGGCGATTCGCAATGGCGCGAGTTCGCGTTGACCGGCTCCCGGAGCGGTCCAAGTGGCTGGGCAAGGGCCTTGTACCGGCCGCACCGCGACACGAGCGGGCAGATAGTTGGAGTTGTCGCAACCGTGCGCGACATCACCCCAAAACATGAAGGCGAGAAGTTCCTCCGCGGGCAGGTCCGTTTCGTACAGGAGCTTCTCGAGGCCATACCCAGTCCCATCGTTGCGAAGGACCGGGACGGACGTGTGATGCTGTGCAACACCGCCTACGCTGCCGGCAACTTCGGTCTTGCCCGTGAGGCGGTCTTGGGCAAGACGAGCCACGAGTTGGGCCAGCCCGAGGCCGACATGCACATCGAGCACGACCGCGAGGCCATGCAGAACGGAATGCCCGAGGTGTACGAGGCGGACAGGTTCCTGGCAGACGGCACGGTTCGGCGCCAGATCGTGGTCAAAGCCCCGCTCCGTTCGCAGAGTGGAGAGATCACGGGGACCGTCACGGCCAGCCAGGACATCACGGAGAAACACGCGGTCGAGCAAGCCCTCCGCCAGTCGGAAGAACGCTTCCGGACCCTGTTCGACTTCGCCAGCGACGCCATCTTCATTCACGACATTGGCGGCAGGTTCCTCGAGGTGAATCGAACCGCGTGCGAGCGGCTTGGCTACAGTCGCGACGAGCTCCTGACGATGTCGCCGACCGAGATATCTCCACCGGAGTTTGCGGCCCTCGTTGCCGAACGAGAAGACGCGCTCGCAGACGTGGGAGCGTCCTTCTTCGAAACCGCCCACGTGCGGAAGGACGGAACCGTCGTACCGGTCGAGGTAAGTGCCACCATCATCGACCTGGACGGCCACCGGGCCGTGCTGAACATCGCCCGCGACATCAGTGAACGGCGCGGGGCCGAAGCGGATCGAACCGCCCTGGAAGGGCAGCTGAGGGCGGCCCAGAAGATG
Source organism: Chloroflexota bacterium (assembly GCA_003165675.1). Classification (GTDB taxonomy): domain Bacteria; phylum Chloroflexota; class Limnocylindria; order Limnocylindrales; family CSP1-4; genus Fen-1039. Next base: position 56,488 of record PMNU01000063.1, read on the forward strand.
GAAGCGATCGGCCGGCTCGCGGGCGGCGTGGCCCACGACTTCAACAACCTCCTGACCGCTATTCACGGATTCGCCGAGCTGCACCTTGCCGAGCACCCGCCGGGCGACCCGGGCCGGGCCGACGTGCTCGAGATCGAACGCGCTGCCGAGCGCGCCACGCAGCTGACCATGGGTCTGCTGGCGTTCAGCCGCCGAGCGGACGCGCACCCCACCCCTCTCGATCTTGCCGCCATCGTCCGTGACGCGATGGCGCTTTTGCGTCGGCTGGTTGGGGAGGACATCGTCGTCCGCCTCGAGGCCGACGCCGAGGTTCCCCTGGTTCTGGCCGACCCCGTCCAGATCGAGCAGGTCCTGCTGAACCTCGCCGCAAACGCCCGCGACGCGATGCCGACGGGCGGCACGTTGGGCATCGCGGTCAGGCGCAGCGTGCTCACGAGAACCTTCGTCAGGTCCCATGCCGGGGCCCACGCCGGCCTTCACGCCCTGCTAGAGGTCTCCGACACCGGCGTGGGAATGGATGCGACGACGCAGACGCACCTCTTCGAACCCTTCTTCACGACGAAGCCGTCGGGAGAGGGCACCGGGCTCGGGCTCGCGAGCGTTTACGGCATCGTGAAGCAGGCGGATGGCTACATCGACGTCCAGAGCCGTCTCGGCCGCGGGAGCGTCGTTAGCGCCTACCTCCCGGCCTTCGAGGGTGCTGCGTCGGCCGCGCAAGTCGAACATTCCGCCATCCCCGCAAACCGCGGAGGCAGCGAGACGATACTGCTTGTGGAAGACGAGCCCGCCGTCCGACTCTTCGCCCAGCGCGTGCTTCAGCAGCACGGGTACCGCGTACTCGCCTTCGGCGACCCTGTCGTCGCGCTCGACGCCGCGATTCGCGACCCGACCTCGTACGACGCGCTCGTGACCGACGTCATCATGCCGGTTCTCAGCGGTCCGACACTCGCCGAGCGTATCATCGCGACCCGACCGGGGCTGCCGGTCCTCTTCATGTCCGGCTACGAGGCAGGTGCCCTTCCGGCTGGCGCGCCGCCGCCACTCGCGAAGCCCTTCAGCTCGCGCGATCTTGCCGATGCCGTTGGGGCCCTGTTCAGAAGGGCTGGCTGAGCGTCGACGCCGGGCCACCCCGGCCAGTCGACGACCATAAGTAGCGGCCCGACGGTGCCCGCCAGCCGCGTAAACGGCGCCAGATCGTGCGTCGAGCGCTCGGTCAGATGTGCCTGTGCAGGTCGGTTTCCGACGTCGTGTCCGGCACGTCCCGGTCCCTCGGTGGCTGCTCCCAGCCCATCTCATCTGCCTCGCGTTTCGCGAGGTTGAGGTACAAGACCTCGTGTTCGACGTTGGCGATGTGAGACGCGGGAACGTACAGATGGCCGCGAAGACCTGGTTTGGACGCGAGTATGTAGTTCTGGCCCACGCTTTCGACGGTGCCGAAGCGGCGCCCGTCGTTGCCGACGATCGCCCACCCGGCCTTCAGGTCCGTCATGCGCATGCGCTCTCGACCTCCTCGCTCTTGACTCGCGCCAACCTTAGCCCGGGAATCACTCCCGGTCGAGATCGGCTCCACGAAGAGTCTCACCGAGTACGACCGTCCGAACACCGCTCTGACCCGCGGGGTCGCCAGATGCCGCGGCGCAACGCCGACGATGACGATCTTGAGGAGGCCCTGTGTGGCGCTACCCGCAGCTCGGCAGGAGGGGTTCCCATCCTCACCGCTGGCGCCAGACCCGGCCCAGAATGGATGACTAGCGGTGCCCGGAGTATCTCTCGGCGGTGGTCGCAGCGGCCCGCTTCGCCGGAAACCTCAGGCCGCCGTGGGCGCATGGAAGGAAGTCATGGCCACACCCACCCAGAACCAGGCCCAAGCCGGGCCGCCTATCAATGTGCTCCACGACCAGAACGTCCCAAACACTCTGGGCGGGATCGGACCTTCCAACGCGGCGATGGGCCTCCGCCTTCCCGTGGGCGCCTTCATTGCTGCCGTGGTTCTGGTCATGATCGTGCTCGCGATATTGGTGGCGCTCGCAGCCTGATCGGCAAGGGCAACGAGGGCGACTGACCGCGCTCGTGTTCGGAGCCACCTGCTCGATATTCCAACGGGTGGCCGGGATCCAGGCAGCCAGCAAGACCGGCCGACTCGACCGCGGAAAGGGACAACAGATCGCGTAACCTACGCGTGCCGAGGAGCCGTCCCCGCAGTAGCCTTTTCGGCAGATCCAGGACGCCACCTTCACGCAAGGAGGGCTCTCACGTGTCGTACGGCAGATCTGGCCGGTTGGCCGCCACCGCGCTGGTCTTGAGCCTGAGCGTCGCGGCTTGCGGAGGTTCGAGTAGCGGATCGCCGACAACCGGCGCCACCGCAGCCCCCGCCGCAACGACGACGCCCACGACAGCACCCACCCCAGCACCCACTAAAGCGCCCACCACAGCACCGATAGCGACGGCCGCGACCACTACGACCACTGCTGCGGGCAGTTGCCCCAGCGGCGCCACGGTCGGCGCCGCCCTGGGAATCAGCCTTCCGGAACCAGTCGAGGTCAAGGGCGGCGGCGGAACGCAGCTTCCAGCCGGTGCGACGGGCGTGGCCTGCGAGTATGCAGGCAAGGGCCTCAACGTGATCATCGTGCTGATCTCGAATACCGACCCGACATCCATCTCGCTGTTCAGCAGCAAGTTCCCCGTACCCTACAAGAGCGTCTCCGGCGTCGGAGACCAGGCTCGTTCCTTCCTGGCGCCCCTCAACGGCGGGAAGGACAACGAGGGCGTGGTCGCCACGAAGGGATCGAATCTCGTGGACATCACCGCCACTGCCACGCCGGCCTCGCTTGCTCAGATCGAAGCCCTGGCAAACCAGCTCCTGTAGCCGGCAGGAGCAGCACCCGATGGCGGGCTAGCAGGGGAAGCAGGGCGTTCCGGACGAGCCGCCGCCGCAGCTGCCGTCGAGGGAGACGTTGATGACGGCCGGGCACTCTTGTTCGAGGTCATCACGACTCGATGCCGCTGCCCATCGTTGACCGCGTTGGGATGGAAATGCGTCGTCTGGCCGCGCGTTGTCGTGGTAGCTTTGGTTCCCGTGCGCGCAACTCAGGTCCGGACTTCCGAACGGTGTCTGGCGAGAGCGACCAGGCCTCAGGAGGGTTCTGTGAGAAGGGGCGGGAACGCCTGGCGCAAGTTGCCCGCTTTGGCGATCGGTCTCTGCGTGATGCTGTCGGGCTGCGCACCGGCGTCGACGGCATCACCCACATTCACGGCCGCTACTGCTTTCGTGGCCACCCCTTCCGTCACGCCGACCGGAAATGCTGTCATCACGCCCTCCCCGACCGTCACTCCAACGTCGACCTCTATCCCGGTTCTCACTCTCGGAGCGAGCGACTCGTACTTCAGCATCGACGGCAAGCAGAGCTTCATCCTGTCCCGGAACCCCACCGGCAAGACGCAGACTGACTTCGACACGGTCCTCGATTGGGCTCGCCAGGGTGGCACCAAGATCGTTCGCGTCCATATCATGGCCGGCTGGTTGGGAGATCCATGGATCAACCAGGACTGGTCAGTCAATGAGAAGTGGGCCGAGGATTGGGAGGGCTTCTTCGACCAGGCCCAGGCGGACGGGATCTATGTCATTCCCGTGTTCGGGGTCTGGGCGGATTGGAACGACGGCACGCCGGATTGGGGCAGTGCCTTTTGGAAGAACAATCCGTTGAACTCGGCCAACGGCGGACCGGTCAGCTCGCCGGGGGAACTGTTCACGTCGGGTTCGGACACGCAGAACCACTGGCTCGATTGGGTCAGGACTCTCGTCGAGCGCTGGCAAGGCCGGCAGAACATCGCCGCCTGGGAGATCTTCTCCGAGATCAACATCGCCTCCGGCGCGACCGGCCACACGGATGCCAANNNGCCTCGCTGGACTTCATCGAGATCCACCCCTACAGCGACACGCTCGATCGGGAGCTCGTTTCGGAAGTCCACAGGTACCTCGCCACGTACAAGAAGCCGGTCATGATCGGCGAGTCGGGCTTGTGGTCGACGACCTTCGGCAAGAACGCACAGGTCGGGATAGAGCACGCCATCTGGGCCGGTCTCGTATCAGGGGCTATGAATGGCCGCGCCCTCTGGACAGAGGACGGATATGACATCTGGGGCGCACCCACTACCGCCGACGCGATGGCTTTCATGCAGACGTACGCGACGGCGGAGCTGCCCGTGGCGCAGTTCACCAGCGGCGTCGACTTCTCCGGCTTCGGCCCGCTGACGTCCACATCCACATCCGGGGTCTGGGGTGCGGCAGTCGGCAACGAGAAGTCCGTCCTCGGCTGGTATCGGGATGCCACCAGCGAACCCCCAGGTTGGCCCATGAAGCCCATCGTATCCAAACAGACCGTGACCATCACCGTGCCGGGCACTGTCTCCGGCTGGCGGGTTGACTTCTACGACACCAAGACAGGAACGACGATTCTGAGTTCGACGTCGGTCACCCGAAAGGGCGACGCGATCACCGTCCCGCTGCCGGACTTCCACGACGACATCGCGTTCAAGCTCTATCCCCAATAGGAGGTGCGGGACCGGCCGGCCCACACCCGCCGCTCCCGGAGAGGGTCATCCGATCCGCCGCTCTGGGGCAAACCGGGCCAGGCGGTCAATCGGTGCGCAGTGTATTGCGTACCGCCGCGGGCATGGTCGTGGGACAGGTCCAACGAGCCAGCCGTCGAAGGCGTCGCGAAGCGATGCCGGCCCGGAGATGAGAACTTGCCCGCTTGAGGCGTCCCTCGTGTCAGGTGACCTCAAAGGGCTTGCTTGCGCTGGCAGCGGCGCCGCCCAGCGTGCATGTCACCTCGGCAGTGGAAGTGCCGGCCTTGGTGCTCGACCCCACCTTCCATGTCCATGAAACGGAGCCCGATGAACCGGCAACGGGCTGCGCCTTCAGTCCTGCCGCGGACGACACCGTCCCGGAGCCGTACGTGACGCTGGCGCCGCAGGTGGCGCCGGGCGAGGTGGCGGCGGTCAGCGTCGCGTTGGCACCGGGCGCGATCGACGCGGGCAAGCTCGTGATGGTGACCGTGAGGGTCGCCGACGGTGCGGTGGCAACAGGCGAGGCCGCCGCCGTTGGCGCGGCGGTTGGGGCCACGACCATGGCCGGGTTCGTGGCCGAACTGGTGAGCGCGATGCCGTAGTAGGCGTGCACCCAGTGATCCCCGATGTCGGCCTGGCCCTGGGCGAGCGTGATCGTACCCGCGCAGACCTCAGTCTTGAGCTTGGTCTCGAAGGCGTCCTTCGTGTGAGCCCCGGTCGGTCGTCCGTCAGCGAGCGAGGCCGTGTACGGCTCGGGCCACAGATTGCGAGCGTCCGCCGGAGCGCCGCCGAGTTCGAGCGAGATGAGGTGGTCTTCCTCATACGAGGAGGTCTTGGTGTCGCTGTAGCCGTACTGGCCGATCTGCTTGATCTTGAGAGTATCGGTGAAGGACTCGGGAGGTCGGATCGTGGCCGTCCAACCCGAGACGCAGATCGTGGAGTGAATGGTGGCCTGGGTGACTGCGGGATTGAGCGCGCCAGGGGTCAAGCTGGGATCGGGTTCGCCCGGTAGTCGGTCGGCCGAGCCCGTGCCGGTCGTTGGCGGCACGACTCCCGTGGCCGTCGGGACGAAGGAGGCGCCAGCGCTGCTCGAGCCTTCGTCGTCGACATCGGCCGACGACGTGGTCGGCGATGCGGACTCGGCAATGCCCGGAGTGGTTGCAATCGCCGGTGTCGGCGTGGTTGCGCTCTCCGTCACGAGCGGCGTTGTTGTGGCCCCGGCAGAGGTGACCTGAGGCGCCGGCGAGGTCGAAGCGCAGCCCGCTGCAAGAAGGAGGACGACGGAGACAGAGGCCCACGCATCGAACCGGCGGCTCGATCGGAAATGGGCGATCAGCCTGGCAAGCTCCATCTTCGCTGCCCCTTCCCCCATCCCATGGTCACGCAACGGCGACCAACAATGGCGGCCCTATTCTGCGCGGCGCTGGGGAGTGCCGGGCGTACGATCCGCGCGCATCGGTGGCAATTGCTGCTGGCGCTGTTGCCCTAGCAGAGAAGGTCCGCGTCGAAGGCGCCGGCGTGGTACTGGGCTAATGCGACACGGCCGCCGGTGAAGCCTTTGGCGCTGCAGTCGGTCACCGCCTGCCGGGCGGAGCTGGCACCGGCCACCCAGCTCGGATAGTCAGAGAAGACAGACGTGCCGCCGGTGATCTGATTCCACTGGTACTGAGTCGAATAGAAGCCGATGCCGGCCGTGCTCATCGATTGAAGATACGCGACCGCACCCTCGAGGGCCGCCACGTTGAGGGTGACGTCGGTCCGCCAGCTGTTGATGATCTCGACGTCGAGCCACCACACGTTCGGTGACGGCGTACTGGTTGCTCCCGGTGAGGCCAGGCCAAGGGCTACATAGGCGCCGGCTGCCGTCCTGTAGGAGTCGGCCGCCGCGTTCCAGCCGTAGTCGTAGGCGCAATCGACGGTATCCGATCCCGGCACCGCCGATGTGTTGCATTGCCGCGGGGATGTTTGGTCGTCGGGCCAGCGGGAGGAAAGGGCAGGTCCGGGGTCACCGGTGTTGGCGTAGAGCTGCGCCCTTACTCCGCCCGCCCATGTGAGCTCGGGCGGGCCATCGCCCGTACCCAGGCATGGGTTGGCGCTGAAGACGATCCCCTTGTTCACGCCCACGATCCCGAAATCGGCGTTGGTGGGGAATGGGCGGCCGCACTGCGGGTAGGAGATGTCGTACCAGCACGGTGTCGCTGCGGTATCGCAGCTGAGAGCATGCTGCCAGCTCATGTCGACCTCGGCCACGGNNTATGCGTCGAGGACGGCCCACAGGTGGTAGACGAACAGCATCAGATCGAGGATCAGCAGGCTTGTCAGCCACCCCTGGTTTAGAGCCAGACCGAACAGCGAGCTGCGGTCGAAGACAAGGATCAGGGCGAAAACGCCCAGGACCGCCAGCGTCGGGATCGCCACGATCGCGCCACGAACCCGATTCCCTGCTGATGCCTGCCCAAGGCCCGGGAACAGGAAGGACAGCAGTGCGGCCCAAAATGGAGTCCTGAGCAAAGCCAGGACCCGAGCGGCGAATGGCGAATCCACAGACTCATATCCTCCGGGCCACGATGGTACGGCAATTCCCGGCGTCCAAGCCGACGTCGAGCCCATCGCCGACGGCCCGAGTCGTGTTCTATGGGAGCCGCTCAACTTCGCCAGGGCGACATCGGCGATCGGGAGTCTGAGGCCGGGCGGGACGCTGTCCAAGCCACGCTTGCCCAACTGCCCGACAGAGCGACCGCATCCGCACGTTCGACGCCTACCGGGCGAGCCCGGCGACCGCGCGGCAGAGATGTAGCGAAATCGCGGATCGGGTTGCGAGATCCGGTAGGTGACGGTGACGCGGGCCAAGTGCCACCTCGCCCTTGGCCCGTCGCTGGCGCGTTTGTATGATGGCCGACGTGGACATCCGCGGCGGCATCACTCCCCTGGCGATCATCGCCGCGCTCCTGTTCGCGGCCTGCGGCTCCGGGACATCGTCTGCCGCGCCCTCCGTATCGTCGACCGCCGCGCCTTCGGTTTCGACCGAAGCGCGTGCCTCGGCTGCGACCGCCGCTCCTGGATCCGCCAGCCCGCTTCCCACCGCCGCCCTGACGCCGGCGCCGGCCCTGATCGACGCCGACCTTTCGGCCGCTCTGGCGTATGCCACGGCCGACGTGAGCTCGGTCGAGTTCACCGACTGGGCGCGCCTTTTCGGCACGCGCCCGGATCCGAGCGCGGAGTCCGCCGCGCTCGTCGAGCTCTCCAAGACCCACGCCATCCCGGCGAGCGGACTGCCGTCGTACGCCGCGACAATTCGGCAGCAATGGAGCTTCGGGGTCGGCGACCTTGCCTGGGAGGCGGACTTCGCGAACTCGGGGGCGCCGCTCACCGTGCTCCAGTTCCGCGACACTTTCGACATCGCCTCGCTCGGCCCGTTGATGGAGGGCCGCGCATACACCAAGGGCGCCGCCGTCGACGGCGTCCAGCCGTACGCGCACGCGCTCGACCCGACGAAGCCGTTCATCAGCCAGGGACCGCAGCTCATGACGAACCTCGGGCTGGACATCGCCCGCCACCGGCTGATCGTCGCCGCCAGCCCGGACGCCCTTACGGCCGCGGTCCAGGCACGCGCCGCCGGCCCGGCCGAGGCCTCCCCCGGCGCCCGAGCCCTCGCCCTCGCCGCCGCGCTCGGGTCGCCGTACGCCGCGATCCTCTCGGTCGAGCCCGGCGCGTGCAGCACGTTCGGCGGCGGGCTCGGCCTGACGCCCCCGAGCGCGAGTGCCACGTCGGGGGTGTCCGCTCTGGGCGTCACGGCGGGGACGGCGCTGGGGTTCTCGGAGGCCGCCGCGGGCGGCGCCGCGGTCACGGTCGCGCTGCTATATACCGACCCGGCGAAAGCAGCCGCTGACCTTGCGCCCCGAAGCGCCTACGCCGCCGGCGCCGTCACCCAGGACGGGCAGCCCTACGCTTCGACCGTGCTCGCGCTTGCCAACGGCCGCACTGCCGGCGCCGTGCTTGTCTTCGATGGGACGCCCGCGGGTCCCGTCTCGCGCGTCCTGACCGCGTTCGAGCGCCGGGACCTGCCCTTCGCCGCCTGCCCCTGAGCGGGTGGCTCATCACCAGAGTCTCGACGTGATGATTCGCGCGCTCAGGACGTGCCCTGACATTGCGGCCGCGGCTGCGGGCGACGGCTTGCTGACCTGGCGGCAGTTCCCAACCGAGCAAGGGTCTCCGAAAGGCAAGTTGTCGTGTCGTCGTTAGCCCTGCTTCAGCAGCCAAGCTACCGGCTTAGCCGCTGAAAGTCACGTCCTTCGTCTCCGTGACTCCAGCAGTGCGGCCGGGCGCCGCCTG
>PMNU01000151.1 GCA_003165675.1 Chloroflexota bacterium
TGGAGGTGAGTCTGGTCGTGGTGGGCGGGACGGCTCTCGCAGCAGCGCTGGCCTTCGGCGGACTCGGCGGTACGAATGCGGCGCGCTTCGGCATCCCACTTGACGTGGCAGCCCATGCGACACCGACGCCTACCCCGCTGCCGACCCTCGCATCGACCCCCACGCCGCTGCCGACGCTGGCCCCTCGCCCTGCGGAGCTTCCGTCCGGCTCCGCGTCGCCGAGCTCCTCGACTCAGCCTTCGCCGAGCGCATCGCCCCAGAGGTCCACCGCGCCCGCCCGCGGCGCCGCCAACTGACGCGCAAACGCCCGGACGCCGGGATCGATGGACTCGAATCGATCGGTGCTGCCGCGGGTTCTCGAACCGGGCTCGCCTGGCCTCAGCGGGCCTGGGGTCCCACCACCCAACGGTCGATCTCGCGCTCATAGGACAGCAGCTCGTCTGCACGGAACCAGATAGCAAGCTCCGTGGCTGCGCTCTCGGGGCTGTCCGACGCGTGCACGAGGTTCTGTCCCATCTCTAGGGCCAGGTCGCCCCGGATCGTGCCCGGGACCGCATCGCTCGGGCGCGTGGCACCGTTCATCGTCCGGACACAGGCGATCGCGTCGGGGCCTTCGAGAGCCATCGCCACCAGCGGCCCCGAGGTGATGAAAGCGACGAGCCCCTCGAAGAACGGCTTGCCCTTGTGGACGGCGTAGTGGCGCTCTGCCAGTTCGCGATCGACGTGGACCAGCTTGAGCCCGACGATCTTGAGACCGCGCTCTTCGAAGCGGACGATGATCCGACCAGCCAGCAGGCGCTGGACTCCGTCGGGCTTCACGAGGACCAGGGTGCGCTCGGTCACTGCAATACACCGCTGCGGACGATTGATGCGAGGGCGAGTGTAGCGGGTCGTCCAGCCGTGGGGCGGGCGCGCGATTGGCGGCCGGAAACGGGCCGGCTCAGTCCCAGCGAATCGGCGGGGTCTCCTCAACGGCGGGCGCCGACGGCAGTTCGGGGTAGACGGACGCTGCGGGGGGTTCCGGCGAAGCCGGCGCAGGGGCGGGTGCCTCGGGAACCGGCTCGGGCGCGACTGGCTTCGGTGCGCCCAGAGCGCTCGCCACGGACATGTACGCTGCCCCGGCATCGCCCTCGAGGCCGAGCAGCCGCAGGGCGTCGCCGCGGACCAGCTGAAGAGGCAGATCCTGCCGTTCGCCGATCGCCTCGAGCACCGCGCCGGCCGACGCCGGCGTGAGCCGGATGGCGACCCCGAAGTGGAGGGCGGCCATCATCGGATCGTCCGCGTCCAGGTACGACCGACCCGACGCCACCTCGGCATTCGCCTCGACGGCATCCGGCGGCTGCTCTGCCGCGGCAGCCGCGTCCGACGGGGCTTCGGCCGCGACCGATTCGCCAGCACAGGCGGGCGACTCTACGGCGGCCTCGGGTTCGGGCGTCGCTTCAGGTTCGGGCGTCGCTTCGGGCCCGGTCTCGGGTTCGGGCGGTACGGCCGCCGGCTCGACAGCTGGGGCGACCGCTTCGGGCGCAGCCTCGGGTTCGGACGTCGCTTCAGGTTCGGCCGGCGCGGCCTCAGGTTCGGGCCCGGTCTCGGGTTCGGGCGCGGCCTCGGGTTCGGCCGGCGCGGCTTCGGGTTCGACAGCTGGGGCGACCGCTTCGGGCGCGGCCTCGGGTTCGGGCGTCCCTTCGAGTTCGAGCGATACGGCCGCCGGCTCGACAGCTGGGGCGACGGCCGGCGCGGCCTCGGGTTCGGCCGGCGCGGCCTCGGGCATCGGTTCGGGGACAGGCTGGGCCTCCACCTCGATCTCGACTCCGGCCGCAGCAGGACTGGGCTCGACAGTCGCAGTCTCGACGGCGACCGGGCTCCACGTCTGCGAAGCCCACGCGGCCCTCCGGGGGATTCCGGCGAACAGCGGATCGATTCCCGACGGATGGCGTTCCAGCGCCTGCTCGACGCAGCGCCGCGCCTCGGCGTGCCGATTGGCAATCGCGGCGGCCTCGGCCGCGATGACGAAGCCGAGCGCCTCGTCCCCCCCGTCGGACAGATACGCAGCTGCGGCTTCGCCGGCGCCCTCGAGATCGCCCGTACGCCAGCGGGCCTCAGCCAGATCCAGACGCGCCAGCGTATCCAGCCCGTCACGGCCGGCCAGCGCCTCGAACTCGGCCCGCGCCATGGCCAGGGAGCCCGTCTTCAGGTGGATGCGCGCCAATCTGATCTGGAGCGACGGATCGTCGACAGGCAGCGGCTGTGCCGGCTCGGACGGCTCGGGCTGCGCAGGCGGCTGAACAGCGATCTCCGAGGCCGCGCCCACATCGGGCAGATCCACGTCAAGCGCCGCCGGCGGCCCAACATGTTCCGCGCCAGAGGCTTCCACAGCCTGTGCGGCATCGTCCGTCGTAATGATGCCGCCGGTCGTAGTTCCCGCCGTGCCCTCGGCGACCCCGTGGCTCTCGATCGTATCGGGGGCCGGCTCGGCCTCTGAGGGGCGCTCCGATTCGTCTGAGATTCCGCTGCTCTGGCCATCCTCGTCGGCGAGGTCGGGCCGGCCGGCCAGGGCTTCGTTCGAAATCCGGACCAGGACCTCGGCCGGCTCGTCGAGCGAGTCCAGCGAGAGTTGCAGGCCGGTCGGGTCGTCGTGGGGCATTGGCGGCGGGCTCGCAGGCTCAGACTGGTCGTGAGGATCGACCGCAGGCAGGCTCGCCGCGTCCTGGACAACATGCCGATGGCGCGGCCTCCAGCCGTATCTCATGCCGCGCCGCCAGGCAGTCGCAGAAGCGATTCGAGGCGGCGGCCTCGCCTCGGCGGCGCCACGACCGCCAGACGCAGACCGTCGTCGTTGATCAGCCGCCGGGCCAGCGACAGGATTCCCTCGCTCGTAACGGCGTTGAGCTCGGCCAGGGCCTGATCCAGGGTCAGGACTCGGTCGTGCAGGGCTTCCTGCCCTCCCAGCCAAGATGCCACGTGGCGGGTCTCCTCCATTCGCAGCTCGAGCCTGCCGGCCAGGTAGCGCTTCGAGCGAGCCAGTTCGTCGGCCGGCACCGCGTCGTCGCGGACGCCCGCCATTTCTTCGAGCATCGCCGACACGGCAGGCGCGATCCGGTCGGGATCGACCCCAGCCGACACGACGAAAGCCCCCGAGTCGGCGTAGTCGACGATGTAGGAGCTGACGTCGTAGGCGAGGCCCTTCTCCTCGCGCACGGACTGGAACAGACGGCTGCTCATGCCGTCGCCGAGGATGGCGTTTAGGACCTCAAGTGTCCAGGCCTCCGGGTCATCTCGTCGCAGCCCCGGAACGCCCAGGCAGAGTTGGGCCTGGGTGGTGTCGCGCCGGACGGACATGACCCGCTCGCCGGCCGGAAGAGCCGGGGCCGGCTCGAATGTCGAATGGTTGGCCTCCCCGGTGCCGAACGCGCGACTGGCTAGAGAAACGACCTCTTCGTGAGAGATGTCGCCGGCGGCCGACACCACTACGTTGCCGGGTCGATAGGCGGAGGCCCAGAAGGCGCGCAGATTGGCCTGGGGGAGGCTGCGAACGCTCTCTTCGCTCCCAGCGATCTCTCGACCGAGAGGCGTGTCGCCGAACATCGCCAGATCGAAGAGGGTATGGACGTGCTCGCCAGGATCGTCGAGATAGGACCGGATCTCCTCGACGATGACGGCCCGCTCCGACTCGATCTCCTCGCCCCGCAGGTGGGGCCGGATGATCAGCTCGCCCAGGACGTCCATGCCGCGAGCGGCTTCGCGCAGCGGTACGCGGGCCCAGTAGACCGTCGATTCGCGATCCGTCGCGGCGTTGAAACTGCCGCCGACCCCTTCGATCGCCTCCGAAACGGCGCGCGTCGTCGGATAGGCGGCCGTCCCTTTGAAGGTGATGTGCTCCATGAAGTGGGCCGCGCCCGCTTCCTCGGCAGATTCGAGGCGCGAGCCGGCCAG
>PMNU01000082.1 GCA_003165675.1 Chloroflexota bacterium
GGAGCGGCGCCCCTTGGATGGCCCAGGGGTGCCGTGTATACTTCCTGCAATCTACCGGCCGCTCGTGACGTGGGTGACCCCCACGTCTTTTGTTGAGCGGCTTGTGGCGGGCCGGAGGCCGAGACGGCCGGACGTAGCAGAAGGTCGGTCTAGATGGACGGCGACCGAGCATAGTCAACGGGAGGCGCGAAGTGAGTCGAGATTTCGTTGGCGCCCTCCTGCAGCTCAACGCTGAAAAGGGCGTCTCGCGAGAACAGCTCATCCGGACCGTCGAGGAAGCGATCCAGTCCGCTTACCGCCGCACACCCGGTGACGAGGATATTCACGTGCGCATCGATGCCGAGTCCGGCAAGGTGCGCGTCTTTCGCGGCCGACTGGTTGCTGAGGAGATAGAAGATCCCGCCACCGAGATCACAGTTGCGGAGGCCCAGGCCTTTCAGCCCGGAGCTGAGGTGGGCGATCTCGTCGAGACGGAACAGCTCGACCAGGAGGCCTTCGGCCGAATCCATGCCCAAACCGCCAAGCAGGTGGTCCTGCAGCGACTGCACGAGGCCGAGCGCAACGTAGTCTTCGACCAGTACGCCAGTCGCGAAGGTGAGCTGATCACCGGCACGGTGTCGCGTGTCGAGCCACGGGCTATCGTTCTCGACGTTGGCAAGGCCGAGGCCATTCTGGCCACGACTGAGCAGTCGCCCCTGGAGCACTATCGCATCGGCCAGAACGTGAAGGCCTATGTTCTCGAGGTCCGGCGCAGCGTCAAAGGCCCGCAGATCTACGTCAGCCGGACCCACAAGGGCTTCCTGCGTCGGCTCTTCGAACTTGAAGTGCCGGAGATCCACGCCGGAACAGTCGAGATCAAAGCCATCGCCCGCGAGGCCGGCAGCCGATCCAAGGTAGCCGTGGCCTCGCGCCAGCAGGGTTTGGACCCGGTCGGTGCCACTGTCGGCCAGCGCGGTGCGCGCGTTCAGGCGGTCGTGGCGGAGCTCGGCGGCGAGAAGATCGACGTGATCGACTGGTCCGAGGACCCCTCGACGTTCGTGGCAAAAGCTCTCAGCCCGGCGCAGGTGATCGAGGTGCGGATCGACGAGGAGCATCGCATCGCCAACGTTGTCGTGCCCGAGCGAATGCTGTCGCTGGCGATCGGCCGCGAGGGCCAGAACGCCCGGCTGGCGGCGAAGCTCACCGGCTGGCGCATCGATATCCGGAGCGACGTGTCTGTCGCCGAGGCGGCCAAGGCCCAGGCTGACGCCCAGGCGGATGCGGCGCCAGCCGATGCAGATTCGCAGGAGACCGCGCCGGAAACGGTCGCAGTTTCAGGGTCAGACGAGCCCGAGCCTGAACCAGCGGCCGTTGCCGCGGCCGAAGCGCCGGCAAAGCCCAAGCGGCGCAAAGCAGCCAAGCCGGCTGAGCCCGTGGACGGCGAGGTGACGCCGTAGCCCGGGGCGCGCCGCCGCGGCGGTTTCCGACCCGGTCTTGCGTCGTCTGTCGGACGGCGCGGCAGAAGCGTGAGCTGCTGCGGATCGTGCGCACGCCGGATGGGCGAATCGCGGTCGACCCGACTGGTAAGATGCCGGGCCGCGGAGCGTATGTCTGCGACAAGGAGGAGTGCCGGTGCGCGGCGCTCGACAAAGGATCGCTCCAGCGAGCGCTGGAAGTGCCGATCCCGGCCGAACTCCGGGCCGAGCTGACAGGGGAGGCGAGCAGGAACGCATCAGGAGGTAGTCGTGGCCAAGAGTAGGAGCGGCACGCGGGGCCGACGTGGACCTCGCAAGCCGGTGCGCCGCGACGTCGGAATCCAGGGAGGCACAGTTCTCGCTGCCGACCCGCGCGACCGCGGCGCGATCGAGCTGCCGTCGAGCATCACGGTCAAGGACCTCGCCGATCTGCTCGGCGTCAACCCCGCCGACGTGATCCGCGAACTGATCAAGAGCGGCATCTTCGCCAACATAAACCAGGGCATCGATCGCGAGACCGCGGCACTCGTTGCCGAGGAGCTCGGCTACGAGGTCGCGGAGACCGCGCAGGCGGGCGGGGGCGCGCCCGCGGGCGACGGTACGCAGAGTGAGGCGGCTCCGGTAAGCGCCGCCACGAAAGAGCAACTCTATGAGGAGGACGACGCGAGCCTCCTTCAGCCGCGCGCCCCGATCGTCACGGTCATGGGCCACGTCGACCACGGCAAGACGTCGCTCCTCGATGCGATCCGAACAACCAAGGTCGCGGCCGGGGAGCGCGGCGGCATCACTCAGCACATCGGCGCCAGCGAGGTCGTCAAGGACGGCCGCCACATCGTCTTCCTCGATACGCCGGGCCACGAGGCCTTCACGGCCATGCGCGCCCGCGGCGCCAAGGTCACGGACATCGCAATCGTGGTCGTTGCAGCGGACGACGGAGTCATGCCCCAGACACTGGAGGCGATCGACCATGCCCGGGCGGCTAAGGTCCCGATCATCATCGCCCTCAACAAGATAGACAAACCGGACGCCAACCCGGATCGCGTCAAGAACGGCCTGGCGGAAGCGGGCGTCGTCGTCGAGGAGTACGGCGGCGACG
>PMNU01000057.1 GCA_003165675.1 Chloroflexota bacterium
AGCCGGGCCGCGCTGGTCACGGCGGTGTCGGAGGATCTGGCGCGCGAGGCGATTCGCCTGGGAGCACGGCCCGAGCGGGTCAAGATCGTCCAGTTCGGCTTCGATCCCGAGATCTTCAAGCCCGCGCCGCCGCCCGAGTCTCTGCGCGTCGCTTATGAGCTGGAGGGCCGCAGGGTCGTGTTCTCGCCGCGGGGCATGACGCCCCTGTACCGCCACGAGGTGGCGATACAGGCCCTGGCCCGGCTGCCGGAGGACGTGGTCCTGTTGCTGGTCAAGTCGCAGGCGCAGCCCGAATACGTAGCCCGCCTACAGGAGCTGATTCGGGAGCGAGGCCTGGAGGCGCGGGTCCGGTGGCTGCCGCCCATTCCCCACGATGAGATGGCGGATCACTACCGTCTGGCGGATGTGGTCGTCTCGCTGCCCTCCACCGACGCGTTCTCGGTCACCGCCCTCGAGGCCATGGCGTGCGGAGTGCCGGTCGTCATGGGCGAGGTTCCAAGCGCTCACGAGGGCCTGGACGCCGTCGATCCGACGGCAATCGTCCCTGGAGACGATCCGGCCGCAGTCGCGGATGCGATCCTCGCCCGGCTCTCGCTCGACCCGGCGGCGCGCAGCGAGCTGGGGGCCCGCCTGCGTGCGGTCGCCATCGACCGTGGCGACGTGAGTCGGAACCTGGGCGGGATGGAAGACGCATACCGGGCGCTTGCCCGCCGACCCTGACCACCGCTCCCTCGCGCCCCGCGGGCCCTCGCGTCAGAACCCCATGAACGATGTCGCCACCAGCGTCAGGGAGAGAACGACGAGCAACGCCGTCCCCAGCCAGCCGATCGTCAGCAGGAATCGTCCGCTGACGAGCGGGCCCATGAGCTCCTTGTCGGCCGAGAGGCGCATCACGAACACGAGCACGAACGGCAGCAGCAGGCAATTGACCACCTGGGCCGTGAACATCACCTGGACCAGTCCGCTGTAGGGCACCACGACGACGAACAGCGCCGCGCTCACGATGAAGAAAATCATCAGGCCGTAGAAGGCCGGCGCCTCTCGCCAGCGCCAGTCCACTCCGGTCTCCCACCCGAATGCCTCGCAGGCCGCGTAGGCGCTGGTGAGCGGGACCACACCCAAGCCCAGGAACGACGCCGCCAGTAGACCGACGGCAAACAGGACCGTCGTGAAGGGCCCTGCCAGATGCTCGAGCCCCCGGGCGATCGTGGCGACGTCCGTGGCGCTGGTCGCACCGGTCGACCAGAGCGTGGCAGCGCAGGCAACCACGATGAAGGCAGCGATGAGATTCGTCAGCAACGCGCCCAACCCCACGTCCAGGCGCTCGCCGACGAGGTCCTCCGGCCCGAGCCGCTTGTCGGCAACGTACGACTGGATGAAGGCCTGGCCCCACGGCGTGATCGTGGTACCGACCGTGGCCACGACGGCCACCCAGTACCCGGCGTTCGACTCCAGATGCGGAATCACGAGCGAGTTGGCGGCCTGGCCCCAGTCGGGGCGAGCCAGCAGAGCGGAGATGAAGTACGCGGTGGAGACGCAGATGCCGACCGCCACGAAGAGATACTGGACCTTGCTGTAGTTGCCGCGGGTGAGCAGCAGCACGACGACGATCGCCGCGACGAGCGCGCTCGCCCAGTTCGGCCAGCCGAAGACCAGCCCCAGCGCGGCGCTGCAGCCGGCGAACTCGGCGATGATCGAGCCGACGTTGGCCACGAGCATCGTGCTCATCATGAAAGCGGCCCAGCGCACGCCGTACTTCTCGCGGACGAGCCCGGCCAGGCCCTGCCCGGTTGCCAGCCCGAGCCGCGCGCCCACTTCCTGAGTGAAGAACAGCACGATCTGGCTTGCCAGAAGCACCCATAGCAGGTCGTAGCCGAATCGAACGCCGGCAACCGAATAGGTCGAGATGCCGCCGGCGTCGTTGTCGGCGAAGCCGCTCACCAGGCCGGGGCCAAGGACGCCCAGGATGGCCGCAAACCGGACCCGGTTGACGGCGCGAGGCGTCAGTGCCAGGGCGGGAGTCTTCACCGCTCCGCGGACCCGGAGCGGCCGAACAGACGCGGCAGAAATCGCTTCGAGGGCTGCGGCAGGAGGGTGTCGATGGCGTCGTCAACGGTCACGATGCCCTCGAGGCGGCCCTCGGCATCGACGACCGGCACGGCCAGCAGGTTGTAGCGAGCCACCACGCCGGTCACCTCGTTCTGACTCGCGTCGGTGCGGACGGCGACAGGCTCGTCGTACATGAACGTGGAGATGACCGTGGAGGGCTTGGCGACGATCAGGTCGCGCAGCGACAGCACGCCGACCAGGCGGTTGTCCGCGTCGGTTACGTAGACGTAGTAGATCGTCTCTGCGGTCGGCTCGAGTTCGCGCAGGCGGTCGATCGTCTGGGCGGCGGTCAGGGTGGCCGGGACGGCCACGAACTCGGTAGTCATGATGCCGCCGGCGGTCTCCTCGCCGTATGTCATGAGTTCCTGGACTTCCTCGGCCTCGTCCTTCTCCATCAGGCCGAGGATCTCCTCGCGGCTCTCGTCCGACAGGTCGGCTACCAGGTCGGCGGCCTCGTCGGGATCCATTTCCTCGAGGATGTCGGCGGCTCGGGCCGGCTCGAGGTCTTCGAGGATGTCGACCTGGGTCTCGGGCTCCATCTCGCCGATCGCGTCGGCCGCGGCCTCGTCGTCGAGGGAGACGATGACGCCCACGCGGTCGCTGCGGCTGAGCTGGTCGATGATCGTTGCCAGGTCGGCCGGGTGCAGC
Organism: Chloroflexota bacterium; assembly: GCA_003165675.1. GTDB lineage: Bacteria > Chloroflexota > Limnocylindria > Limnocylindrales > CSP1-4 > Fen-1039. The sequence goes on from PMNU01000057.1 coordinate 2,758, forward strand.
TCGGCCAGGCCCTTGTGCGGGACGCGCAGCTTGACGCTGGCGATCGTCCGTTCAACCGGATCCACATCCTCCCAGTCGATGTATCGCTCGGGGACGTCGCGGTGGAGACCGCGGGCGATCGTCCGCCACGGTCCTTCGATGCCCAGTCGGCGCAGCAGACCCGACGGGCCAACGTCCACGGCCACGAGATGCAGGGAGCCCTCGACCTCGTCTAGGCGCAGGTCGTTGACGCGGACCACCTTGCGACCGTCGATGTCCACGATCTGGCGGTCCATCAGGTCAAGTTTCAGGCGGATCTCGTTCGGTCGCTGCTGGAACTTGCTGATGTCGATGGCGGAAGTGCCAAGAATCGCGCCGCCGGCGTCCAGGGATGTCACCGACCCCCAGTGCAGGAAGATCTCGCGGCCGTTCGTCTTGACGACGATGCCGGTCACGGGCGGATACCTATCGCCGATGGCGACGATCAGGTCGGCAACTGTTCCGATCGACTCGCCGTGCTGGTCGCGCACGGGCCGGCCGATCGCCTGGCTCAGATAGAGCATGTGCCACCTCGACGGCGGGTCCGTCCCGCCCGTCGGTGGCGCGCCGCTGCAGGCGCGTACCGCTAGAAGGCTGGGCGGACCAGATAGAGGACGTCGGCGCGGGGCGCGCCCTCTGGACGCGCGGCGCCGCTGGTACTGGGTCCGGTCTCCACTGAGGGAGATATCCTCCAGAGCGGGTATTCACGGTCGTCGGGGGCACGGGAGCCCTCACCCTCGGACCACCGCGGAGTGTAGCCCGCGTCCGCTGGGTGGGTCAACGATGCCGCGGCGGGAAGCGGCGGGAAGCGGCCAGGCGACGCCCAGGCGAGATCCGCCGCAGCCGGTCGAACGGAAGTACCGCTGCCGGTAGTCCGGACGTACCATGCGGGAGAACGAAACGCCGGGCGCGCTTGGGGCATTCTTCCCTCGTGAGCCCGCCCCGTTCTCAGGATCCCTCTGGCATGTTCCGAGGTTCACGAGACTCGCGCGTCGTCCTGACCTGGGCTCTGCTCGCGATTTCATCGGGTCTTCTCGTGGGCAAGGGCCTGTTCGAGTTCTTCCTCGGTGGCGGCGGGCTGGCGGAGCTGGCCCTGTCGATTGCGATCACGAGCCTCGTGGCGTCGGCTGTCATGAACGCCCGGGCCACGGGCGCCGAGGGGGAGCGGCGTAGCTCCGAGACGGAGAGCTTCAGCCGCATCATGCGGGCCCTGTCCCGATCCGTCTCGCCGGACGCGGTTGTCGAGGCGATCGTCCACGAGCTCGGGGCGGCCACGGAGGCCGACCACGTGGCCGTGGTGCGATTGCGGCCCGGAGGCTCCGTCCTGGACGTGACCTTCGTGTCGATGCTCCCCGGCACCCCAACTTCGAACATGGTCATGCCGCTCCGACAGCTGGAGCCGGTCGAGACGCACCACATGCGCGAGTTGCCGCTGCCTCAGGCCAACGGTAACTCGCTGCGGCCCGTGGACGGAGAGCCCCAGTCGCTCTGGGGGGACGAAGGGGACGGCCCGCGCGAACCGGGCGGGACGTCGAGCGAAGCCACGGACCCGCTCCGGCGCAACGTCCGGGCGCGATCTCGGACTCTTGGCCCTATCGAGGACGCCGCCCGCGCTCGTGAGGTAGCCGATCGGATTGCCTCCCAGCTGCGCGACGCCTACGGCCTCCGCAACACGCTGGCCGCGCCGCTTCAGTCGGGCCGGTGGATCTCGGGCGCGATCGTCCTGTCGCGCCGGACCAGCGATGTCTGGGGCGAAGCGGCGGTAAGGCTGCTGAACAGCGCAGCCTCCGAGGCGTCTGCCGCTCTGGCCCGCGTCTACTCGCATCAGGCGGCCGAATCGGATGCTCGCACCGACCAGCTGACGCAGCTGCCAAATCGCCGCTACTTCGACGAGTACTGCAGGCTTCTGGCCAGCCGTCGCAGGTCCACTGACCGCGTGGCGATACTGTCCGTGGACGTGGACCACTTCAAGCTGTTCAACGATCAGTACGGCCACCAGGTAGGCGACGTGGTCCTGCGCGGCATAGCAAATGCGATCCAGGCCTCCATTCGTGAAGAAGACGTGCCCGTCCGTTTCGGCGGCGAAGAGTTCATGGTTCTGCTGCGCAACCCATCGCAGGGCATCGCGGTGGAGATCGGCGAGCGAATCCGCCAGAACGTGCGCGAAATGGACCTGCTCGACGTCGGCGTCACGGATCGCGTAACGGTTTCGGTGGGCGTAGCTTCCGGGAAGCGCGCCGGCGAGACGGTCGAGGACATCGTGGAGCGTGCCGACCGGGCTCTCTACGCGGCCAAGGGAGCGGGTCGTGATCGGGTCGTGGAGGCCTGGCACTCGGACGTGGCCCAGTAGGATCGTCGTCAGGCGGCCGATCCCTTCGTTGGCTCGGCGCCCGGCGCGCCATTCCACGGACCCGGACGGCGTTCGGGTCGCCCGCGACTACCATTCGATCGATGGATGCCCCCGAAACGCCTCCGATCCTCTCGAACGGCGAGCTGGCCCGCATCTTCCACGAAATCGGCGACATGCTCGAGGTGAAGGGCGAGCTCGTGTTCAAGACCGTGGCCTACCACAAGGCTGCGGACGCGATCGCCCATTCGCCGGTCGAGGTCTCGCGCGCCTACCTGGACGGTGCGCCGCCTCGGATCCCGGGGGTCGGCGAGGCCATCGCGAAGAAGATCGAGGAGCTGGCGCGAACGGGCAGGCTGGTCTTCTACGACCGCTTGCGGGAGGAAGTGCCGCCCAGCCTGGTCGCGCTGCTGGGGATCCCCGGTGTCGGCCCGAGGACGGTCAAGCAGCTGCATGAAGAGCTGAGGGTCGAGACGCTGGAGGATCTTCGGCGGGCGGCGGAGGCCGGGGCTCTGCGCGGTCTCAAGGGCATGTCCGAGAAGACCGAGCAGGGGATCCTGTCGGGCATCGCGGCGCTCGACGCGCGGCAGGAGCGGATGCGCCTGGGCCAGGCCGAGGCGATCGTCGAGACGCTCATCGCCGAGCTTTCGGACTCGCCTGGCCTGCGGTCGATCCAGCCCGCCGGGTCCTTCCGGCGCCGGCGCGAGACGGTCGGCGATCTGGACCTGCTCGCGGAGACGGACCGGCCGCTCGATCTGGTCGAGCGGTTCACATCGCTCGGCTCGGTCGAGGCGGTGATCGCCAAGGGCCCGCACAAGGCCGCGGTCCGACTGATTCGGGGCCCCCAGGTGGACCTGATGATCATGCCGCCCGGCCAGGCCGGCACGTACCTCATCCATTTCACGGGATCGAAGGAGCACAACGTCCGGCTGCGCGGCATAGCCCGCGACATGGGTTGGAGCCTGTCGGAGAAGGGCTACCTGCGGCTTGGCGACGACGGCGAGCCGCTCACGGGCGACGCAGGGGAGCTTCTGACCTTCCCGACCGAGGCGGAGGCGTACGGCTTCCTCGGCCTGCCCTACATCGAGCCGGAGCTGCGCGAGGATCGCGGCGAGGTGGAGGCCGCCCTGGCTGGGACGCTGCCTTCACTGGTCTCGCGGGCCGACCTGCGCGGCGACTGCCACAGCCACTCCGACTGGTCGGACGGGGTGCACTCGATCGAGCAGATGGCGGAGGCGGCCCGTCGGCGAGGCTACTCGTACCTCGTTCTGACCGACCACACCGTCAGCCTCGCGATTGCGCGCGGGCTCTCGCTCGAGCGAGTCGAGATGCAGCGGGCGATCGTCGCATCGCTCAATCGTCGTTTCGAGGCCGAAGAGGCCGACGGCACAGCCCCACCCGAGACGCCGCCCGAGGGCTTCCGGCTGCTGCACGGCTGTGAGCTGGAGGTTCGGGCGGACGCGACGCTCGACTATCCCGACGAGCTCCTGGCCCGCTACGACCTGGTCGTGGCCTCCGTCCACGTCTCGCGACGGCAGACCCGGGAGCAGCTGACGGCGAGGACGCTGGCTGCGATTCGAAGCCCGAACGTCGACATCATTGCCCACCCCGCCGGTCGGTACATCGGCTCCCGCGGCGATCTGGACCTGGACTGGGACGCGGTGTATTCGGAGGCTGCACGGACCGGTACGGCCCTCGAGCTGAACGGCTCGGACGAGCGGCTCGACCTCTCCGACGTTCGAGCGCGCCGAGCCTCCGAGTTCGGCTGCGTCTTTGCGATCGATTCGGACGCCCATCGGACCGAGGAGCTCGACAACCTGCGCTGGGGCACCGCAATGGCGCGGCGGGCATGGCTCACGCCGGACCGGGTAGTGAATGTCCGCTCTCGCGCGGAGCTTCTCGAGTGGGCCGCCGGCAAGCCAGGGCGGATCGGCGCATCGGCGGGGCGGATCGGCGGATCGCCGGGCCGAGCATCGTCAGCCTCGTAGCCCGGATCCGGCGGCCGCTCGTGAGATCCAGGGTCGCCCGCCGCGATCGGGCGTGGTTGCGTACCATGCGCGAATGCAGCAACGCAATGTAGCCCGCGAGCTCGGGCTGGCGGTGGCGTCGGTCGCGGTCCTCGTCCACTGGCTGGACGCGGCTCCGGCTTTGCTGGTAACGGCCCTGATCGTTGCCGCGGCTGCCGCCGGCACCGGCCCCATCGTCGGGGAGTGGCGGCCCTGGCGCATGCCCTTGATCCCGATGGCGCTACCGGCACTCGCCGCGTTCTCGATCGCGGGGATCGCCCGCGTCGTCGCCCCGGTGCCCTGGCTGCCTCTCCTCTTCGTCGCGGGCTGGGCCGGCGTGGCCTGGGCCGTCCGCCTCGAGACGGCGCCCGAGGTTCTGCACGCGGTCATGGTTCCGGGCATGGAGCCCGTCGGCGTCGCTGCCGCGGTTGCCACTGCCCCACCGGCCGTCCGCCTGCGTCCCCGGCGGCGAGTCGAGTTCGACCTGCCCCAGATCGTGGCCGAGCCCGTGGTCGTCAACACGCCCGAGCTCCCGCCGCACCCTCGACCGCTGGCGGTTCGATCGGCCGCCCTTGGGCTGGCCTTCCTTGCCTTTGTGGCGGCGGGCGGGCTGATTCCGGGCGGCCTTGCCCTCGACGGCCAACCGCTGACCAGGAATCACCTGGTCGAGTTCGTGATCCTCAACGGGGCAATCGCGGGTGTGGTTGGGTATCGAATGGCGGCCTTGAGCTCGCCGAATCGATTCGACCGCATCGTTCGGGTCGTCGCCATAGGCCAGTATGCCGTTCCGGTCGCCGTCGCCGCATTCGCCTTGCGCTCGCTGGCTCTGCCGCGGCTCTTCATCCCTGCGCTGCTGACCCTGGTGGCGTACGCCGTGACGAGCTTGCGCGAATCGCCCGAGCCGGTGCCGCAGAACCGGCGGCTGCTCGAGGAGCTGGCTGTTCTCGGCGTGGCGGCGCTCGCAGTCGTCGCCTGGGGCCTGGCGGTGAAGTAGGGCGGCCGACCTCGAGCGCCGCTCCGCAAAGTCGTAGGTGGCAAGGCGTCGGTCGGAGGTCGCAGATGGCAGCGAACGGCGCCCTTTCGCAGCGTCTCCATACCGCTCGCGTTGACAGGGGCGCGGCCGGATGCTAGAAAGCTGGTCCGGGCGGGTTGCCCCCGTCAGAATTGGTATGCCCTCCGCGAGACGGCGGCTGCCGCCGTCTCGCCGCTCCAGCAGTCGGTCTGGCGCAGTTGACGAAAGGACGCATCTACTTGGCCTTCCCCGAAATCGAAAAGGGCACCGGCGGCAACACCGTTCGGATCAAGCGCCAGCTGGCGGAGCAGGCGATCGCCCATGGCGCAGAGGGTCGTTGGGCGGAAGCGGCCGAAACCAACCGCAAGATTCTGGAGCTCGGCGCGGACGCCGAGGCCGAGAACCGCCTGGCCAAGTCACTCTGGGAGATGGGAGAGCTTGGCGAGGCGCGGGAGCATTACCAGGTCGCGCTTGCCATCGATCCCACGAACCGCATCGCCGAGCGGAACATCGAACGGCTGCGCGTCCTCATGAGCGAAGCCGGCGAGAAGACCGTGGCAGCGGAAAAGGCCGAAAAGGCGCCGGTGGCGATCTTCGTCGAGGAGACCGGCAAGACCGGCTTCGCGATGCTGACGGACCTGGCCGCGCCGCGGACCCTGGCCCACGTCAACCCCGGCGATGCCGTGGAGCTGATCCCCGACGGCAACCGCCTCTATGCCGAGGCGAACGGAACGCGCATCGGCATCGTGGAGCCGCGAGTTGCCGCTCGCCTGCTCAAGCTGCTCGCCGACGGCAACAAGTACTCCGCCGGGATCACCTCTTTGGGCGACCGCGACGTCCGCATCGTGATTCGGGAGATCTTTCAGGACCCCCGCAACTACGGCAAGGTCAGCT
>PMNU01000009.1 GCA_003165675.1 Chloroflexota bacterium
GGCTGGCATCGCGGCGGCTGGCGTCGCGGCGGCTGGCATCGCGGCGGCGGGCGGGCCGGCGACATTTCTGGCTGGGATAGGCGTCGCGCCGGCAACTCTCCCGGCGGCAACGCCCAGAGCCGCTGCAGCCCCGAGGGCAGCGGCTCCGGCAACGGGCCTTGGGATAGGCGGGCCTTCGGGCGCGAACGGCGGTCGCTGGCGGGTCCCCGTGCCGGCGGCCTTGGCGAAGCAGCCGAGGCAGGTCTTGCGCGAGTTGCTCCAGCACTCAGAGCAGACGAACTGCCGGCATTCGTGGCAGAACTTGAAGCTCTGGACGAAAGACTGGTAGGCGTCGTCGTCCATCTTGGCCAGCATCTGCCGGCGCGCGCCGTCGTAAGTGGAGCCCAGGCCCTCGTGGTAGCGGAGAGTTCGGCTGATGGCCATCCCGGAGGCCTTGAGTCGGCCGCCGAACCCCAGGTGACGCTGGGAGGGCGGCAGGACGAACCTCGTCTTGCAGCGCTCACATGCGTACTGGATCAGCCCTGGCGCCTCAGCGGCGGTGCTCATTTACTGCCTCCCCCGCGGGCAACCGGAAATCGCCACAAGAAAATCGCCACAAGATAAAGAGATGGGCGAGCCATGATGTGTCAAGGTTGGCCTGAGAACCTGCCCGTTCCAATAGGACCGTGGTCATGGGGGGTCCCACGACCGACCCAAACCCAACCGGACCGCAAGCCCGGATCTACCCGGATCCGGGGCGAATCGTCGGACGAGCCTCCGGCGCGGTATTGTGCCTCCGCGCCGGTCAGAATTCAAGCCTGGAGGATGGATGCGGAGCCGGATTCTGCTGATCGCCGCCTGCGTTCTGCTGGCGGTATTCGCCTACGACGGTGTCGTCCGGCTGCTCCTGATCGGCCTGGTCCGGCTGCCGAAGCTCCCCGCCGAGCTGACCCTTCTGACTTCCATCCTGGCGCTCTTCAGCCTAACCCACGCCTGGTATTCGATCGGTGGGCGGCCGACGCTCGTCTTCTTCGGCCTGAGCGCGGCGATCGCATGGGCGTACGAGGAGGTGGGCGTGGCGACCGGCCTGGTCTTCGGCGCCTATCACTACACGGACTATCTCGGCCCCAAGCTCGGGAACGTGCCGTACCTGATCCCGCTGGCCTGGTTCATGATGATCTACCCGAGCTACGTGATCGCGAACCTGGTGCTGGAGGGCCACGCAACGGGGACGCGGGCCGGGGTCTGGCGGCTGGTTAGGCTCGCCGCCGTGAGCGCCGCCGTGATGACCGCCTGGGACCTCGTCGTCGACCCCATCCTGTCCGGGCCGTCGGCTCGGGCGTGGATCTGGGAGAACGGCGGCCCGTACTTCGGCATCCCGATCCAGAACTTCCTGGGCTGGCTGCTGACGACCTTCACGGTCTACCTCGCCTACCGGGCCGTCGAGCAGCGGATGGGGGCCGGGGCGACGCGTGGCGTGGCGCTCGCGCCGCCCCGGCCCGTGGTTTCGCCGCTGGGCTCCGGCGTCGCCGCCCTGCCGGTCGCCGCCTACGGCCTGATGCTCGTGTCGGACCTGCTCTCCGGCGTGGAGCCCGCAGGCGTGGCCATCGTCGGACCGCTCGTCATGGGGCCGCCGGTGCTGCTGGCGGCGTGGCGGCTGTGGCGGCTCGCCCGCCCGCTGGCCGCGGAGCGGAGCGGCCGCGCCCCGTAAATGGCCACCTCGCCCCGCGCCTTTGTCCTGCGCCATACCCACCTCCGTCCCGTGCCGGGCCTGGAGGAGATCCGCCTCCACCTGGCCGATGAGGTGCTGCCGCTGTGGCATGCCGTCCAGATCGAGACGAACGATCCGGACCCGGCCCTCCCCTACTGGGCTTTCGCGTGGGCGGGCGGACTCGCGATCGGCCGGTACCTGCGCGACCGGCCGGAGGCCGTGGCGGGTCGGCGCGTGTTCGACCTGGCATCCGGCTCCGGGCTGTGCGCGATCGCGTCGATGCGTGCCGGCGCGGCCGAGGCTACCGGCGCCGACATCGATGCCTTCGCCGCCGCGGCGATAGAGCTCAACGCCCGCGCCAACGGCCGACGTGTGACCGTCGTGCGTCGCGACGTCCTGGACGAGGAGCCGCCCGACGTCGAGGTCATCCTGGCCGGCGACTGCTGGTACGAAGCCCGCCTCGCCGGGCGCGTGCTGCCTTGGCTGCGGCGGGCTCGGGACCGCGGCATCGATGTCCTGGTCGGCGATCCCGGCCGCCGCTACCTGCCCACCGACGAGCTGGTCGAGCTCGCCTCGTACGAAGTCCGCACGACGACCGAGCTCGAGGACCTCGACCGCAAGCAGGGCCGGGTCTATGCCTTGCGTCGCGCCGACTAGATCGGCCGGCTTCGCCGGCCTACCCATCAGGTTAGGGGACCGCCCTACCCGTATTGGGGGCGGGCAGCCAACGCGGTGGGTAGGTCAGTCAATGACATCGGCCACTAGCGATCAGCAAGTCACATGCAGGATTGCGTACACATCGTCGGGGTCGATGTCGGCGAGGAGGCGGCATGCCTCCTTGGTCGGAAGTGCCTCGATCGCGATTCCCCGCCGCTTCGCTTCCTCGCCCACTTCAGCTTCGATAGGGAGTTGGCCGCGGGCGCCGGTGCCGATGATAAGACGCTTGCCGCCCCATGGGATCTGCTCGGCGGCGGACAGTGGCGTGTGCCGTGACCGGCCTTTGAGCGCCTTCGACGGGCCCTTGTCCCGTCGTCGGATCGCTCCGCCGTCAATGACTACGTCGCGCTGGTAGCGCTGGCCCTCGATCTCGAGTTGTCCGAACGCTACCAACTCAGCCTTCACCGCCACATTCTCGCACTGCCTGGCGGCGGCGCTGTGAGAGAGTCGGGCCGGCGGCCTGGTCGATCATCTTGACGCCGCGGCGATCCCGGGAGCGGTCATGTCGAGCCCGCGAGTCTAGGTTGCTCTAGACCACCGAAGCAGCCGGGATATGCTGAGTTGAGACGAGCACGCCGGTCTTGCGCCGCACAGGCGGGCGTTACGTCGTCGGGATCGGATGCGTCGACCGAATGAGGTCTCGCGGGTCGTACTGGGCCTTGACGCGGCCGAGCCGTTCGCAGGTCGCGGGCGAGTGGAAATCCGACACACTGAAGGATCGCTCGGCGAAGTTGGGGTAGTTCCGCTCCGCCTCCCACGGTGCCAGCGCGGCCCGCACGACGGCAGAATGACGCTCCACGGCGGCGGCCATGTCAGCGTTCGGTACCAGGCTGATCGTGGCGGTCGCGAACCGGGCGTCGAGCGAGGCCAGCGCCCCGTGTTCCGGCGCAGCGTCGAGCAGCGCACCTCCCAGGTGGCGCAGCTCGACCGACACCAGCGGCGATCCCGACTCAGGACCCGCCGCCTCGACGAGGGCGTCGATGGCCGTCGACGGCAGGTCCGCGAGGAGCCAGCCATCGATGGAGACAGGGACCGGGTCGACCGGGTCCATGTGCAGCGCGCCGAGCCCGGTCGGCGGCAGCATGGCGAAAGTGTCGATCTCCGGCCCGCGCTCCCGGAGCGGGCGCAGCAACTCGACCCCCTCGCCCTCCGTCGCCAGGCACGCCGCCTCGATGAGCACGAATGAGCGGCCCCGCAGCCCTTCGGAGACCTTCGGGAGGGACGGCAGGTTGAGGAGGCGGCCGACCGACGTGACGGAGTCGGGGACGCCGGCGGTCCACGCCTGCCAGGCGTGCAGGATCTCGGCGGCGCGCTCTTGCGGCCAGAACAGCGCGCCCGCGTACAGCTCGCGCACGGGATACAAGGCGAACTCCAGCGCAGTGACGATGCCGAAGCTGCCCCCGCCACCGCGGAGCGCCCAGAAGAGGTCGGGCTCGTGCTCGCGGTCGACACGGAGCAGCAGACCATCGGCGGTCACGACGTCGATGGCGAGGACGCCGTTGCAGGCCAGGCCGTAGCGCCGGGCGAGCCAGCCCAGCCCACCGCCCAGGGTGTAGCCCACCACCCCGATCTCGGGTGAGGTGCCCGCCAGGCCCGCGAGGCCGTGTGCGGCAGCGGCCGCCTGGACCTCACCCCACGTCACCCCGGCCCCGACGCGGGCGCGGCGCTGGCCCGGGTCGATCGCGATGTCGCGCATCCGAGACGGTCTCATCAGCACGGCATCCTCGATGGCGCCGAGTGCCCCCGCTCCGTGTCCCGTTCCCTGAGGGGCCACCCGCAGTCCTTCGCCGCCGGCGAACGTCACGAGCTTGACGACGTCGTCGGCCGTCTCGGGGAACGCGACGTGCCGGGGACGCTGATTGGCGGCGAGATTCCACGCCCGGCGGGCCCGGTCCCACTCCAGGTCGGTCTCCGACACGACGTTGAGCTTCAGCCCGCGGATATGCTCGAGACGCCGTTCGCGCCGCGCGTCCTCCCCGGCGGCGGTGGCGTGCTGGAGCGAGTACTCAGGGCGGAACACCCACGACCTCCTTGCGACGAAAGCGCGCCTTTCACCGAACGGTCTGGCCATTGGCCCTGCGCGACGGACCGGGGTTCTGGGAGGCTAGCCTGGCTGTCAGACTCAGCCGGGCGCGGCGATATTATGACTGGTGCGGTTACCATTTACGAGGCGTGTCTCGCCTGAGACGGCAGAGCGTGGGATTTAGGGCTGAGTGTCGCGCCGAACACAAAGGGGGAACTGGAGCGGGAGACGGGTCTCGANNGCGACATTCAGCTTGGAAGGCCTAGACCTCTACGCGGTGTGGCGCACCTCGTGGAAGGGCGTGCATTTCGTGTCCAGTTATCGTGTCGTCTTGGGCGCCGGCGCCTGGGCTGATCGAGGGGCGGGACGAGACGGCTCCGCGGCTCGCGTCGGCACAGCCGATCGGGCTTCGAAGTCGTCGAGCAAAGCCAGGATCTCCGGACATTCCCAAAGGCGGTTACGTCGCCAGTCGCCGCGGACCGACCGCAGGATCCCCGCGGACTCGAGGCGATCGATGGCCGTGTTCACCGACTGGAAGGTCCCTCCGATCGCGTCTCGTGCGACCTTGACCGAGAGCACGGGATTGCCTGCGAGTATGCCGATGAGCCTCTCGGCACCGGAGCCTCTTCGCGGGCGGACTGTCTCCGTCCAGGAAGCCTCGAGCTCGCTCAATCGCAAGCCGAGTCGCCTTGACGCCGCGGCGGCGTCCGAGAGCGACCTGGCGAAGAAGAGGAGCCATGCGTTCAGATCCCCCTGACGGTACGCGGTCAGGCCCTCGACATAGCGGCTCCTGTTGGTGGCAAGGACCACGGATACCGGCGGCACGATCCGGCTGGCGACTGCTCCTCGCCGCAGGACGATGTGAATGAGCGCCCTTCCTGTGCGTCCGTTGCCATCGACGAATGGATGGACAGTCTCGAACTGAGCATGGGCGACCGCCGCCTGAGCGATGGGCGACAGATCGTCGCGGTTGAGATAGGCGACCAGGTCAGCCATGAGCCCCGGGACTTGATCCTCCGGCGGCGGAACGAACTCCGCGTCGCGTGGGGAGTCTCCTCGTCCAAGCCAATTCTGCACGTCCCGCAGCCGGCCGGCGAAGCGCCGTTCCCTCGGCAACACCATCAGTCGATCGTGAACGGCCAGGATGTCATCGACAGTCAGCGCGCCCGTCCCCGTCGCGATGTCCACCGCCAGCTGCATCGCGGAGATGTTGGCGATGACGCTTCGCGCCGTCTCGTCGCGGTCCTCATCGGTCGCCAGGGCCCGGGCGATGCGGCGCTGGCTCGCCTCCAGTCCTTCGATCCGGCTGGATGCGAGAGCTTCGGCTCGGAGCAACTGAAGGCCGACCGCCTCGAGCCCTCGAAACGTCGGGCTGGACTGCAATTCGCGGACGCCGACGGCGGCCGTCTCGATCTCCGCTACAACCGCGTCTGTGAGGTGACTCTCGAGTTGGTGGATGGGGTCTGGCAGGAAGGCCGAATACCGGAAGGAAGTCCGTGAAGACCGCGGGCCATAAGCGTCAGGTGACGCTTCCCAGACCCTCTCTATCAACCTCGGCATCCTTCACTCCGCGAGCCACAAGTTCAAGCCTAGGTAGATAACCTTGAACAAGACGGAGCATATTCAAGGTTGACCTGGACTGCAAGATCCGAACGTGAAGCTCCGTCGCAACGGCCGGCGGGTAACTCGGGCGACGAGCGCGCCCAGCGGGATGACGAACAGCGCCTCGTTGAGTCCCGATGTGGGCACTCATTTGTGCCGGTCTTAGGCCCTCAAACGACCCGGCCGCCGGTCAGGAGGGTGGCGCTAGCAGGAATTACGACTGAGCAGCACGAGCGCTGTTGGAGGACTTGCCCGAAGTCGATGGCCGACTGTTATCCGTTGATCGAGTCGCTGAGCGCTNNACCGACTGAGCTACTCCCGCTCGGTTGCCTTCGTTCGTTAGGCACGTTCGGCGATATGCCTAACCAACTGCGACTTGCGATTAGCACCGCGCTCGGCGCGTCACGCTCGCAGATACGGTTAGCACCGCGCTCGCGGCTATGGTACCCAAACCGCGAGATGAAGGTCCGGGATAAGCTCTCCCGAGTTCGGCGAGGTCGCGTCCCCTGACGTGGTGTGACCGCTGAACCAGGCCGACCAGGAGAACGGCCATCGCGTCATCCTCACGTCGTTGGAAGTAAGAAACCGACGACGAAAGAACACCACGATGGCCGAAGACACAGAATGGCCGTGCTCGAGATGCTGCGCAAGCTGGGTGCGGACGGCGATGTCGACTTCCTGCGTGAGGGCGTGAGAGTGCTCGCGGCCGCGCTCATGGAGGCCGAGGTGACCGAGCTCACCGGCGTGCCCAAGGGCGAGCGGGCACCCGAGCGACGCCTGACCAACCGCAACGGCTATCGAGAGCGCCGCTGGGACACCCGTGTCGGCACGATCGATCTGGCCATCCCCAAGGTCCGCGACGGCAGCTACTTCCCGAGCCTGCTGGAGCCGCGCCGGCGAGCCGAGCGGGCGTTGCTCGCGGTCGTGTGCGAGGCCTATGTCGGGGGCGTCTCCACCCGCCGGGTCGAGGACCTCGTGGCCGCTCTCGGGGTGGCTTCGCTCTCTAAGAGCGAGGTCAGCCGGATGTGCGCTGCCCTCGATGCCGAAGTCGAGACCTTCCGGTCGCGCTCGCTCGCGGGCGAGCTCTACCCGTATCTATGGTTAGACGCCACCTACGTCAAAGTTCGCGACGCTGGTCGGGTGGTCAGCATGGCGGCTCTCGTGGCGATCGGTGTCGCCTCGACCGGCGAGCGCCGCGTGCTCGGACTTGAGCTTGCCGCGGGCAACGACGAGGGTAACGCCTGGGCTCCGTTCATCTCCCGCCTCGTCGAGCGCGGTCTCGCCGGTGTGCGTTTGGTTATCAGCGATGCCCACCGGGGTCTGGTGCGGGCGATCGACGAACTGTTGCTCGGAGCCGCCTGGCAGAGATGCCGGGTCCACTTCACCCGCAACGCCCAGGCTCTCGTGCCACGAACATCGGCCTCGATGGTGGCCACGGTCATCCGCTCGATCTTCGAGCAGCCATCGGGCATGTCGGCTCGAGAGCAGCTGCGCCGGGTCTGCGAAGGCCTGGCACCGCGCTTCCCGGCGGTCGCTGAGCTGCTCGACGCGGCAACCGTCGATCTGCTTGCTCACTTCGACTTTCCAGCATCGCACCGGCGGCAGATCCGCAGCACCAATCCTCTGGAGCGGCTCAACAAGGAGATCAAGCGCCGGACGGCGGTGGTCGGCATCTTCCCCAATCGAGCCAGTCTCATCCGTCTGGTCGGGACGGTCCTCGCCGAGCAGGACGACGAGTGGCAGGACGGCCGGCGTTACTTCAGTCCGGAGTCGATGGCTCTGATCGACGAGGACGTCATCGAGGACGAGGAGGTGAACCCAGCCCAGCTCATGGCCAGCTAAGACATCAGGCGCGAAGATGACGCGCTGTTACACCACGTCCTGGGACTTGACCCGCTGTCACCATCTGGGTGGCATAGCCGACCCATTCGGACAGACAACGATGCACCTCGCCGCGCAACGCCCCGCCAGGGGAGCCGCGTAACCGAGG
>PMNU01000086.1:0-3894 GCA_003165675.1 Chloroflexota bacterium
ACGGGCGCGGCCATGGCGCTGCGCTACCGCGGCTCGGACAAGGTCGTGTGCTGCTTTGCGGGCGACGGTGCATATGCCAACGGCGTCGTCCTCGAGGCCCTCAACTGGGCCTCGCAGGAGCAGTGGACGAACCACCTTGCCGGAGCCCGCGCAGCGGGCCTGCCGGTCATCTACCTGATCGTCAACAACCACTACGGGATGACCCATCGGACCGACGAGGAAGTGATGGGCGTCGATCACTTGGCCCGTCGTGCGGCCGGCTTCGCCCAGAACAACATGCACGCCGAGACGGTCAACGGCATGGACGTGCTCGCCGTCCGCGACGCGATCGCCCGCGCGGCAGCGGTCTGCCGGGCGGGCGAGGGGCCCGTCCTCATCGAGGCCAGCACGTATCGCTACTACGGCCACTCCCTTTCCGATCCGCGCAACGAGTACAGGACACGGGAGGAAGAGACAGCCTGGCGGGCGGTCGACCCGATCGAGCGCCTCAAGGGCCAGCTGATCGCTGCCGGCGTGGCCGACGAAGCCGCTCTCGCCGGGATCGAGGCGCGGGCTCACGAGCGGAACGCCCGCGCCGCCGTCCGTGCCTCGAAGGCCACGGACCCGGCCCCGGCCGACCTGCTGAAGTACCTCTACACGGACACCGCCGCGGACGTCGTCCCCGACCCGGAAGGCGCCGTCGTCACGTACGCCGACCCGCCGGTCGCGAAGCGCGCCAACGGCATCACCACCTACAAGGACGCACTTCGCGAGGCCCTCGTCGAGGAGATGCTCCGCGACCGTCGAGTCGTCGTCTACGGCGAAGACGTGGCGGACTACGGCGGGGCCTTCAAGCTCACCAAGGACCTGCTGGAGTCGTTCGGTCGCGAGCGTGTCTTCAACACGCCGATCTCGGAGGCCTGCATCTGCGGCACGGCGGTCGGCGCATCTATGGTTGGGATGCGGCCCGTCGTCGAACTGATGTACATGGACTTCGCGCTCATGGCGTCCGACCAGATCGCTAACCAGGCCGGCAAGTGGCACTACATGTCGGGCGCGCAAACCGAGGTGCCGCTCGTCATCCGCGCCTCCGTCGGCGCCGGCAAGGGCTATGGCGGGCAGCATTCGCAGTCACTCGAGAGCGTCTTCACCCACATTCCCGGCCTCTACGTCATCTACCCCGCGACGCCCGCCGACGCGAAGGGACTCCTGAAGTCGGCGATCCGGACGAACAACCCCGTCCTGTTCGTCGAGAGCCAGGGCCTCTACAGCACTAAGGGCGTCGTGCCCGAGGACGACTATCTGGAGCCGATCGGGGTCGCGAAGGTCATCCGGGAAGGCTCCGACGCCACGATCGTCGCCTGGGGTCCGGCCGTCATCGACGCGCTGGCGGCGGCCGAGCGGCTGAAGACCGAGCAGGGCGTCGAGACCGAGGTCGTCGACCTGCGCAGCCTGGTCCCGCTCGACATGGAGACCGTCCTGGCCTCCGTGCGAAAGACCGGCCGTTGCGTCGTCGCGGCCCAGGCCGTCCTCATCGGCAGCTTCGTCAACGAAATCGTGGCCCGCATCCAGCTCGAAGTCTTCGACTACCTCGACGCGCCGGTCGGCCGGATCGGCGCCGCCAACGGCATCTCGCCGCAGGCCGAGGGCCTGGAGAAGGCCTTCCTGCCGAACGCCGGCGACATCTATGCGGCGGTGGCCGCGCTACTGTAGATCCCAGCCGACCGCCGACTCCGCGAGGGACACCATGCCTCATCCGATCCTGATGCCGAAGCCCGGCCAGATGACCGAGGAGTGCGTCCTCGTCGCCTGGCACAAGCGCGAGGGCGACAAAGTTTCGAAGGGCGACGTGCTCTTCGAGATCGAGACCGACAAGTCGAACATGGACGTCGAAGCCTTCGAGGAAGGCGTCTTGCTGAAGCGCGTCGTCCAGGAGGGCGAGACCGTCGCCGTGAACGCCGTCTGCGCCTATGTCGGAGAACCCGGCGAGGCCATCCCCGATCTGCCCGCACCGCTCGCGAAGGCTGCGATCGAGCCGGCACCTGCGCCGGCCGAGGCGCCGGCGCCGCCGGACTCCGCGCCGGCCAGCGCCGCCGTCGCGTCGACCTCGGCATCGGCGACACCGCCGCCAGCTGCCGATGGGGTCGTTCGCCTTCGGATCAGCCCCCGGGCCAGCCGGCTCGCCGCCGATTCGGGCCTCGACCCGCGCACGATCGCCGGCACGGGTCCCGAAGGCCGCATCACCGAGCGCGACGTCAAGGCTGCCCTGACCGCGGCCTCGGCTGCTCCAGCGGCCATTGCGCCCTCGGTGCCGATCGCCCCTAGGCCCGGCGCCCCGGTCCCGGTCCAACCGATATACGTCGCCGACCCCGAGGATGCCGCGCCGCGGCAGATGAGTCGGATGCGACGCGTCATCGCCGAGCGGCTCACGCTCAGCGCCACAACGGTCCCGCAGTTCACGGTCACGGTCGCCGTCGACATGACCCGCGTCCTCGCCCTGCGGACCGAGTTCAAGGCCGCCGGCACCGCGCTATCGGTCACCGACTTCGTCGTCTCCGCCACGGCTCAAACGCTGGCGGAATTCCCCGACGTCAACTCGCGCACCGACGGCGTCTCGGTCTGGCCGCGCCGGCGCGTCCACATGGGCCTGGCCGTGGCTCTCCCCGACGGCCTGGCGGTGCCCGTCATCCGCGACGCCGACCGCCTCTCTCTCGACGCGCTGCATCGCCGGGCGGCGGAACTGGCCGAGGGTGCCCGCAACGGGATCCTGACCCCGGACGACCTGACCGGCAGCACCTTCACCATCTCGAACCTGGGGATGCTCGGCGTCGACGAGTTCAGCGCCATCATCAACCCCGGGGAGTCGGCGATACTCGCGGTCTCGAGCGTCGTGCCGACGCCGGTCGCCGTCGGCGACGGAATCGGCATTCGGCAGATAATGAAGCTGACACTGACATCGGACCACCGGCTCGTTGACGGCGAGCTTGCGGCACGGTTCCTGAACGCGCTCCGGCGTCGGCTGCAGGACGCCGACGCATTTCGCGGCGACCTGCTGAACGGCTGAGGTAGGCCGCAGACTGGAGGCAACATGAACCGGACTGCAAAGCTCGGCCTGGTTGGGCAGAGCGTCTGGCTCGACAACATCACCCGAGGGCTGCTGGACAGCGGCAAGCTGCGGCACTACATCGACGAGCTCTCGGTGACGGGCCTGACCTCCAACCCGTCGATCTATGACAAGGCGATCGGCGGTTCATCGGACTACGACGAGCAGATTCGGCGACTTTCCGCGGGCGGCGCAAAGACGGAGGAGATCTTCTTCGACCTGGCGCTGGACGACCTGCGTCGGGCGGCCGACCTGTTCCGGCCGACCTTCGACCGGACCGACGGCGTCGACGGGTTCGTCTCGCTCGAGGTCTCGCCGCTCCTGGCCGACGATTCGGCCACGACCGCGGCCGATGCCACGAGGCTCCACGCCCTGGCCGGCCGGCCCAACTTCTTCATCAAGATCCCCGGCACGGCGGCCGGCCTCAAGGCGATCGAGCAGACGATCTACGCCGGCGTACCGGTGAACGTGACCCTGCTCTTCTCGACGGAGCAGTACGCGGCCGCCGCCGAGGCCTACACGCGGGCCATCGAACGCCGCGTCGAAGCCGGGCTCAATCCGTACGTGCCGTCGGTGGCATCCGTCTTCGTAAGCCGCTGGGACGGCCCGCTGGCCGGCGACCTCCCGGCCGACCTCCATCTCAAGCTCGGCGTCGCCACGGCCCAGATGACCTACAACGCCTACACCGAGCTGATCCACGGCGACCGCTGGGGCCGGCTCATGAACGAAGGCGCCCGACCGCAGCGGCTGCTGTGGGCCAGCACCGGCACCAAGGACAAGACCGCCTCGGACGTGCTGTACATCGAGGCCCT
>PMNU01000086.1:3947-5278 GCA_003165675.1 Chloroflexota bacterium
CGGACCTGGCGCGCCGTCTCCAGGAAGCGGGCGTGGAATCGTTCGCTGCCGCCTGGAAGTCGCTGCTGGCTCGCATCGAGCAGACCGCCGGGGCCGCCGTCGCCCGGTAGCTCTCGGCGCCAGGCTGGCGCATCGACAGCTAGGGCCGGTAAAGCTCGGCTGAGGCAACGTCCTTGGGCCCCGAGGGGTCGTCGCAGTAGATCGTCGCGCCGAGCACGCGGCCTCCGGCGATGAGGACGCGGCCGTCGGAGAGCAACGTCGCGGAGTTGTACTCGCGGGCGGTAGTCATGGAGCCGGCCGCGCTGAACGTGCCGGTCGCCGGGTCGTACAGCTCGACCGAGGCGAAGAGACCATGCTGGCCTCCGGCGAGGAGGACGCGGCCGTCGGACAGCAACGTGGCGGTATGGTCAAAGCGGGCGGTCGTCATTGAGCCGGTGGGGCTGAAAGTGCCGGTCGCCGGGTCATACAGCTCGGCCGANNNNGGACGCGGCCGTCGGAGAGCAACGTCGCGGTTGGCATCTCCTCGGCATCCTTTGAGCGAGCGGTGGTCATCGAGCCGGTGGGGCTGAAGGTGCCGGTACTGGGGTCATACAGCTCGGCCGAGGTGAGGTAGTCGCGATTCGTCCCTCCGGCGATGAGGACGCGGCCGTCGGATAGCAACGTCGCGGTATGGAACTCGCGGGCGGTGGCCATCGAGCCGGTCTCGCTGAAGCCGGGCGTGGGGGCGAGGATCGGCGTGGGAATCGGCGTGAGACTCAGCCTGGATCTCGGGCTGGGCGCGGCTGTGGGGGTTGGGACGGCGGTCGGCGATCCCGCGGTCGAGCCTCCGGAGCAGCCGGCGATCGCGATGGCGAGCAGCAGGCCCGCCGGGCCGGGGCAGCTCGCGCGCAGAGGCCGCAAGAGCCGCAGTCTCGGATGCTTACCGCTACCCGCGGTACCCCAGGGTGCTCGAATGCGGGTTGTCATCCGAGGCTTCCCTCTCTCAGCGACTTAGCGCGTACCGGCCTGGCAAGTCCTCAGCCGCAACGCGCGCCCCAGCCCGCACAGTCTAGCGACCGCGTAGCGGTCAGCGACAGCTCGCCAGTGGCCCGAGTCGACGGGCGGTGCCTATCGCGAACGAGATGCCCAGGCTTCACGTCCGCGGTCGGGACTGTCCGAGTAGACGAGCAACGACAAGACCGTCGCCGGCGAGGCGACGGTCTTGTCGTTCTGTCTTGGGAAGTGGCTTCGTGCCGGGCCGATCCCGGCGGAAGCCCCGCCGCCCCTGGTCGCCATAGGCGCCCGGGGAGTCGAGGGTCGCGTCGTTACTACTTGGCCTCGACCGCCGGTGC
>PMNU01000059.1:0-21048 GCA_003165675.1 Chloroflexota bacterium
GCGATCGAGCCCCATGCCTACATGGCCGCGCCCGACGGCGATGGAATCGCGATCTGGAGCTCCATCCAGCATCCGAACTGGCTGCAGAAGATCCTGGCAAAGGTCCTCGGTCTGCCGCTCTCGAAGGTCCGCGTCTACGCGCCGGACCCCGGCGGCGGCTTCGGCGGGAAGCAGCACACAAAGTACGAACCCCTCGTGGCGTTCGCGGCCCTCAAGGTCGACCGGCCGGTTCGCCTGATCCTCAGTCTCGAGGAGACGTTCCAGGCTGTCCGCCGCGCGGCGTGCGAGGTCCTCGTCCGAACCGGTTTCGACTCGGACGGGGCGCTCGTCTTTCAGGACATCAAGGCTGACTACCTCATCGGGGCGTACGTGGACATCGCCGACCGTGTGGTCGGCAAGGGCAGCTACCCCGCAGCCGGTCCGTACAACGTGCCCGCGGTGCGGATCCTCGCGCGCAGCATCCTGTCGCACACCCTGCCGTCGACGGCGTTTCGTGGCTTCGGCAACCCCCAGGTCAACTGGGCCGTCGAGTCGAACCTCGATGAGGGGGCCCGCGCTCTCGGCATCGACAGGCTCGAGATTCGACTCCGCAACCTCGCGCGAAAGGGCGACGCGTTCATCCCGTTCGATACGCCGGCCGATGGCGACTGGGAACAATCGGTGCGCCGCGCCGCCGAGCTGGTTGGATGGGACAAGCCTCTCGCCCCGGGTCACGGGCGCGGCATCGCAGTCGGCATCAAGTCGGGACCGACGACCGGCCTCTCCTACTCCACTGTCCGGCTCCTTGCCGACGGCAGCGTCATCGTCTTCGCCGGCACTTCGGACATGGGCCAGGGCGCTCGAACGATCTTCGCCCAGATCGCGGCGGAGGAACTGGGCGCGCCACTCGAGGCGATAGCCGTCGTCATGGGCGACACTGCGGTCGTTCCGTACGACCAGCAGACGTCAGCCAGCAGATCCACAGTGCTCATGGGCAATTCCGTCCTCATGGCCTGCCGGTCGATCCAGTCTCAGATCCGGGCGATGGCCGCCCGACTCCACGGCGTCGACGAGACGCAGATCACCGTCGAAAGAGGAACCGCCAAACTGCCCGACCGGGTCCTGACGATCCTCGAGGTGCTCAAGCCCGGCCTTGGCAAGCTAGGTGGCGAGCTGGTCGGAAATGGAGAGGCCCGCAAGGAAGCCGAACCCGACCATCCTCTGGGCGGGGCGCCCGCGTTCTTCGAGTTCAACTGCACCGCCGTTGAGGCCGAGGTAGACGAGGGAACCGGCGACGTCACGATCGTGCGGCACGTCACCGTCTCCGACGTCGGCAAGGCCCTGAACCCGCTCCAGGTCCGGATGCAGGACGAGGGTGCGGCGATCCAGGGTCTCGGCCATACACTCATGGAGCACTACATCTTCGACGACTCGGGGCGGATCCGTAACCTCGGCGCGATCGACTATCGGATCCCGACGAGCATGGATCTTCCGCTGGAGCTGCACAGCGAAACGGTGGAGAACGGAGACGGGCCCGGTCCGTACGGCTCGAAGGGGATGAGCGAGGGAGCTTTGCTCTGCGTGGCCCCGGCGGTTGCGGCCGCCGTGCGCGACGCTTCGGGCGCGGTAATCCGCGACCTGCCGCTCACACCCGAACGCGTCTGGCGGGCGCTCCAGGAGCGGGCGGTACCGGCAGCCGAGGAGAGGAGGTAGCAGCATGAGCGAGAGGACAGAGGTCGGCCCGATCGGGAAGCTGCCGCCCGAGCGGATGGTCAAGGCCGCCCGGCTGGTGCGCGAAGGTCGCACCTACTCACTCGCTGCGGCGCGCTACCCCGGCATGCCGCTGTTCCCGGGTCATCCGCCGTTTCAGGTCCTCAACTACCGCACCCCGCGCGGCATCCGCGTCACGGGCGCGAAGCCCTGGGGCCCCATCAACGACGCCGGCCTCGGCTACATGGCCGAATACGTGATGGCGACTTCGCATTCGGGGGCCCACATCGACGCACTGGCCCACATGACGGTCGGCGACGACTCGCACTGGTACGGCGGCGGCCGTGCCGACGACCACCTGACCGACTTCGGGCCGACGTACGGCGACGCTGCGAAGATGCCGCCTTTCTTCACCCGTGGCGTTCTGCTCGATGCACCCGGGTACCGCGGTCTCGACTGCCTGCCGAAGGGATCTCCGATCGACGCCGCCGAGATGGACGCGATCTGCGCCGCAGAGGGCGTGACCGTCGAGCCCTGGGATGTGGTCCTCATTCGCACCGGCTACATGGGCCTGTGGCCGGACGCCGAACGGATGGCCGCCCACAAGACGGCCGGGCCGGACATCTCGGCAGCGCGGTGGCTCCTGCAGCGCGGTGTCGTCGCAACCGGGACCGACACCGAGACNNCTGCTGCTCATCGACAACGGCATTCACATCATGGAGAGCCTCGACCTCGAGGCCCTCGCTCGAGACCGTGTCTACGAGTTCCTGTTCGTTGCTCTGCCACTCAAGATCCGCGGCGCCACGGGCTCGATGGTCGATCCCCTGGCCATCGTATAGGGAGGAAGCTTCCGTGCCCCACGTGTCTCCGACCATGAAGGCTCTCGTCGTCCTCAAGCCCAACGTCGTCGAGATCCAGGATGTGGAGACCCCGACACCGGGCCCGAACGAAGTGCTGGCGCGGGTTCGAGCGGTCTCGATCTGCGGTACGGACGCGCACCTTGTCCGGGGCGACTATCCGGGGTTCTGGCCGCTCAGCTTCCCGTTCATCCCGGGGCATGAGTGGGCCGGCGAGATCGTAGCCCTGGGGCCCGGTGCAGACTTGTATGGCTGGAGAATCGGCGACCGCATCGCCGGCACGTCGCACGATGCCTGCGGCTTCTGCCAGAAGTGCGTCGAAGGTCACTACAACCTCTGCGAGAACTACGGCAAGCCGGGGCTGCACAAGCAGTACGGACACAACTACCAGGGCGCGGACGCGACGTACGTCGTCCAGGGCGTGAAGACCGTCTTCAAGCTCCCGGACGGGATCAGCTTCGAGGACGGAGCGATCATCGACCCCGCCTCTATCGCGCTCCACGTCGCCAACCGCGGCGGAATTGCCCCCGGCGACGCCGTAGCCATCACAGGTGGCGGCGCGATCGGACTCCTGTCAGGAGACGCGGCGCTCATCCGCGGCGCCTCCAGAGTCATCGTGGTCGAGCCCAACGCGGGTCGTCGGGCGAAGGCGGCGGAACTCGGCTTCGAGACGGTCGATCCGGGCGCGACAGATCCGGTTGAGGCGGTTCGCGCCATGACCGGCGGCCTGGGTGTCGACGTAGTCCTCGAGTGCGCCGGCGTGCCGGTGACGGTGCAGTGGGCGCTCGGCATGCTTCGCCGCGGCGGGCGGTGCGCGGCCGTGGGAATCCCGACCGTGGGCGTCGAGATAGCGATGCAAAAGCTCGTCCTGGACGAACTCGAGATCGTCGGCTGCCGCGCGAGTGCCGGCGAGATGCGTCGGGTGATGCCTCTGGTGGAGCAGGGCCGGATGCGAGCCCACGAGATGGTCACCCACCGCTTCTCGTTGAGCCATTACGACCAGGCGCTTGCCACGTTCAACGATCCCAAGAGCGGCGCGATCAAGATCGTAATCGTGCCCTGAGCGACGCGCGACGCCCGTCCCAACGCTGAGTCGGGATCACGGCACCTTCAGATACCGTCGAGGAAGGCCGCGCGAAGGTCTTGCAGACGCCCCTCGTCCAGCCGCAGGCCATCGCTGAAGTACCCCTCGATCGTCCCGAACGATCGGCGCACCTCGTCGAGGGCGGCCTCCAGATAGTCGGGCCGGACCCATAGGAAGTCGGCTATGAGCCGCGGATCGCCGCCGCGGGCCTCGAAGTCGTCGAGGAACGACTGGAACATCGGCTTCAGGTAACCGTTGCTGGCGAGGAAGTCGGCCATGACCTCATCCTCGGGAACGCCCAGCAGGAGTAGCAGCGAGGCCGCCGCCCAGCCGGTCCGATCCTTGCCCCCCATGCAGTGGATCAGGGCCGGTCGGTACCGTTCGTCGGTGACCTCGCTGAAGACTCGTCCGAAGGCGCGACGTGCGCTGTCGAGGCTGACGAACTCCCGATAATGGGCGACGAATAGCGCCGTGCCCTTCCCATTCCCGAAGGCCTCATAAGCGAGGGTGGGATTGCGCATCGACGCCATGATGTCGCCGGGTGCGTGCTTTGCCAGACCGCCCACGACGTCGGCGGCTACGTATCGCATACCCGGCTGCAGTCGATCGGGCCGCGCCGCCCGCTCGGCTTCCGTCCGGAAGTCGTAGATCGTCCTGATACCCAGCCGGCCCAGCTCTACCGCGTCCGCACCGCTCAGCTGGTCCAGAGCGCTGGAACGGTACAGGAGGCCCGTTCTGATTCGCCGGCCGTCGGCGGTCGCCAGGCCGCCAACGTCGCGCAGGTTCGGCAGGGAGGCGATCGGAAGAGAGCGCTCGGCGTACGTGTCAGTTCTCCTCTGGGGGCGCGGCGCCTGAGAGTGCGGTGAATTGCCGCGGAGCGGGCGCCGGACGGTGGCTCCTGCTCGCCTCGATGGGCCACGCCTAGCGTACCGGATAGGGCGCAAGCCTGCCTCAGACAGACCCGAGACTCACCGATCGGTCTGGCCCGGCGAAGCCTCCACGGCCGCAAGGTCCTCAGGCGTGTCGATGTCGGGGTTGGATCCCTCCACATCCACTTCGACGACGAGTTCCGGGTGGTTGCGCAGGACCGGCCCGAGCCCGCGATCCGCGCGGGTTTCCCGGGCGAGAGACCATGCCGCTCGCCCGATGAGCACCGGGTTTGGACCGCCGCCGCCCCGGTATCGAGGCACGGCAACGGGTTGAGCCGTCGATGTGAACGCGGCCAGCAGGCGCTCGATTACCTCCGCCCGCAACAGCGGCTGGTCGCCGAGCAGAATCAGGGCCGCCTGGCTGGTCGGGCTCAGGCTCTCCAGCCCGATGCGAAGGGAGCTGGACAGGCCGGCGTCCGGATCCGGATTCGGGACGCGACGTTCAGACCGCCACCGCAGGTTCCGTTCGATTTCGTCCGCATCGTGGCCGAGCACCACGACGACCTCGGCAAGCCCAACCGACGCCACGACGTCGAGCACGTGCTGGAGCAGAGGGCGGCCCCATAGTAGTGCCAGAGCCTTTGGACGCCCGAACCGAGACGAGGCGCCCGCCGCCAGCACGACTGCGGCCGCCCGGCCAGGTTCCATCAGTCGCCGGAAACGGACGCAGGGGGGACGACCGAAGACTCGGGGTTGGCCGCAGCACGTGCCTTGTCGCGCAAGACCGACCCTGTTCCGCTATAGCGCAAGGCCACGATCTCGGCCATGATCGCGAGCGCGATCTCGGCCGGCGCACGCCCGCCGAGGTCCAGGCCCACCGGGCTGCGCAGCCTCTCGAAGTCCTCAGGCCGAACGCCGGCAGCGAGGAGACGTTCTCGTCGGCTCACAACCCTCTTGCGCGACCCGATCGCGCCGACGTACCGGCAGCCGCGNNCGTCCGCCACCTCGTCGGGCCAGCCCACCAGAAGCCGATCGACGTCGGGGAACCGCTCCCGGGTAGCGAATGCCGGCCGGCCGTCGATGACAATCGTCTCGTACCCAAGGGTGCGGGCGATCGAGACCAGTGGGATCGCGATCTGGGCCGCTCCGACCACGACGAGCCTCGGCTCAGTCGGAAAGGCTTCGATGAAGAACGATCGATCTGCGAGTTCGACTGTTCGGGAGGTTCCGCTCGCCAGCGATTCGAGCGTCAGCCGGATCAGCTCGGCGTCCGCCGTCGGGTCGCCAATGGAACCGTCGAGGTGCCCGTCCTCCCACGCGACGAACACAGGCGCCGGCGGCTCGCCTTCGCCGGGAGGATGTGGGCCGGCTTCGGGCCCCGGCGAATCGACGGGGAGCGGCGTGACAACGGCCCGACCGCTCGTCGCGCCGGCGGTCGCCGCGCCTCTCGCCGCGGCCTCGACAGCCTCGCCCACCGAGGGCTGAATCAGCACGTCGATCGTGCCCCCGCAGGCGAGCCCCACGTCCCAGGCTTGCTCGTCGGTTATGCCGTAGCGGACCACCCGTGACCGGCCGGTTGCTCGGGCCTGTGCTATCTCCTCGAACACGGCCCCTTCGACACAGCCGCCGCTGACCGAGCCGGCGATCCGGCCGTCGGCAGTCGCAAGCATGACCGCGCCCTCCGGACGCGGTGCGGACCCGAACGTACGGACGACGACAGCCCGACCCACCTCGGCTCCCCCGGCCCGCCAGGCGGCAAGGGTCTCGATGAGGTCCTTCACCGCGANNGAGCGATTCGCGCCGAGCCGCGTCGCGGTCGGGCTCCTGCCAGCCCGCTTCATGACGCCGGCTCAAAAGCGCGTCATCCTACTAAGAGAACGCTCGCGGCGGGAACCGCAGCGTCGACTCCAGGTGGCCGGAGATTCTCAGAACGATGCTCGAGCAGGTTGTCGAAAGATGAGCAAACCAACGATCGTCTGCGCCGGAATGTGCAACACGAAGAGCGCCGAGATCAGGTACCTGGCCGAGCAGGTCGCCGAGCAAGGCGGCGAACCGATCATCATGGACATCAGCCTGGGCGCATCCGTCGACTGGGCCGACATCTCCCTTGAGGAGGTCCTGGCCTCGACCGGGACACGGGTCGAGGAAGTCTTCTCCGCGCCGCGGGCAATCGCGATCGACCTCGTCGGTCGCGCCGGGGCCGTCAAGATCCTCGAGCTCCACGCCGGGGGCAGGTGCGACGGCATCATCTCGTGGGCCGGTTCGGTCGGGACCACAACCGCGACCCGGATCATGCGGGCGCTGCCTTTTGGCGTCCCGAAGGTCATGCTCACCGACATGGCGTCGAGCGACGTCAGCATGTGGCTCGGCAACAAGGACATCTACATCTCCAATCCCACCGCCGAGCAGGGGATCAACATCGTCACTCACAAGGCCGTGGCCAACGCGGCTGCGGCCGTCGTCGCGATGGCGCGCGTCCCCGAGGTCCCGCCCGGCTCCAGGCCGCTGGTCGCGCTTACGTCATACGGCACCACGACGCCGACCGTTCGGCGGTGCGCGGAGTTCATGGAAGCCAGGGGCTGGGATGCCTCCATCTTCCACGCCGTGGGCGCTGGCGCCACGATGGAGGACTTGATCCGCTCGGGGTTGATCAAGGCGATCATCGACATCACGCCCGCGGAACTCATGAACAACCTGTTCGGCAGCGTGTACGGAACTCCAAAGACGTGGGAGGGCGACCGCCTGACAGCGGCGAGTGAGATGGGCATCCCGCAAGTGGTCGTGCCGGGAGGCCTGGACCAGGCCGCGCTCGGTCCGCTCCACACGGTGGCACCGGAGTATCTCGACGACGTCAAGCAGGAGCGGCGCAAGTCCTACCTGGGCACCGGGTTGCCATACCGGCACAACGACTCGGTGACGATCATGCTGCCGACGCTGGAAGAGGTGGAGCGCGTCTCCCTCGAGATCGCCCGGAAGCTCAACGACACGCGCGGGCCAACGGCTTTCATCATTCCGATGCGCGGCTGGTCCGCCTACGACCAGAGTCAGGATCTGGCCACGCTTCAGCGGGGCTGGGCCGAGGGCAACGGCGACGGGCCAACCTGGCTGCCCGATCCGTCGCAGCCGATCTGGTCGCAACGCGCGACGCTGATGCTGTCCGTGCTGCAGAAGCACCTCACTCCCAGCAACCCAAACCTCGATCTCATTGCCTGCGACCTGCACATTCTGGATTCTGAGTTCGCCGACCTCCTGGACCGGTGCATCGGTGACATGATCGACAAGAGGTGGCGGCGGGGCTTGTATCGGGATGTGCGCGGGGTGGTCGCCTGACGGCCGGGGAGGGTGAGTTGTCCTGCAGGAGGCACGGCGACAGGTGGCGGACAGGCCCGAACCCATGCTGAGTGTCGAAGAGGCGCAGGATCGGCTCCTGGAAGCGGTCGGATCGCCGCTTCCCGTCGAGGACGTGCCGCTCGCCCAGGCCCTCGACCGGGCCCTCGCAGAGCCCATCCGCAGCGCCGTCGACCTGCCGCCCTGGGACAACAGCTCCATGGACGGATTCGCCGTACATGCCGCCGACGTGGCCGGGGCGACGGCGACGGCCCCGATCCGGCTGCGCGTAGTTGGTGACGTGCGGGCGGGCGGCTCGCCGCACGTGGACGTACCGCCCGGATGCGCCGTCCGCATCGCTACCGGGGCCCCAATGCCACCGTCCGCCGACGCAGTGGTGCCCGTGGAAACGACGATCGTCGCCGAAGAGGGAGCCGATTCGGCTATCGGCGAAGCCGCCCGCGTCGAGCCGGCGCGAGTCGAGCCGGCCCCTGCCGGGTCGACTCGCGCCCTCGGGTTCCGGGCCCTGGAGCCATTGCCGGATGCGTGCCTGGTGACCGCCGCCGTCGAGCCTGGCGCCTTCATTCGCCGGCGAGGTGAGGACGTTCGCGCCGGGATGCTGCTCCTCGAACCCCACAGACGAGTCGGGCCGGCTCAGATCGCGCTGGCAGCGGCCGTGGGCGTCGACTCTCTGCGTGTCCATCGCAGGCCGGTGGCAGGCGTGCTCTCCACCGGCGACGAACTGCGACTCGCCGGACAGGAGCTCGGCGAATCGGGCATCCCCGACGCGAACCGGCCCGGCCTGCTGGCAATGTGCAGCGACGCCGGAGCCCGGGCCGCAGACCTCGGAATCGCCGGCGATTCGCTCGAGTCGATCCTGCGTGCCCTGCGACCGGCCATCGAAGGCTCGGACCTGCTGATCGTCAGCGGCGGCGTATCGCTGGGTCCGTACGACATCGTCCGGACGGCATTCGAGGCGCTCGGGCAAGTCGAGCTGTGGCGCGTAGCCATCCAGCCGGGCAAGCCTTTCGCCTTCGGCCGATCCAGCCCCCGCGATGGCGACGGACGACGGGTTCTGCTCTTTGGCCTGCCCGGCAACCCGGTGTCGGCCCTGGTCACGTTCGAGCTGTTCGTCCGCCCGGCGCTGCAACGCCTGAGCGGTCTGCCTGCGCCAACGGCCCGGGTGGATCGGGCCGTCACCGAGGGCCGACTCGAGAAGGCCGCCGGTCGGCGCGGCTACCTGCGCGTAACGGTCGTCCGCGACGGGTACGGCTCGCCCATTCGCGACCCTCAGGGCCGGCTGCGGGTGCGCGTGGCGGGTCACCAGGGCAGCCACGTTCTCAGCGCCATGGCCGTGGCAGACGCTCTCGCAATCGTGCCGGAAGCCGTCGAGCGGCTCGAACCAGGAGCGGAAGTGGAGATCAGATGGCTTCGCGCGTGACCAGGAACGACCGCGACGCGGCCCCGAACCCAGACGGTCCCCAGGGCGCGGGCGGATCCGAGGGACCCGCCCGTGTCGCTGACGAGCACGCCCTCGTCGCCCGCGAGCACTCTGGAGGTCCAGCCCACGAGCGCGGCCTCGCACTCGTCGTGACCGTGAGCGATGGCGTCGCGTCGGGGGTTCGCCAGGACGCCAGCGGCGACGGCCTGGACCGGCGACTGCGCGATCTCGGCTTTGGCGTCGACCGGGCGGTCGTGCCGGACGAGCAGCGTCAGATAGAGCACCTGCTGGTCGCGGCCGCGGGTGACCACGATCTGATCCTGACCACGGGCGGCACCGGGCTGACGCCGCGCGACGTGACTCCCCAGGCAACGCTGGCCGTCATCGCGTACGAAGTGCCGGGCATTCCCGAGCTGATGAGGTTCGAGGGCGGGCGGTCGACGCCGTACGCCTACTTGAGCCGCGCAGTGGCGGGAATACTGAATCGCTGCCTGATCGTCAACCTTCCCGGCAGCCCGCGCGGAGCCCTGGACTCGCTGGCTGCTCTCGAGCCCATACTCGACCACGCCCTGGTGACGGTCGCCGGACCTTTCGAACACGAGTCAAGGCCGGAGACGGGCCCGGACCGTCGAGGTTGATGACCGAGCCACGCTAGATGGCTCGGGCCGGTGGCCGCCCTCGGCAACGCCGCCGCATGCGGGACCGCTGCGCCGAGGCGAATGCCCCGCTCGGCCATCGGGATGTGCCGCTCATCCGACCACATACCTTGCGAGAGTTTGAGACTACCTAGCTAGATCATCGATTATCGTTTAGACTTCCTAGGTATGAGCTCGAACCAACCAAACCGGTCCGCGAGTCTCCGCGTCGGTCAGGCCGCCGAGATGCTGGGCATATCCATCGAAACCCTCAGGCGATGGGGCGGCGACGGCACCATCAGGATGGAGCGCTCGGCCGGCGGGCAGCGTGTCGTCGCCGTCGCAGAGGTGTCCCGACTTCTCGATGAGAGGCGGCGCACCAGAGTCGATCGCCCGATCGTGGCCCAGTCGGCGCGCAACCGGTTCCCCGGCGTCGTTACTCGCATCGAACGCGACGGCGTCGCCGCCGTCGTCGAAGTCATGGCCGGCCCGCACCGGTTGGTGAGCCTGCTGACCGCCGAGGCCGTGATCGAGCTTGGTCTGAAGGTCGGCGACGAGGTCGTGTGCGTCGTGAAGTCCACCAATGTCATGTTGGAAATCCCCTCTACCAAGGAAACGCGCGAATGAAACGCCGTCTGGTTGCGCTCATCACCGCCCTCGCCCTCGTCGTAGCGGGCTGCTCGAGCAGCGCCACGCCGATGCCGAGCCTGCCGGCGTCGACCGCCGCGCCGGCCACGGTCGCGCCTGCCAGCATGACGCCGGCCACCGGCGCACCCGCGACCGCGGCGCCCGCCAGCCTGACGATCTACGGCGCGTCGTCGCTGAACGCGGTCCTGGCCAAGGTGAAGACGGTATACGAGGCGGCCAGCCCGGGCACGATTCTGACCATCTCGACAGACTCGTCGACGGCGCTCGAGACCAAGATCGAGCAGGGTGCTCCAGCGGACGTCTTCCTGTCGGCGGACACCGCGAACCCGCAGAAGCTGGTCGACAAGGGCCTGGCGGCCGGGGGCGTCACGAAGTTCGCCGGTAACCTCCTCACCGTGATCGTCCCCCTGGGCAACCCGGCCGGCATACAGACTCCAGCCGACCTGGCCAGGAACGGCGTCAAGATCGTCACCTGCGGCGACACCGTGCCGATCGCCAAGTACGCGGCCCAGCTCGTAACGAACCTCGCCAAGCAGCCCGGCTACCCGGCCGATTTCGTGGCGAAGTACACCGCGAACATAGTCTCGAAGCAGGACAACGTGTCCGCGGTCGTGTCCCAGATCGCCCTGGGCGAAGGCGATGCCGGCATCGTCTACGTGACCGACGCAAAGACCTCCACGCAGGTCACGACGGTCCCGATCCCGGTCGCAGCGAACGTGCCGGCCACCTATTCCGGAGTGGTGGTCAAGGCGTCCGCGAACGTGAGCGCTGCTGGAGCGTTCCTGACCTGGCTCGCCGGCCCTGACGGCCAGGCAATCCTGGCCTCGTTCGGCTTCCTCCCGGCACCCTGACCGAACCACCCGTGGACCGACCGGGCCGCACCGCCCCCGTGCCGGAGCGTTCTGCGGCCCACGGCACGTTGGCGGGAGGCGGCTGGGGCACCAGGTCCCTCTTCGCCCTTGCCGGTCTATCGGCGACGTTCCTGGGCCTGCCGGTCGCGGTCCTCGTTGCGCGGTCTGTCTTCGACGGCTCGCTGGCAAATGCCCTGACCGCTCAGGTCGTCCTGTCGGCCCTCGACCTGAGCCTCACGACGACGGCGATAAGCCTCGTCCTCACCGTAACCTTCGGCCTGCCCCTCGCCTACGTCCTGGCTCGGCATCGGTTCCGGGGTTCCTGGCTGGTCGAGGCGCTCGTGGACCTCCCGCTCGTCCTGCCGCCGTCCGTGGCGGGCCTCGCTCTGCTACTCGTTCTGGGCAGGCGCGGCCTGCTCGGCGGAGCGCTCGATGCGGTCGGGATCGAGATTCCATTCACCACCGTCGCGGTCATCCTGGCCCAGACGTTCGTCTCGGCGCCGTTCTTCGTACGTTCGGCACGAACCGGGATAGCAGGCGTCGCACCGGACCTGGAAGACGCCGCGCGGGTCGACGGCGCCTCGGAGATCGAGGTCTTCCGCCACATCACGGTCCCACTGGCTGCAAGCCCCCTCGCGGCGGGAGTCGTCATGAGCTGGGCTCGTGCGCTCGGTGAGTTCGGCGCGACCATCATGTTCGCCGGCAACATAGAAGGGCGGACCCAAACGCTCCCGCTCGTCGTCTACGGCGAGTTCGAGGGGGGCAATCTCGATGCGTCGATCGCCGCCGCGGCGATCCTGGTCCTCGCGGCGTTGGGCGTCCTGGTCGCGGTTCGAATGCTTCACTGGGGGCGCGCGCTCGACCTGCGCAGTCTTGGCTGACGGCGCGCTCCATTCCGCGCCGGGGGAAACCCTGACACGCCCCCTACACTTGGAACCGACCCTCCGCCGCGAGTCGACCCAGACGGTCCCGCAGCGGTCGACTTGGAGAAGCACGCCCATGAAACTGAGCGCTCGCAACCAGCTCCCGGGCACCGTGAAGGCGGTGACCGAAGGGCAGGTCATGACCGAGGTCGTCGTGGAGGTGGCCGGCGGCAATGAGATCGTGGCGGCGATCACGGCCGAGTCGGCCAGACGGCTCGGCCTGGCACCGGGGAGGCGCGTCGTCGCCGTGGTCAAGTCGACCGAGGTGATGATCGGCGTGGATGACTGACCGTCTCGAGACGGTAACGTACCGCCCGATCGGCATCGTCCACACGCCGTTCACCGAAGTCGACGGCATGCCGATCCAACCGACGGCTGCGCTCGGCGTCCGAGGCTCGATCGACCTCACGGCCGGGTTCGAGCCCGGCCTGCTCGATCTCGACGGGTTCAGCCACCTGACCCTTCTGTATCACCTCCACGAGATCGGCAGGGCACGGCTGGTGGTCACTCCGTTCCTCGACGACGCGCCGCACGGAGTATTCGCCACGCGTTCGCCGGCACGACCCAACCCGCTCGGAATCTCCACCGTTCGTTTGGTGGCGATTCATGGCTGCACCCTCGAGATCGAGGACGTGGACATGCTCGACGGGACGCCGCTGCTCGACATCAAGCCATATGTGCCGGAATTCGACGATCGGCAGGGCGCCCGTGTCGGCTGGTTGTCGGGACGACTCGATCGCCTCACGGAGGTCCGGGCGAACCGACGTCTCAGGAGGCCCTGACTCGTCCAGCGGCAGGCTTCGGTCGCTCGTGCCCGACGACCGGCGCAGGTCCGGCATCCGCGGCAGCCTCGGCCGCCTTCTCCGCCTCGAACTCCGCGATCGCCGAGGCCGGCGTCCGGTCGCACGTCCCGTCTCCCAACGATAGAACCTCGATACGATCGCCGACTCGCACCTCGCCCGGGGCCCGCACCACCGCGAAGAGACCCTCCCGGGGCATGACGCAGTCGCCGGCCTGGTAGTAGATCGCGCACTTCGTGTGGCAGATCTTGCCGATCTGGCTGATCTCGAGCTCCGAGGAACCCCCGATCCTGACCAAGCTGCCGACCGGCAGCGAGAGGAGGTCGATTCCGGACGTGGTGATGTTCTCGGCGAAGTCGCCGGGGCCGACGCTGAGCCCTTCCGCCACCATCTTGTCGATCGATTCCTGAGCGAGCAGAGAAACCTGGCGGTGCCAGTCTCCGGCGTGGGCATCCCCCCCGAACCCCCGATCGAAGACGAGCCTGCCCGTGTCACCGCGCGTCTTGCGCACCGTCCTCCTCGCGCTCAGGTTGACCGATCGGACTACTCCCGGGTCGGGCAGCGTCATCGTCTACAGGCCCTCTTCCCGGATCCACCGACCCGACTTCCCACCCTCCTTGAGCAGGAGGCCCAGCCCGTCGACGGTCATACCCCGATCGACCGCCTTGCACATGTCGTACAGGGTGAGCGCGGCCACTCCCGCCGCCGTCAGCGCCTCCATCTCGACACCCGTGACGTCGTTCGTCTCCACTGTGGCGCGGATTCGTATGCCGTCACCGACGGGCTCGAAATCGACGCTCGCATGGGTGATCGCCAGCGGATGGCACAGCGGAATGAGGTCGGCCGTCTTCTTCGCCGCCATGATGCCGGCCACACGAGCCACCGCGAACGCGTCGCCCTTTGGGACTTGCCCCTCGACAATCATCGCAAGCGTCTCGCGGCGCATGTGTATTACTGCGCCGGCAACCGCGGTGCGGTGCGTGGCCGCCTTCCCCGCCACATCCACCATTCGCGCGGCGCCATTCTCATCGAGATGGGAGAGATCCTGATCGCCCACTGCCTAGCCTCCAACCTGTGACATCCGGCGAACGGTACCGATCCGCATGTTGTGAGATTCAGGTTTCGCAGCCACCGCCGCGAGGATCAGCGCGCGCAGGTCGGCCGCGGTTCCGTGGCGAAGGATTCGGCGCGCATCGAGCTCGTCGTCGGAGAAGAGGCAGGTCCGGAGCTTGCCGTCTGCCGTGAGCCGCAACCGGTTGCACTCCCCGCAGAACCGATGCGAAAGCGGCGAGATGACCCCTATCGTGGCCTGTGCGCCCCGGAATCGATAGTACCTGGCCGGCCCCCAGCCACCCGGCGTCTCGCTGCGGTCGGCCAACTCGAGCCGGCCGAGGCCGGCTGCGGCGCCCTCCACGGCCAGGCGGGCGAGCATCTCGTCGCTCGAGACGTGGCCTGCCCGCGTCCAGTCGCCGGCACTCTCGCCGGCTACGTCTCCGGCCACGTCTCCGGCCATGCCGCAATCGTCCCCGCCGCCGACGGGCATGTACTCGATGAAGCGGACGTGCAAGGGACGGTCCATCGTCAGCTTCGCGAAGGACAGCAGGTCCTGGTTCAGCGAACGCTCGACCACCACATTCACCTTGACGGGGCGCATGCCCGCGGCCAACGCCGCATCGATGCCGGCGAGGGCATCCTCGACCCTGCCGCCTCTGGTTGCCCGCGAGTAGTCGCCGGGATCGAGCGAGTCGAGAGAGATGTTGACTCGCGCCAGCCCCGCTGACGCCAGGTCCCCTGCCATCCGCGGCAGAAGCGTGCCGTTGGTCGTCATGGCGATCGCCTCGACGCCGTCTATCGCGCCGAGACGGCGAACGAGATCGACGATGCCCTTGCGAACGAGTGGCTCTCCGCCCGTCAGGCGAATCTTCGAGATCCCTTCGGCCACGGCCGCGACCGTCAGCCGTTCGATCTCCTCGAACGTGAGCAGCTCCGATCGATCCTTCCACGGCACGCCGTCGCTCGGCATGCAGTA
The DNA here is from genome assembly GCA_003165675.1 of Chloroflexota bacterium. GTDB lineage: Bacteria > Chloroflexota > Limnocylindria > Limnocylindrales > CSP1-4 > Fen-1039. Next base: position 15,154 of record PMNU01000059.1, read on the forward strand.
GACGCATCTCAGGTTGCAGCGATCAGTCACGGAGATCCTGAGGTAATCGATGCGACGTCCGAACGTGTCGACGGCCATCGCCCTATTCACTGTCACGGGCAGGTGAGCCTCCTGACTTCCCGTCAGCGCCGGCATCGTCCGCCCCGTGGATCCAGCTCGACAGGTGCTTCTCGACGAGTCCGTCGAGCAACGCGTCCGCATCGTCGACGAGCGCGCCGAACGAGCCCGCAAGCAATCTGCCCTCATCGGACACGATCGAGCCTCCGCCCCCTCTGCCGCCGGTCCGTCGGTCGAGCAGGGCGAAGCCGAGATGTTCCTCGGCACGACGCAGGATCTGCCACGCCTTGCTATATGCCATGCCCATGTCGAGCGCGGCCTGGCGCAGCGATCCGGTCGACTCGACACGGACGAGCAGCTCTCGGATCCCCATCCCGAAGACGGGCTCACTCCCGTCGTGCAGCCAGATTCGGCATGCGAGGCGAATCCGTGTCGGACCCCCTGCCGCCGCGCCCGACTTCGAATCCACTTGCTTCATGACGATCAATCCAGGGCATTATTCTCGCGAGAGCATAACGGTTCCACGCTCCCCCACCGGGGGCCGTTGGTCCCCATCGCGGGGGCAGGTTGACTTGTCCTTGGCCACTCCAACGGGTCGCCGACCGGCGGCAGCGGGGCGCGGACTTCGTCGCCGCGGCGCAGATTGGCGCAGCGCCCGATCGAACCTGGGCTAGATGGACGTAAGCGAGGCCAGCTGCCTCAACTCCGCCAGCGGTGAAGCGGACGGATCTGCGGCCACGAGATTGAGCACCACCTGGTCGGCCCCCACCTCGAAGCGCTCCCGTACCTTCTCGGCGACGCGTTCGAAGTCGCCCCAGGCGACGATGGCCTCGAAGAGCGCGTCCGAACCGGGGGTCTCGAGATCGGCCTCGGACCAGCCGATACGCAGGAGGTTGTTTCGGTAGTTGGCCGCTCCCAGGTAGAAGGAGAGGTGGCGGTCTCCGATGNNCGTCGTCGTGAAGTACGGATATGCCCCTGCCGTGCGCTCGCCGGCAAGCCCGACCATCTTCGGCCCGAGGGCGGCCAGCACGATCGGCGGCAACTCCGCCTCCGGTCCACGCCAGGGCGCCGCGCCGATCGCGTCGAGGTACTCGCGCATAGCGGAGTATGGACGCTCGTAGTTGTGCCCCCTGAGCGCGACCGACGGCGCATGCGCGACTCCAAGGCCAAGGATGAAGCGGCCGGGCCAGGCCTCGCCCAGGGCTCTGCCACCGTTGGCCATCGCTGCGGCGTCGCGGGCCCAGATGTTGGCTATGCCGCTGGCGATAACCAGCCGCTCAGTCGAGGCCAGATAGATCGCGCCCTGTGCGAACGCCTCTCGCGCGAACGATTCCCCGTACCAGAGCGTGCCGTAGCCAAGTCGTTCCATCTCGCGCGCAAACTCGCGCTGGATTGCGGCCGGCTGGCCGTTGAGGGGCCCGGCAAAGACGCCGATTCTTCCGGGATCGATGCCGCGCAGTCTTCTGAGGCTCATGGTAGTTGGGATTCTACGCGCGTTCCGGCGGCTCGGCGCCGGCGCGGTTCCGATGCGCCGACGGTTGGGCGACGCCCTCCGCGGCCTCAGACGTGCGAGAGTCCCGACCCACCTTGCCCGGCGGACGGTCCGAGTATCTCGGACGGCGACAAGCCCACACGACGTGGGTTTCGTCGGCGCTGATCAGAATGAGACGGTCGAACCGACGCGGTGGCGCTCGCGCCGCCGTCCGCGCCAGACCGTGACCCGGCCGCGCCCGTGGACCTGCCACACGCCGTCGCGACCCACCAGCGCCGTGTCCTCGTCGATCCCGACGACGAGCGCGCCCGCCGGCGCGGCAAGAACCAGCGGGGCCACGAGCGTCTCCGGGATGGCGTCGTAGTGGGGCACGATCACGAGACGGGGCACCAGGCCCAGAGCATCCTGCCAGCCCACGGGCAGCCCCGGGAAGCGNNGGCGGCACCCGCCGCGCTGTCCCGGAGCATTGCCAGTAGATGGCCCGGCTTGCCGCCGGAGAGGTACACGAGGTCGGCGTCCGAGATGCCCGCGACGGCCACCGGGTCATCGGCCGACGCCCGGTCATGGATGAGGACCGGCACAGGAACGGCCCCGAGGGCGGCGAAGTGAGCCTCGCCCTGGGCGGCCCAGCGCTGAAAGACGGCTTCGCCGTCGGGCCACGAAGCTGTCGGCACGATCGCGACGCACGGCCGGCCGCGGCTGGTGGCCGCAAGCAGCGCTCGGTCCACCTCGTCCATGGCTGGAGTGAACTCGCCCGAGCCGACGAGCGCGATGACGCCGTTCATGGCGGTTGAGTCTACCGGAGCCCTGCCGCGGAGTCCGTCCGACGCTCCCGACGATGAGCACGGCGCAACGACCTCCAACGCTGGGATACAGCGCATACCGGCACCTCCCTCAGTCGCCCGACCCGCGGGCGTTCGTGGGCTGAGACAGACCCGCGGAGAGCAACGAGCGGGTCGTAGACTCAAGTGCGTTCGATACTGAAGAGGTGCCGCAATGGGAACCCCGACGCGCGAGTGGCCGTGGCCGTGGGAGGGCTACAGAACCGTCAGGCTTTGGGTTGCCGATGACATAATGCCGCCCATCCGAGACCAGATCATCTCGCACGTCGCGGCGGTGGTGGAAGCCGCCAGGAGCGTGAACGGGCTTGAGGAAGGGGTTCGCAAGTTCCGCAACCCATACCTTCCGCCTTTCAGCGTCGATGTCGTAGCCGAGAGGAATGGGCCGGACTCGGAACAAGAACACGTCGACATAACGGTCCACGCAGGTCGGCGATAGCTGGCGTCGCCCGATCGATGCCAGGCAACCTCGGATAGCAAGATCGGCTGGCAGCCGGCTCGATGGAAGCGGAGGGGACGACCCGGATGAGCATCGAGGACCTCGGAATCGAATACCGGGCCGAGTTGCCGACGGCTGCGGAGTTCGAGCGCCTCTTTCGGTCGAGCGGCTGGACCGAGGCCGTCGAGGTGGCCGCCGACCGCCTGGCGGCAACGCTTCCCCACGCCTGGTACTCGATCTGCGCGCGACATGACGGGCAGGTCGTGGGCACCGGCTTCGTCCTCTCCGATGGCGTCCTGCACGCCCTCATCGTGAACGTGATCGTTGCACCGGAGATGCGCGGGAACGGCATCGGGACGGAGATCATGAAGCGTCTGATCGCCCGGTGCCGGGAATCGCGCGTACTCCAGGTCCAACTCTTCAGCGCCCGTGGCAAGCGCGGCTTCTACGAACGCCTCGGGTTCGAGGCACGCCCCGACGATGGGCCCGGAATGGAACTGGGCGGGCTGAGCTAGAGAATGCGCACGTCGTGGTGAGCGCGGGCTTCGGCCAGCTCCTCAGGGCTCAGGGTCGACTCGTCAACCCGCTCCACGATAGACCAGTGTCGCCCGACCGGACAGCGCTCGAAGCGGACGTTCCACAGGCGGACGGCCTTGAACGACATCCCGGGCACCAGGGTCGTCGTGAACAGATGCCCGGCGCGACAGCGCACGATCCGCTCGAACCCCTGACCGTGGCGGTCCCGAGCGGAGATCACCACAACGACGATGACGATCGCCAGGACGACGACGGGGAGAAGAAGGCTCAGCATCGGCCCGAGTATAGGTCCCTCTCGATGGGCTCCATGGAGAGGCTCGATACGATCGACTCAATTCGGGGGCGAAAAGGGCCGTTTGTGGGCGACCACGGCCGCAAGCGGATCGAGTTCGGCGGATGGTATGTGGTGCATGACGGTGGCGGGAGCCTTAGCCTACAAGAGATGTGCGGAGGAGCGTCATGAAGGCCGTCGTCTACGACCGGCCGGGCCGGTTTGCGGTGCGGGATCTTCCGGACCCTCAGCCCGGGCCCCGCGATGTCCTGCTGCGCGTCCTCATGGCCGGCGTCTGCGGGACCGACCTGCACCTGCACGTCGGCGAGTTCGGGCCCACGTATCCACTGGTCCCCGGACACGAGATCGTCGGCGAAGTGGTCGGGTTGGGGGCCGAGGTTAGCCGGCTTCGGCCAGGCCAGCGGGTAGTCCTGGACAACACCACGTCATGCGGCGCCTGCATCGAATGCCGGCGGGCACGGCCGGCGTTCTGCCGGCATCTGATCGCACAGGGCGTTAACGCACCGGGGGGCTTTGCCGAACGCATCGTCGCGGCCGAGGAGCGATGTTTCGAGGTCGACGATCTGCCCGTCGAAACCGCGGTCTTCGCGGAGCCGACCGCCTGCGTCGTGCATGGTCTCGACGTCCTCGGTCTGAGGCCGGTCGCCCGCGTCCTGCTGTTCGGAGCCGGCCCGACCGGACTGCTGCTGACGCAACTGCTTGCGCGCTCCGGCGCCGGCAGCCTCACCGTGGCGGAGCTGGTGCAAGCCAAGCTCGACCTCGCGGCCGCCCGCGGCGCCGATCACGCGATCCTGGTCGACCCAAGCGATCCCGGGGTTGCGCGCAGCCGTCTCCGCGAAATCGCCCCGGATGGCTTCGACGTCGTCATCGACGCCACGGGCACTCTCGGCGTCCTGGAAGGGGCGATCGCCCTCACCCGCACCGGCGGCACGGTCTTTGCCTACGGGATGACCCCCGAAGCCGCTCGCTGGCAGGTCCCGTCTTACGAGGTCTTCCGGCGGGAGATCACGATCAAGGGCTCCTTTGCCCAGCAGTTCTCGTTCGACCGGGCGCTAGAGGCCCTGCGCACTCGGCGGATCGACACCACAGGGATAATCACCCACCGGTTCAGGCTGGACCAGTACGGCGAAGCCCTCGCCGCCGTCGCCGACAGCACCTGCATCAAGGCTGTCATCACGCCGCAGCAGGCATAACCCATCGCGGCGGGCGTCCTCTTCGGGGCAGCGTGGCTGCGATCTTGGCTGAGAAACACTCGTGGCTGCGGAGTTCAGCGGACGGTCGAGACCCACCGATGGTACCCAAACCCGGCCCTCGAAGAGTAGGTTCTCGAGGGCGCGCGCCAGGCTAGACTGACCTCGGGCGCGCGGTTGGCGTTCGCCCTGTGATTACAGCCGGCACCCCATCACACGAGGTATCAATGGAGGACCCGCCCGGAAGCGCATGTGGCGTGGCCAGCCCGACGCGGGGATGGCCTTTATGAGCGACCACGGCGAAGAGCCCGCTGGCGACCTGATGCTCCGGGCCTGGAACATGGTGCCGGTGGTCGTTGCGGATCTGAAAGGCCGCGTCTGCATCGTTACGCCGGCCGCGATGTCCATGTTCAACTGGGAACGGGAAGAGGACCTGGTCGGCCACCCCGTCACTGAGTACGTCGCGCCGGAGGACAGGGACCGCGCCGCCGCGAACATCGCGCGCATGGTTTCCGGCGAACTGGTCGGGCCGGTTCAATATCGTGCCCTGCTCAAGAGCGGAGCTGTCATTGCGATAGAGGTGGGCGGCGAACTCATTCGGGGCGTTGACGGGAGTCCAACCGGCCTCATGCTCCTTGTCCGCGAGATGACCGAGCGGCTGCGGGCGGAGGCGGACATTATCCAGGAGCGGTCCCTGCTGGAAGCGCTCCTGGAGAACATCCCGGACCACGTCTACTTCAAGGACGCCGACTGCCGCTTCGTAATGATCAGCAAGGCCCACGCCGAAATGTTCGGGCTGACCGATCCCTCGCAGGCCGTTGGCAAGACGGACTTTGACTTCTTCACGGAAGAGCACGCCCGGCTGGCGTATGAGAATGAACTCGAGATCATGAGAACCGGGTTGCCCATGGTCGATTTCGAGGAGAAGGAGACACACCTCGACGGCCGCGAGACATGGGTCTCGACAACGAAGCTGGTCCGCACCGACAAGCAGGGAAAGACGCTCGGTACTCTCGGCATCTCGAGGGACATCACCAAGCGCAAGCAGG
>PMNU01000059.1:21094-23491 GCA_003165675.1 Chloroflexota bacterium
GATTTCTCCAAGATCGAGGCGGGCAAGCTCGAGCTGGAGACGCTCGACTTCGATGTGCGTGCCCTGCTCGACGACTTCGCGGAGTTGCTGGCGCGGCGCGCCCAGGACAAGGGGCTCGAATTCATCTGCGCCGCTGCGCCCGACGTGCCGGCCAACCTCAGCGGCGATCCGGGTCGCCTGCGTCAAGTGCTCCTGAATCTGGCCGGCAACGCGGTCAAGTTCACCCCTCGGGGGGAGATCGCCGTTCGAGCGAGCGTCGCGTCGGAGACCGACACCGAAGTCGTGCTGCGATTTTCGGTGAAGGACACCGGCATCGGCATTCCGCCCGCCAAGCAGGAGCTCATGTTCCAGAAGTTCACGCAGGCGGACGCCTCTACGACACGCCAGTACGGCGGTACCGGTCTCGGGTTAGCCATCTCGAAGCAGCTGGTCGAGCTGATGGGCGGTGAGATCGGTCTCGTGAGCGAAGAGGGGCTCGGATCGGAGTTCTGGTTCACGGCGCGCTTTGGCAAGCAGGCCGGAGTGGAGCGCAATACCCCGCCGCCTGCCCAGATTCGGGGGGTCCACATTCTCGTCGTGGACGACAGCCCTACGAATCGCGAGATCCTGGCGGCCCAGCTCAACGCCTGGGGCACGCGGTCCGAAGTGACCGCCAGCGCCCCCGAGGGACTCCTCGCACTGGCGCGAGCCAGGGATGCCGGCGACCCCTTCGCGGCGGTGATCCTCGACATGCAGATGCCGGGCATGGACGGAGCGGACCTCGCCCGGGCCATCAAGGCCGACGAAACCCTGGCCAACACCCGCCTCGTGATGATGACTTCCATCGGCAACAGGGGCGACGCACGGCAGATGGAGGACATCGGGTTCTCCGCCTACCTGGTCAAGCCCGCGCGGCAATCGGACCTATTCGACTGCCTGGCCGTAGTGCTGTCCGGCAGGGCGGTGGCTCAGCCGGTGCGGCCGATCGTGACGCGCCACGCAATCCGCGAGATGCGCCGGCAGGCGCTTCGCATCCTGCTGGCGGAGGACAACATCACCAACACGCAGGTGGCTCTCGGCATTCTCAAGAAGCTGGGACTGCACGCGGATGCCGTAGCCAACGGAGCGGAAGCCGTCAGCGCGCTCGAATCCATTCCTTATGACCTCGTCCTGATGGACGTTCAGATGCCTACGATGGACGGCCTCGAGGCCACGCTCAAGATTCGCGACCCGCGGTCCGCCGTCCGGAATCACGGCGTACCCATCATCGCCATGACGGCCCACGCCATGCAGGGCGATCGGGAGAGGTGTCTCGAAGCCGGGATGAACGACTACGTCAGCAAGCCGGTTTCGCCTGCGGCGCTGGCGGAGGCGCTGGCGAGATGGCTGCCCGGCGACGACGCCGCGAAATCGGCCGATGCGCACGCCAAACCCGAAACGGCCACTCCCGCGACGGCTGAGCCGTCGGCGGCAGACGACCACGAGCCGCCCGTGTTCGACCGGTCGGGACTGCTGGCTCGCTTGTTAGACGACGAGGACCTCGCTCGGACAGTGGTCGATGGCTTCCTGGCGGACGTCCCGAGGCAGATCGGGGCGCTCCGGAGCTACCTCGAAGCCGGCGACGCCGATGGTGCGGTCCGTCAGGCCCACACGATCAAGGGCGCATCGGCCAACGTTGGCGGAGAGGCTCTGAGAGCCGCGGCGCTCGAGATGGAGAGGGACGCCAGGGCCGGCGACCTCGCTGCGGCCATGACCCGCTTGCCGGACCTCGAGTCCCGCTTTGCCCGGCTCAGCGACGCGATGGAGGACTTCGTCGGCGAGAAGAAGCCGGGACCGGGCGAACACCCATGAGGATGCTCAGCTGCGCGGACGACTTCGGGGGCCGCCCGACGTTCGAGCTGCTCGCTGAGCCGCGGCGGCAGGGGCCGCTCTCGTGACGCGGGTTCCGCTCCCGTGAGGATCCTTATCGCCGACGACGACGTCACGTCGCGCCTGGTCCTCGCGGGGGTGCTGACGAAGCACGGCAACGACGTGGTGGTCACGGTAGACGGCGACGAGGCATGGGAGGCGATGCAGCGACCCGACGCGCCGAGGCTGGCCATCCTCGATTGGGTAATGCCCGGGCTCGCCGGTGTGGATGTGTGCCACCGCGCACGCACCATCCAGTCCGACCAGCCGCCCTACATCATCCTCCTGACCTCGCGGGGTGAGAAGACGGACATCGTGACCGGACTGGAGGCCGGAGCAGACGACTACCTGGCGAAACCCTTCGACCCCGGCGAGCTCCTGGCCCGGGTGGAAGTGGGCCGGCGCATGATCGAGCTGCAGGCGAGACTGGCCGAGGCTCGAGATGCTCTCGCCCACGAGGCCATGCACGACCCCCTGACGGGCGTCCTCAATCGCCGGGCGTTCGCCATC
>PMNU01000095.1 GCA_003165675.1 Chloroflexota bacterium
ACCCCTGGTTCGCCATCATTCAGAGCAGGATGCATGCGGCCGCCGGGCGCTACGACGAGGCCGCCGCCGTGGCATTGCAGGCGGAGCAAGTCGGGGCGCAAATGGAGCTGGTGGGCCCATCCTTCAACCTCGTGCGGGCCCTCAACCGGTTGCACCTGGGCATCCAGCGGCATGACCCAGCGATGCGCGTGGCTGCAAGCGTAGAACTGGCAGCCGGCGGCGACCTTGAGCTCGCCTCGATCGCGAGGGCCGCAGACTCGATGTGCGAGGCGTCAATGGCAGGGAGCCTAGCCGAACTCTGCGCCGAGCTTGTCGTTAGTGCCGGTCTTAGTCGTCAGAAGAACCACCGTAGATACGAAGGGATCAGCCTCAACAACCTTGCCCTCACGGAGAACGCGAGAGGCAACCATGATGCGGCGGTCGTCGCGGGCGAAGCCGCCCTCAGTCTCCTAGAGTTCGCTGGAGACAACAATGACATAGCGGCCGCCCATTTGAACGTCGCTCGAGGTTTGGCCCACGGTAGCCGATGGCCCGAGTGCCAGCGTCACTTGGATGCCGCCCTCAGTAGCACTACTGGTTGGGTGGACCCCGAAGTGATCGCCGAGGCTGCGGACATCGTCGCCGCGTACGGCGATCCGCAGCGTGCGTCTAGGATCTTTGAAGGAACGGCGAATCGCGCAGAGCGAAGTCCGGCAGACATGTACATCCGCCTCGTCAAGGCTCACCTGGAGCTACAGCGTGGCCGACCTAAGGTTGCCCGCACGCTTCTCCCTCCGCTGGATGCTCAAGCTTTCGTGCCTGGATTTCGCACATCATTGATGGCGTTTGAGTTGCAGATACAGGCGTTTGAAGCCGGTCGCAATCCAGGAATGGACGCGGCTTTTCAAGCAGCCCTTGAACTCGCGACGAGGCAGCAAGCCCGGTTCTGGTGGAAGACCATCCGCCTCACACAAGCTCTGGCTTCTGGCAATGATGAACTCGCGGCTTATGTAGAGTCGCTAGAAGACGTCGACGCTGCCCACCTCTCAATTCAGGCGGAGCTTGTCGTACGCCGTCTGGCGGACTTCGATGCGCGAGGCTTCGCATTGGTGCGCACGGCGGCCACGCAGCGGCCTGATCGATGGCGCTGGGCCCTTAGGGGTCTGCTGACAGGGGCAGGAAGCCTTCCGGCAGACATCAAGCGGGCCGTCGATCTCCTTGAGTTGGTTGGAGACAATGACGACGTTTGCCGGCTGAGGTCCATCGGGAAACGGAGAGCACTTCGCCTTCCCGACGCTGGTCGGGCACTCATACGGCGACTGGCGCCGCGCGTGTATGTCGAGGATCTTGGGCGGGTATCGATACGTATCGGCGAACGCACCGTTCCCGGCACGGACATTCGCAAGAAAGTCCTGTCCCTGCTTTGCTTCCTGTTGACCAGGCCCCAGTTCACGGCCACTCGGGAGCAAGTTCTCGAAGCGCTTTGGCCCGAGATGGATCCGGAGGCAGGCGCTAATTCTCTGAACCAGTCTGCGTACTTCCTGCGCCGGATCTTGGAGCCTGGCTGCGACGACGACACAACTGCCGGCTACCTCAGAAGCCGAGCGGACTTGATTTGGCTCGACAATGAGCTCGTGCGCAGCCGAAGTGCCGACTGCCTCGAACTCATCAGCGCGATGCGCCGAGACTCGAATCCCGAACTCGTCACCAGGCTTGCCGAGTTCTACACAGGTCGTTTCGCGGTTGATTTCATCTACGACGACTGGTCCTCGTCCTTCCGGGACACGCTCCACGCGAGCTTCCTTGATCGAATCGAGCGTGCAGTGACTTTGGACACAAGGGTCGGCGCCTTCGACCGGGCGCTCTCAGTGGCTCAACTGGCGTTGCAGGCTGACCCGGACGCTGAGCAGATCGAACTATGTCTGCTGCGCCTGTATCGACGTACCGGTGCGAACGCCGCAGCCGCCGAGCAGTACTCGCATTACGCCAGCGTGATGCGCGACCAGTTGGGCCTGGAGCCGCCGCCTCTTGAGTCGATCTGATCTGCCAAGACTTGGTTGGCCTAGGCCAAGTACCGTATTGACCCGGTACTTTCGGCTATCTAGCCTCCCAAAGGTCCGGTGCAGGCTTCACTCCTGCCACTGGACGGAGGACGCGAGGACGCTTCGAGGTCCCAGCCGAACTCGGGCACTTGGGTAGGGATCAAGCAGCTAGTGCCACCCGCCGCGCGTTGGTTTCTTGGTCAGGAGCGAATCTCGTGTCTCCCGAGTCCAACGTTCGAGGCTGGTGAACGCCATGTGGCGACGTATTCAGAAGGTAATGATGGTGTTGGGGTCTGGGCTGCTCGTGGCCTTCGGCGCTGGCGCCAGCTACAGACCGTTCTGAGTACCTCTCTCCCATAGCCGCGCGAGTGGTCGTGCGGCTAGATTGCCGCGGCTGAGCGAGGATTAAGCCATGAGCCGCCGGCTGGGAGTATCGATCGCGCTTGTGGCACTGGCGAGTGGGGGGTTACTTGTCAGTGCCGCTTTGCTATGCCAGATTGACCCGAGAATATCGATCAGGGACGTGCCGAACGGGCTCTGGCTAGGCATTATCTTCTGGATCGTACTCACGATCGTGGCGTCATCCCTCGCAGTGCGCATGCCGGGCGGCAATCTGCTGGACGTGGGCTTTGCGCCCCTCCTGGCAGCGATGAGCCTCGGCGGACCGATCGTCGCCGGCCTCGCAGCGCTAATCGGCTCGACGCAGCCGCGTGAACTCCGCCGTCAGGTCTCCTGGTATGGCGTGGTTGCGAACCATGCAGGCATCACCGGTCCTGCGCTTGTCGGCGCCTACGCGCTGAGCCAGATTCCGTCCCGATCCATCCCCGTGGTAGATCTCATAGCAACAGTCGGCGCAGGTTGCATTCTGTTCTCTCTCAACATCCTGGTAACGGGCTCATTGGTATCGGTCAGGGACGGTGAGCCAGTCCTCAGACTGGTGCGGGCCGACGCAGGTGCCTATCTCAACATGCTCGCGCTCGCGCCGGTGGCATGGCTGATGGCGCAGATGTACGTGTCGGCCGGATGGTGGGCTGTGCTGCTGTTCGCGGTGCCGCTCTACACGACCCGACTGGCGTACCAGAGGTTCGTGGAAGTCCGCGAGATGTTCACCCAGACCGTTCAGAGTCTGGCCGAGGCAGTCGACAAGCGCGACACTTTCACCAGCGGCCACAGCCGCCGCGTCCAAGAGATCGCCATGGACATCGGCCGGGCGATGAAGGTGAGCGACGACGAGTTGGAGGCTCTGGAGTGGGGCGGCCTCCTGCATGACATCGGCAAGATCGGCGTACCCGATGCAGTGCTGCTGAAGCAGGAGCGGCTGACACGCGACGAGCGCGCCACCATGAACTCCCACCCGGTGCTCGGCGCGGAGATCATTGCCCCGGTCAACATGCTCGCCCCTGAGCTGCCGATCATTCGCCACCACCACGAGTGGTTCAACGGATCCGGCTATCCCGACCGTCTCGTGGCCGACGAGATCCCCAGGCTGGCGCGGATTCTGCACGTGGCCGACGCGTTCGAGGCGATGACCGCGGCCCGACCTTACCGCATGACCCCGCTCACGCCCACGCAGGCGCTGGCAGAACTGCGCAAGTTCGGAGGCATTCAGTTCGACCCGGATGTCGTCGACGCCTTCGTTCGAACGAAGTGGGCGCGCGAGTTGCCCGACGCCGGCCGGCCAGAGACAAGAAGCGTGCCGCTGATCGGGAACGCAGCAGGCTCGATGGCGACGGATGGTCGTGCGCTCGCGGAGGCAGCGACCCGGGCGGGATCGAAAGGGACCGCGGCCGCACCTCCGGGCGACGGCCCGCCGGCGCCCGATTCGGCCTGCCCACGGCCGGCGATCGCCTGATCCGTGCCCGCAATCGGCGTCTTCCTGGGGCTGGCCCTCGGCCTGCTCGCCGGCGGCCAGCTAGACAATCTGGTTCACGTCCGGCTGCGCTGGCTGCCTCTGTTGCTCCTGGCGGCGGCCGCCCGATTCGGGCTCGACGCTGCTCTGGCGGCCGGCGCGATCCCCGACGGCCTCCGTTTGTGGCTCGTGCTGGCTACCTACATCCTTCTCACGATCATGCTCCTGGCCAACCGTGGCCTGCCCGGCCTGACGGCTGCCGCACTCGGAACCGCGGCCAACGGCATCGCCATCGTCGCCAACGGCGGCTGGATGCCGGTCTGGCAGCCCAGCCTGGCAGCGGCTGGCTTCGACCCTAACGCGCTCCATTCGAACTTCCATCGAATGCTGGTCGGGCCGGTCGACGCCGGCTTCTTCGCCCACGGCGGGCCCCTTGTCGACATCATCCCGATCCCGATCCCGATCGTGCAATCGGTCGCGTCGGTCGGCGACTTGATGCTCGGTGCGGGGCTGGCCTTCTTCGTCTTCGCCGCCCTGGTTCGAGCCCCTCTCCTGGTCTCGGTGTCGATCCCGACGGACCGCGCGGCCGAAAGGCTCGCCGGCGGAGCCCGGCAGAAGGACGCGCTCGGCAATCCATACGTTCGACTGGCGACCAATGGAGCCTTCTCGGCGATGTGGCTCGGCCAGGTCGTCAGCTCGCTCGGCGACCGCGTTCACCAGGTCGCGCTGGTATTCCTGGTAGCCAGAGCCACCGACAACTCCCCGCTTGCGCTCGGCCTCGCCTTCGCCGCTATGACGATCCCCAGCTTCCTGGTCGGGCCGCTGGCCGGTGCCCTCGTCGATCGGTGGGACCGGAAGCGTGTCATGGTCGGCTCGGACCTCGTCCGGGCGGGGATTGTGGGCTTCATTCCGGTGGCGTCGGGACTGAACATCGGCCTCGTCTTCGGGCTCGTCTTCGTGCTCGCGGCCGTTTCGTCGTTCTTCCGGCCGGCTCGTTCCGCCGCTCTTCCGCAGGTGGTCCCCGGCGAAGATCTGCTGACCGCCAACTCGGCCATGTGGATCGCCGACACCGTCAGCGACATGGTGGGCTACGGCCTGGGCGGGCTGTTCGTGGCGTTCCTGGGCTCGTCGCTGGCGCTTGCCTTCTGGATCGACGGGGCGAGCTACCTGGCCTCGGCGGCCCTCGTTGCAGCGGTCGCGATCCCGCCGGTGATCCGGGCCACGGCACATCGCAATGGAGGCAGCGAGCGTGAGGCGGGCGATGCCGCGGAGGCAACCTCGATCCGGAACGAGATGGCCGAAGGCTGGCGGTTCCTGCGGGCCGAGACCGTCCTCTTTGCCACGACCGTTCAGGCGGCCATCGCCGAGTACGGACTGGGCGCGTTGACCGCTCTCTCGCCGTTGCTCGTCGCCTCGCTGGCGCTCGGGAGCACGGATGCCCCCACCGCCTACGGACTCTTCGAGATGGCGATCGGCGTGGGACTTGTAGGCGGAGGCGTGGTTCTGGGCGGGCTGGCTGCGCGCCTTCCCAAGGGGCCGGCGATCATCGCCGCGTTCACGGCGTTCGGCATCATCCTGTTCGCCCTGGCCGCTGCCGGCAGCCTGCCCGTGGCCCTGGCGCTGGCGGCTGCCTTCGGCCTGGCCAATGCCACCTTCGTCGTGCCCAGTCAGACGCTGTTCCAGCAGCGCACGCCCGGCGAGATGCTCGGACGAGTGGTGGCTATCCGGCTCGCCATCGTGAGCGTCGTTCTGGCGGTGGCCATGGCCACGTCCGGTGCCCTGGCCCAGGCCCTCGGCGTGCGCCCCGTGCTTGCGGTCTGCGGCCTGCTGACCGCGGCGACCGGCCTCGCCGGCCTTGCCGTTCGGCCCATCCGGAGCGCGTAGCCATCGCTGCACGAAGATGACGCGCAGGGGCGCAACGCGGCGTTGGGACGCGTCGGCTAAACTGCCGGACAGTGGTGCGCCCGACGCCCTTACGCGCGGCGGCGGCCTGCACCGGCCAAGCGACATGATCAGGGCACCAGCAGTGCCTTATCAGGTGGCCCGAAACCCAGCGGCCGCCAACACAGGAGTGGCACCAGGGCAATGACCGACCGCGACAAGGACCGAGACGAGAAGTCCGCCACGCCGGATTATCTGCCGGGCGATGAGGAGTTCGAGGAAGAGCCCGAGGAAGCCGCCGAGGCCGAGGGCGAGGTACCCGAGGGGGAGTTCGAAAGCGAAGGTCCCGCCGAATCCGCTCCTGGCAGCGCGCAGCGCCGATTTGGTTTCGGCCGTGGTAGCCGTGACGACCGCAGCGGAGAGGAAGCGGAGCGGCGCCAGATGGGCTCGGTTCGTGGGACGCACGAGCGAGTCCACATCGACGACCGACCGTCCGCCGTCTACGCCCTACTCTGCGCGGCCGCGCTGCTCGGCGTACTCGCGTTCTCGTGGGTCGGGGGCGTGCTGCCGCAGCCGGCCGGGCCCACTCTCACACCGCTGGTGGTTCCGACCGGGCAGGTCACGGCCAGCCCCAGCGCCGGAGCCTCCGTTACGGCAGCCCCGAGTATGACCGCGGCTCCGACCGCCTCACCGAGCGCTTCGCCCAGCAAGTAGCGCTCGCTTCGCCGTCGAGGCGGGTAAAGGGCCAGCCGCCCGACCTACAACGTGGACCTAGATCGTCGGCTGAAGCCGGCGGCGATCGGGCGTATCGTCGACGCGTGGACCTCGCGCGATCGGAGCGGCTCAGGGCGGAGATGGTCGAACGCCAGCTTCGGGGCCGCGGCATAGCCGACGAGAGCGTTCTCGCGGCGATGGCGTTCCTGCCTCGCGACCGGTTCGTTCCGCCGGGCGTGCTGTCGCACGCCTACAGCGACGACGCTCTGCCTATCGCATCCGGGCAGACCATCAGCCAGCCGTACATGGTCGCCCGGATGACCGAGCTGCTCCAGCCACGACCTGGCATGCGCGTTTTGGAAGTGGGCACCGGCTCCGGCTATCAGGCCGCCGTGCTGGCTCAACTGGGCTGCTCGATCGTCTCCGTGGAGCGGCACGCGGAGCTCGCCGACGCGGCGCGAATCCTTCTGGAGGAGCTCGGCCTGGCCCGCACCGTCCGAGTCGTTGTCGGCGACGGGAGCGTCGGCCGTGCGGAGGACGCGCCGTTCGACGGGATAGTAGTTACGGCTGCCGCCCCCAGGATTCCGGATGCGTTGCCTGGGCAACTCGCCGAGTGCGGGCGGCTGGTGGTCCCGGTCGGGCCCCGTCAGCGACAGGAGCTGATTCTCTTGGTGCGCCACGGCGACGGCTTCGAGAGAAGCGAGTGCGGCGCGTGCACGTTCGTGCCGCTGATCGGCGAACTGGGATTCGACGAGGACGCCGGGGGTCACGGCCGCTGGTTGAGCCGCCTGCTCGTATAGTTTGCCCGCTCATCGACGCGGCACGCGCTGGCCAAAGGATTTCGGACGACTGGGCCGGCCCGATCCGGCGATCCGGCGATCCTATCGAGCGAGCGCGCCGCAACTGGCAGGTTGCGACTTCCCGAGTCGCACCAGAATGGGATGAGGCCGTGAAGCAATACAACAAGCTCGTCCGCGACAGGGTTCCGGCGATCCTGCTGGCCGGCGGACGCAAGTCGGTCACGAGGACCGTTCACGGCGCGGAACTGCTCAAGGCGCTCAGGGCCAAGATCGACGAAGAGGTCGCCGAGTACGACGCCGCGGTCGACGACGCTCAAGCAGCAGCGGAGCTGGCGGACCTGCTCGAGGTCATCGTGGCGATGGCAAAGCAGCGTGGCTATTCCGAGACGCAGATCCAGCAACTGCGATCGAGTAAGGCGGCTCAACGCGGCGCCTTCGATCTGGGGTTCTTCCTGATCAGTGCCGAGTAGCCGACCGTTCCCACGGCGGGGCGAACCTGCGAACCTGCGAACCGACCGAGAATGGCGGCTCGGCGAACCGCCGGCTACTCAGCGAGGGCGCCCTCCGAGGCGCGCAGATTGACGGCCGCCTCGTCATAGAGCGCCTCGATCGAATTCACCATCAGCTCGATGCAGAAGCGGTCGTGGACCAGGTCGTGGCCGCGTTTGGCGATCATATCCGCATAGGGGTGGTCCGAAAGAAGTCGGACGATCGCGCCCGCCAGCGCCTCGCTGTCGTTCGGTGGCACGAGCAGGCCGCTGATGCCGTCTTCGATCATCTCCGGGATGCCGCCCACCTTCGATGCGACCACCGGCCGGCCCAGCGCCATAGCCTCCAGGACGCTGAGGCCCTGAGCCTCCCGGTAGGAGGGCAGCACAGCCACGTCCAGGGCCGCGGTGACGGCCGGGACGTCCTCACGCCGGCCCGTGAACACGACCCGATCCGCGATCCCGAGCGACGCGGCCTGGGACTCCAATGAATTGCGCTCCGAGCCCTCGCCGACGATCAGCAGCCAGGCCCGCGGTTGGGCGAACAGAACGAGCGGCCATGCGTCCATGAGCGTTCGATGACCCTTCTCGGCCTCCAGCCGGGCCACGACACCGACGATCTGGGAATCCTCCGGGATCGAGTAGTCGTCGTGGAGCGTGCAGCACGGCTGCTGGTGGTTGTACCGCTGCAGATCCACGCCGTTGTAGATCAGGCTGACGGGCACGCCCTGGCGACCCTCGTCACGGATCTTCTGCTCGATTGCCCGGGACACGACAATCAGCCGATCCATCAACGGCGTCAGCTGGCGCAGTGTCTGGCGGTCGTCGACGCAGCGGATGCGGCTCGAATGAACCGTCGAGACCACGGCAGGCCGCTGGCAGCCTTCCTCACCCAGCAGCAGGGCGGCAAGGGTCCCTACCACCTCGGCGCGGTACATGTGGTTGTGGACAACCTCCGGCTCGATTGGCGCGAGCAATTCGGCCAGCGCCTGGGCAGCGGCTCGATCGTCCGGCTCGTCGATCACGTTGACCTCGATGCCTGCCTTCTCCAGGCGTCGAACGCTGCTGCCGTGTGAAAGCGACACGACCCGAACGTCGTAGCGCTCGCGGTTGAGACGGGTCACGAGCGAGTAGACGTGCTCCTGCGCCCCACCGTTGGTGGCGGTGGCCATGACTTCGACGACCCGGATTCGGCCGCCCGCGATCGGCTGGCGATTCGTCCGCTCGACGCAGGGGTCGACGATGCCGTGGTCGGCGCCCATCGCTAACGACCCTCCGCAGCCGGCGCGGTTCGTTGGACGAGCAGGCGCTCGATCGGTGCGTCGACGCCGCCCCACTCGTACTTGTACGGCTCGTCACCGCGCAGAAAATCGAGGCGGGTCCGGCCGAGCTCGATGGCCCGCTGGATGTAGAGGGCGACCATCACGACGCCGGGGGATAACTCTCGGGCGTCGGGCTCTACGCCGGCGTTGTAGTAGTAGACAGACTGGCCGTCGTCGAACGTGACTCCGGCAGCCACCCGACGACCGCCGACCGTCAGGAAGCTCAGATCCACGATACCCGAGGGCGCGCAATCCTCGAACAGCCCGGCGAAGAACCGGCGGCTGGCGGCCCCGCCTTTCGTCGGCGGGAAGAGGCCCTCCACGCCCCACCGCTTCTGATGCAACTCCACGAAGGCATCGAGATCGTCGATCGGGTTGGCCGAGGGCTCGAGCCGCACGTCCCCGGCCGCTTCAGCCCGGCGGATCTTGCGCCGGATCTCGTGGCGCTCCTTCTTGTCGAGGGTCGCGAGGTAGCCGTCGAAGTCGACCCCCGGTGCCAGCGTGACGACCGGGCATACGTCTTCCCGCTCTCGAGTGACAAGCCAGCGGGCCTTCGGCGCCGCCCACTCGAAAGCGGCAACAAGCGCGTCCACCGCAGGATCGCCCGATCGGAGCCGTCGCAGATCCACGACATCCCAACGCTCCGGGTCCTGCGCCGCCAGCGCCTCCACCACCGCTTCGCAGGCCGCGCCGAGGTCGTCCGGGGCGGCCAGGACCGTNNGGCACGGGCCGCAGAACCGACCCGGGCTGATGGCGGATGGTGGTGCGGGCCGCGACGTCCCCCGGCTCCAACTCGTGGCGATGCATCAGCGGCACGATGCCGACGATCGTCTCCGGGTCGGCCTCGTCGGCCACGATCAGCGTTTGGTCGTGGGCGGTGGCGCCGTACGCGTCCCACCATGCCCGCTGGACGCAGTGGCGCGAGAACGG
>PMNU01000036.1 GCA_003165675.1 Chloroflexota bacterium
CAGGGCAATGACATCGCCGAGATCATCTTCACGTCCGGCACTACCGGTGAGCCGAAGGGTGTCGTCCTCACCCACGCCAACCTGATCGGAACGCTCGACGCGGCGCACAACCTCATCCCGGAGCAGGAGCATCGCGCGGTTTCGCTGCTGCCGCTCTCGCATCTGCTCGAGCAGGTGGCCCTCGTCTTCTACGCCATGAGCGTCGGCGCCGACATCCTCTACGTTCGGAGCCGCAACCCGCGAGTCATCTTCGAGTCGATTCGTGACCACCGGACCACTTCACTCGTGCTCGTGCCTCAAGTCATGGACCTCTTCTGGGCGGCGATCGAACGGGAGGTGGCGGCCCACGGGCGACTCGGTCTATTCAACGGGATGCGCCGGGTCGCACGGCGACTCCCCTACTCGGCCCGACGCCGGCTGTTCGCCCAGGTTCATCGTCAGCTCGGCGGCTCGCTGAACCTGATCGTCTCTGCCGCCGCGTTCCTGCCGCCGGCGCTCCAGCAGGCCTGGGAGGACATCGGAGTCGTGGTCATGCAGGGCTACGGCGCCACCGAGTGCGGGGTCGTCTCGGCGACGAACCAGCGCGACCACGGCCTGGGCACAGTCGGTCGAACGATTCCGCCGGTGCGGGTAAAGCTCGCCGACGATGGCGAGATCCTCGTGGCTGGGCCGACCCTCTTCGGCGGCTACTGGCGCGACCCCGAGACGACGGCCGCCTCGTTCACGCCCGACGGCTGGTACAGGACGAGCGACATCGGGCGTCACGACGAGCGCGGCCACCTGGTTCTGATGGGCCGCAAGAAGGACATCATCGTCCTGGCCAACGGGCTCAACGTGTATCCCGAGGACATCGAGAACGCGCTCCGTACCGCGGGGATTCGCGACGCCGTCGTGGCCGAGACCGTGCCCGGACGAATCGAGGCGATAGTGCTCGCGCCGGGCGCGCCGGTTCTGCCCCAGCCCGACGAGCCCGCCGACTCGACCCGCGCCCCACAGATCGACGACCCGGTCAGAGTGCGAGCCGAGATAGACGCCGCGATCCGGAATGCGAACCGCACCCTCGCCGTGCATCAGCGAGTGGCCGCCTGGCGGCTGTGGCCGGACGCCGACTTCCCGCGAACCCATACGTTCAAGGTGCAGCGCGACCGCGTCCGAGCCTGGGCCGTGGTCGACGAGCCGCTGCCCATCCGCGAGGAAGGCGGGCCAGTCGCGAGCGCGAAGGGGCAGCGTCGGTAGGACCGCTGGAAAACCCCGAATCAGATCCTGGGCCAACAGCACCTTCGGCGATGCGAGGCGACCGGCGAAGCGGTCGGGCGGTGGAATCGGACCAGATCGGCTGCGGGCCGAGGGTGAGGCGCGGCCCCAGCGACCGCCCTCGGCTCCTAATGGCTGCGATTGCCTGTTTGGCATCGNNAGCCGGTATCCGCCCTCGGCGATCCCCTCGCGTTTCGCGAGCTCGGCCCCCACCGCGAACATCCTGCCTATCAGGTCGCGGTCGGCGTCGCCCACCTCGCCCACCGAGGCGATGTGCTTCCGCGACAGGAGCAGGATGTGGGTCGGAGCCTGTGGGGAGATGTCGCGGATCGCCACGACCGAATCGTTGGAATAGACCGGGGCTGAGGGCAACTCGCCCGCGATGATGCGACAGAACAGGCAGTCAGACGGCATGGCGCGCTCCCTGATCTCTGTTAGGGCGGCCTGATGGCCGCGTCGATCTTGCTACTTGCGCCCCGCCTCCGCCAGTGGCCCCTGGTCGATCTGGCCCAACCCGGGCGCGAGCGAGGACCGATCCGTCGCCAGCAGCCGCCCCATCAGTCGATCCGGAGCCGTTGGTTCGACCGATTCGGCCCGAACGAGACCGATCGCATTCTCGAGCGAGCCTCCACCTGGCGCCGCCGCGGCCACCAGGACGTGGCTCTCTGCGTGGCCGAGCCACCGTCCATCGGAGAGCGGCTGTTCGAACAGGACGCGCAGTTCCCGGCCGATCTGCCGCTCGGCGAAGCTCGCCCGCGCGTCCTTAGCGAGCGCCAGCGCCTCGGCTGCTCGTCGCTTCTTCGTCCGGCCGTCGACCTGCCCGACCATTCGCGCCGCCGGAGTCCCGGGCCGGGCCGAGTACCGGAACACATGGACGCCGGCCAGGTTCAGGCTCCGCAGGAACGCGGCCGTCCGTGCCCATGACGCGTCCCCCTCACCGGGGAACCCCACGATCAGATCGGCGTGGACGGCCGCGCCGGGCATCGCCCTTCGGACCCGAGCCACCAGCNNCGAGCCGGCCCAGACGTCGAGCAGCTCGTCGCTGAGGTGCTGCGGCTCGATGGAACTCAGCCGGATGCGTTCCACGGTCGTTTCCGCCAGGATGCGCCGCACCAGGCCGGGCAGCGCCGGCGGGCGTTCGACGCCCGATCCACCGTCGTACGTGCCCACGTTGATGCCCGTAAGCACGACCTCGCGATGGCCATCCGCCAGGGCGCCCCGAATCTCGGCCAGAACGGCGTCCGGTGCGACTGAGCGCTCCGGACCGCGCGCCCTCGGGATGACGCAGTAGGTGCAGTGGAACGAGCAGCCGTCCTGGATCTTGATAAAGGCCCGCGTTCGATCGGTCGACGCCCGCTTATCGAAGTCGTCCTCTATGGAGCCCTCTTCGAGTTCGAGCTCGAACGACTCGCCGGGACGCGCCTCGGCCGCGCGATAGACGGCCGAATCGGCCGCTGGATCGATGCCCGACAGCGTCGGCGCCGGCTGGCCGTCGGGCTGATCGAGCAAGAAAGCAAGCTCGGCGAGCAGCCGGTCCTTCGATTCGTTGTCGTAGAAGCGAGCTTCGGGGTCGGCGGCGGCCAGCGACCCCGGATCGATGACAACCGAACAACCCGTCACCAGAATCCGTGCGTCCGGGTTCGCGCGCCTGGCCCGGCGAACGGCCTGGCGGGACTTGCGGTCCGCGATGGCGGTCACGGTGCAGGTGTTGACGACGACCAGGTCGGCCGTCTCGTGCCCGTCAACCAGGTCCACGCCACCCGCGCGGAGCAGCCGCACGGCGGCATCCATCTCGGCCTGGTTGACCTTGCAGCCGAGATTGAAGATGGCCGCGCGATGCACGGCGGTCGAGGCGGCGGGAAGCGTGCTCACGGCCAGATCGTACGCCCGCTCGAGAAGGCGACGGGCGCGCAGAATCCAGATTCCGGCTGAGAGCGGCGCCGAGAGGGCGGCGGCGGCGAGCTGAGAGCGGCGGAGCTGGAACGCGGCGCCGAACCGCGACGCTGGAGCTAGACCGCGATCGCCTCCAGGGCGACCCAGTCTTCCTCGGCCCAGCGACGGCCGAGTCGCAGGCCGGCGGACTCGAAGGCGGCCCGAACGTCGCCCTCGCGATCCCGGAAGATGCCCGAGGCGAGGATCCGGCCGCCGGGCACGAGCTCTTCCCGAAGCGGGCCCGCCAGGTTCACCAGCAGCGATGCGATCAGGTTGGCCAGGACGAGATCGAACGGGCCCTCGCCCGACGGAACGCTGCCCCGGCGAACTCTCAGCCGTCGCGCCTGGCCGTTCAGGCGGGCATTGGCCGCCGTCGCCTCGACGGCGATCGGATCCGTGTCAACGGCCAGCAGCTCTCCGGCGCCCAGCTTCCCGGCGGCGAT
>PMNU01000004.1 GCA_003165675.1 Chloroflexota bacterium
GGCAACGACTACCCGGCCGAAGAAGAGGGCGTCGTCTCGATCCCAGTGAAAAGTCCTGACGAGACCAAGCGGGTCACCGAGGCGATCATCGCCTGTCTGGATCCGGGCACCGATGGATCCGGGCACCGATGGACAGCGTCGTGACGGGCACGGCAGGCGCGGCGGGCGAGGCAGGCCCACTCGTGTTGCGGCGCCTGGGGACGGTGATGGAGCCCGAGCCGGGCAATCCCAACGAAGTCGAGGGCGTGCTGAACCCCGCGGCCGCACGTGGGCCCGACGGCAATCTCTACCTATTTCCACGCCTCGTGGCAGCGGGCAACTACTCGCGCATTGGGATCGCCAGGGTCCGGTTCAACGCCGCGGGTGATCCGACGGGCGTCGAGCGGCTCGGCATCGCCCTCGAGCCGGAAGCCGACTACGAGCTGCGCTCCGGCGGCGGCGGCTGCGAGGATCCTCGTGTCACGTTCGTGGAACCTCTCGGAAGTTACGTCATGACGTACACGGCGTTCTCGCCCGAAGGCCCGCGCATCGCCCTGGCCAAATCGAAGGACCTCTTCCGCTGGCAGCGCCTGGGGCTTGTCAACTTCACCAACTACCACGCCGGCGTCGACCCCGACGGCGTGGACGACAAGGATGCAAGTCTCTTCCCGGTGGCCATCCCCAATCCGTCCGGGCGACTTGAACTCGCCATCCTGCACCGGCCGCTCTTCCCGGGCACGCGTCCCGAGGAGACGGCGGCGCACCCCGCCACCCGCAACGTCGACCTCAACCGGGAGAGCATCTGGATTTCGTATTGCGAAAGGGCCCCGACGGGCGATCCATTGAGTCACTTCGGTCGGTTCGCCTCGCATCACCGCCTCGCGAGTCCCGTTTCCCTATGGGAGCGGCTCAAGATCGGCGGAGGCACGCCCCCGATCCTGACCCGCCACGGCTGGCTCATCGTCTATCACGGCGTGAGCGAGGCCAGTCCGCCCAGCGAGGCCGGCCGCCAGCTTTGCTACTCGGCCGGGGTAATGGTGCTATCGAGGGAGCATCCGCAACACCTCCTGTATCGATCGGTGCAGGCGGTGCTGGCCCCCGAACTGCCGCAAGAACGCAGCGGGACCATTGCCAACGTCGTCTTCCCAACCGGCATCGACCGGCGAGACGATCTCGGGCTGCCGGACCGCTTCGATGTCTATTACGGCATGGCCGACGACAGGATCGGCGTAGCCCGCATCGACCTGCCAGAAGCTCTGCCACTAGGAGGGCTCGCCCACTCGCCGGGGGCAAAGGTATAGCGCCCCTCCGGAACGAGACTCCGCGAAGGCGGCCAGAACAGAGGCCACGCATCATGAAGACGAGCGCGCACAAGCCCCGGACCAAGCGCGGGTCAGAGCCCAAGGCAAAGAGCGATCTCCAATCCGTGTCCATGCCGGAACTCCAGGCGAAGCTGGAGTCGTCGCCGGACGGCCTCACCCAGGTCGAAGCCGCGAAACGCCTCGTCCAATACGGCCCCAACGAGATCGAGGAGAAGAAGGACAACCCGTTCCTCAAGTTCCTCACCTATCTATGGGGTCCGATCCCGTGGATGATCGAGGCGGCCGTNNGTCCTCTCGGCCCTGGCCCAGCATTGGCCGGACTTTGGCATCATCCTCGTCCTGCTTCTGGCTAATGCCGTGGTCGGGTTTTGGGAAGAACACCAGGCCGGCAACGCCATCGCGGCGCTGAAGGCAAAGCTGGCGGTCGAGGCCAGGGTGCGGCGGGATGGCAAATGGGTCACGCCGCCGGCGCGCGAACTGGTTCCGGGCGACGTCATCCGCGTGCGTCTGGGCGACATCGTGCCCGCAGACGCCCGCCTGCTCGATGGCGACTCGATCGAGGTGGATCAGTCCGCGCTGACGGGCGAGTCGCTGCCCGCGCCGCGAAAACCGGGCGAGGCCGTGTTCTCAGGCTCGATCGTCCGCCAGGGCGAGATCAGCGCGCTCGTCTATGCGACCGGCGCGAACACGTATTTCGGCAAGACGGCGGAGCTGGTGCAGGAAGCACACACCGTCAGCCACTTCCAGCGCGCGGTGCTCAAGATCGGCGACTACCTGATCATCCTGGCGGTGGCCCTGGTGGCCGTGATCATTACGGTCTCGATCATCCGCGGCGACCCGATCCTGACCACCCTGCAGTTCGCCCTTGTGCTGACCGTGGCCGCGATCCCGGTGGCGATGCCAACGGTGCTATCGGTGACGATGGCAGTGGGCGCGCGGCTGCTGGCCAAGCGGGAGGCGATCGTCACGCGTCTGGCAGCCATCGAGGAACTGGCCGGCGTGGACGTCCTGTGTGCCGACAAGACCGGGACCCTGACCCAGAACAAGCTGACCCTTGGCGATCCGTTCGGCGTCAGCGGCGTCGAAGCCGACGAAGTCATCCTCTGCGCCGCCCTGGCGTCGCGCGAGGAAGACAAGGACACGATCGACATGGCCGTGCTCGACGGCCTCAAGGACAACAAGACCTTGAAGGGCTACAAGGTTCTCCACTTCCAGCCATTCGACCCGGTCCACAAGCGCACCGAAGCGACCGTCAAAGGCCCCGACAGCAAGTCGTTCCAGGTCGCCAAGGGCGCACCTCAGGTGATCCTCGAGATGTCCGCCAATGCCGGGAAGGTGAAGGCCGCCGTCGAGGCGGCGGTCAACGAATTCGCGGCGCGGGGCTTTCGTTCTCTCGGCGTGGCCCGGGCCGATGGCAAGGGCAAATGGCAGTTCCTCGGCGTGCTACCGCTATTCGACCCGCCGCGGGATGAAGCGAAGGCCACCATCGCTACGGCCCGCCAGATGGGCGTGACGATCAAGATGGTCACAGGCGATGCCCTGGCTATCGCCGTGGAGACCGCCAAGAAGCTCGGGATGGGCACGAACATCCTCGACGCCAGCGGCTTCGGCGACACCAAGCATCAGGCGTCGGCAAAGCTCGTCAAGGANNAGAAGCACGGTCACATCGTGGGTATGACGGGCGACGGAGTGAACGACGCCCCGGCTCTCAAGAAGGCCGACTGCGGCATCGCCGTCTCGGGAGCGACGGACGCGGCGCGGGCGGCGGCGTCCATTGTGCTTCTGACCTCCGGCCTGTCGGTGATCATCGAGGCCATCAAGGAGAGCCGCAAGATCTTTCAGC
>PMNU01000129.1 GCA_003165675.1 Chloroflexota bacterium
CGACCAGGCCTACTACGTCCCCGATGCCGGGCTGGATGTCTTTGTCTACCCGCTCTCTCTGCTACAGATCAGCTGCTCACAGGGCCCCACCGCCGAGCAGTACGAGGCGTTGGCGCGCGCGATTCTCGGGGGGTGACTTGATCGGCCGGCATGCCGACGATGTTCGCCTGGTGTCGCCCTCGACCGAGCGCTTCGCGTCTCCAGATCTGGCCGCCCCGCTATGTGCTCGTCCGTTCTCGGACGATGGCGTCGCCGGCTCGATCGACCGCCCCAATGAGCGCCTCGACGCTGAATGGCTTGGGCAGGAAGTTCCGTGTCCTGGCGGGCCCGCCGCCTCCGCTGATCGGATCCTCAGCGACGCCACTCATGAACACGACACCCACGTCGGGCCACTGGGCACGAACGAGAGCGGCTAGCTCCGGTCCATCGATGCTGGGCATCGCGACGTCGGTGAGAAGCACGTCTATCTGCTGGGCCCACCGCTCGGCCACAGTGATGGCCTCCTCGGCNNCGGCCCCGACGAGCGGCAGATCGACGTGGAATGTCGAGCCTTTGCCCAACGCTGTCTCAACCACGAGACGGCCTCCGGATTGAGCCACGATGCGAGAGACCGTCGAGAGGCCAAGACCCGTTCCCTTGCCGCGGTCTTTTGTCGTGTAGAAGGGATCGAAGATCCGCGCCTTGGTTGCCTCGTCCATCCCGATGCCCGTGTCGGAGACGCTGATCCGCACGAACCCGCGGCCGCTGGGATCGGGATCGGGTCGATCGGAGTCGGTCAACGTCAGGTCGCGGACCGCGATCGTCACGGTTCCGCCGGTCGGCATGGCGTCCCGAGCATTGACCGCGAGATTGATGATGATCTGCTCCAGCTGCGTCGGGTCGGCACGGATCCAGGCATGCGAGCCTTCCATATCCGTCCGGACCCGGATGTCGTCTCCAAGAAGCGGACCGAGAATCGGTACCAGCGCACTGATGACCTGAGCCGGGTCGATATCGGTCGGCATGAGGATCTGCGGACGTGTGAAGGCCAGGAGCTTGCTCGCAAGCGCCGCCGCCCGCTCAGCGCTCGCGATCACCTGATCGAGGTCGTCGCGGATCGGGTCATCGGCGCCGACCCCACCACGGGCCAACTCGGCGTATCCATGGATTGAGGTCAGGAGATTGTTGAAGTCGTGGGCGATCCCGCCGGCGAACAGACCGATAGCCACGAGCCGCTCGGTTTCGGCCGTCTGCGGGTCGATCCCGTGCTCGCGCTCCGCCGCGGCATCGTCCGGCGCCCCGACAATCGCATCGCGCCCGATGGCGGCATCTTCTCGAGCCCCGGCTTGCCTGTGGCGCTCGGCGGCCGCGCTATCCGACGCGCCGACGACCGCGCCGCGCTTAGCCGCTCTATCACGGCGCGCCCTGACAGCCGAAACTTTGTTGGTCCGTACCGCCCATTCGGCCACTGGCGCCGGCCTGCCCAATAAGTGGCCTTGGGCCAGCGACACGCCGAGTTCCTTCAGCGTGGCCAGCTCAGCATCCGTCTCCACGCCCTCGGCGATGGTCCGGCTTGCCGACTCGCTGGCAAAGTGGAGGAGCCCAACCATGAGGGCTCGCCGGGTAGGGTCAGTGTCGATCCCGCGAACAAGCCCGATGTCGAGCTTAACGAAAGCGGGCGACAGCTCCACGATGTGGCTGAAGCTGGCGACCCCCGCCCCGGCATCATCGACCGCAACTCGCACCGCGGGTCGTATGCGGCCGATTGCGGCGCGCAGGGCGGCATAATCGTCGACGAGGACGTGCTCGGTCACTTCGAGGACGAGAGGCCGATTCGATTTCCGGAGGAGATCGGCTAGGCGTTCATCGACCGTCACGAGATTGGGCGAGACGTTGACGCTGAGCCACGCTCCTGGGGGCAGCGCCGCGGCGGCGCTGATAGAAGCAGCGAGCGTAGCCAGCTCCAGTTCGGGTTCGAGTCCGGCAGCTCGCGCGTCGGCGAAGACGAGATCGGGGGCTGTCCCGCTCGAGAAGCGCGTGAGCGCCTCGTAGCCAAGGTGCGTGCCGGTGGCGAGGTCGACGATCGGCTGGAAGACAGGTCGGAAGGCGGCGTCTCGGATGATCTGCGAGATTCGCTCGCGGATGACGCCAACCTCGGTGAGGTCCGCGACGGCGGGCCCAATGAGCGCGCCCGCGAACCCCGCAAACTCGAGGAGGGCCGGGAGGGACTCAGTGATCTGCGAGATCGCGCTCTCCTCGGCGGACGCGATGGTCAACATGCCGATTAGATGGCGCCTGAAACGGATGGGCGCGTATCCGACGGCGTTGACGCCCAGGTCCCGGAACATCCGATCGTAGGGATGCCAGGGACGTCGAACCCAGGCTTCCACCCAGGGTCCCGCCTGCGCCCGCTCGCGCAGGCGCAGGCTGCGCTTGAACGGTAAAGGCCGGATGGGCACAGGCGCTCCATCGGTCCGCACGAATGCCAGAGGCAAGGCCGATCCCTCGCGAGTGAATATGTACAGCGCGGCACTCACGATGTCTGCCAGGCCGTCAACCTGCCGGCAGATCAAGTGGGCCGTGGCTTCGGCCGTCGGCAGGACCTGGAGATCCGCAAGGGCTCCGGCGATCAGCACACGCTCGCGCACGCGGCGGTCCCGGGCTGCTTGCGCAGCGGCGAGCTCGGCCTCGAGTCGGATCTGCTCCCGCCGCCCGGAACCTTCCGCCAGGGCTCGTTTGATGGCCGGGACCAGCGCCTCAAGGCGACTCTTCAGGACGTAGTCCGTGGCGCCGGATTGAAGAGCCTTGACCACCAGCTCCTCGCCGGCGGTGCCCGACACAAGAATGCACGGCACGCCTGGATCCCAGGCGTGCGCGTCCGCCACGACGCCTTCACCCGAGAAGCCCGGCAACGTCCAGTCGCAGAGGATCATCTCAGGCGCAAACTCTGGCAGGGTGGCCAGGAGCTCGGCCTCGGTCGCGATGACCCGGACCTCCACCTCGAGCCCCCCGGCGAGCAGAGCCCGCACCACGAGCTCGGCGTCGTCGGACGAGTCCTCGACGAGCAGGACCCGCAGCGGCGACGGGACCTGATTCACGTGGGCACAGTGTTGAGGAGCACCCAGTACAGGCCCAGCTCTCTTACCGCGTTCATGAATTGCTCGAAGTCGACCGGCTTGACGATGTAGCTGTTGGCGCCGAGCCGGTAGCTTTCCACGAGGTCGCTCTCCTCGCGCGAGGATGTCAGGACGACGACCGGGATGGTTCGCGTCCGTTCCGAAGTCTTGAGCCGCTTCAGGACCTCGAGACCGCCCATACGGGGCAGCTTGAGGTCGAGGAGCACGAGGCGCGGGAACCCGTCCCCCGGCACGTGGTCCATGTCGTCCGGGCGCAAGTAGGCGAGGGCTTCGACGCCGTCGGGGACCACCTTGACGCGGTTCGTCAGGTTGTGCGCCCGCAGCGCCCGCAGGGTCAACTCCACGTCATCGGGGTTGTCCTCGACGAGGAGGATCTCGGTCGGTTCCGCGTTCATGTCGCCTCCAGTTTGTCAGGGAGTGAGAAGCCAAACAGGGCGCCGGAACCAGGGGCGGCCTCCGCCCAGACCCGGCCGCCATGGCGCTGCACGATTCGGGCGACGATGGCAAGGCCGACCCCCGTGCCCTCGAACTCGGATGCCGTGTGCAGCCGCTGGAAGGGCGCGAACAGCTTGTCGGTGTAGGCCGGGTCGAAGCCGACGCCGTTGTCGCGGACCGTGTAGCGGCACTCTCCGCCCCGTCGCTCTGAGCGAACCTCCACGGCCGCGTGCTCAACAGGCCGGGTGAACTTGACGGCGTTCCCGAGAAGGTTCAACCAGACCTGGCGCAGGAGCGCCTGGTCGCCTGGCACCTCGGCCAGCGGACCCACGTCGAACGAGACCTCGCGATCCGGGTAGGCCGCCTGCAGTTCCTCTACCACACCCTGGGCCAACCGCTGCATGTCGACTGGACGGCGCTCGAGGGTTGCTCGGGTCACGCGGGAGAAGGCAAGGAGGTCGTCGATCAGGAGTCCCATCTGCTTCACGTTGCGGATCACAACTCCTAGCACGCGCTCGCCCTCGACGTCCAGGGTGGCTGAGTGCTCATCGAGGAGGATGCGGCTGAACCCGTCGATCGAGCGCAGCGGGGCGCGAAGGTCGTGCGAGACGGAATAGCTGAAGGCTTCGAGCTCGCGGTTGGCGGCTTCGAGGGCCCCGGTCCGCTCAACGACCCGCTGCTCGAGCTCGGTGTTGAGGGCCCGGATGCCCTCTTCCACGCGGTGACGCTCCGTCGTGTCGCGGGCGAAGACCGAGGCGCCGACGATCCGTCCGGCTTCATCGCGCACCGGACCCTGGGTGACCTCGAAGTAGGCCCGGTTCAGCTCGTCTTCGCCGTTGAACGCTGCATCGGTGAACCGCTCGCCGGCGAGGGCGCGGTCCAGGTTCTTCTTCGACTGAACGTAATCTTGGGTTGACGACTGATAGTCCAGGACGCTGCCGCCGAGCTCGATGTCGACACCGTAGAGCGCCTTCATGACGTCGGCATGTTGCCGGTTGAAGCTCGTGTACCGGTACTCTCGGTCGATCGCGAAGACCGCAGCCTCGGTGCTTTCGATGATGTTGGTCAGCAGGGCATTGCGCTCTGCCAGCCGCGCCTCGGCCTGCTTGCGATCGGAGATGTCGAGTGCGAACACGGCGAGATCTTCGGACGGCCCGGGCAGCGCGGTGTAGGCGATGATCACCGGAACCCGTCGACCATCCCGCCCTACGTATTCCTTCTCGTACGGGCTGCAGACGCCGCGTTCGCCGACCTCCGCAATCCCCCTCTCGTCGGCCGGCAGCCACTCGGCAGGGGTGAGCGTTCGCCAGTCGATCTCGCCCCGTTCGAGCTCCTCGCGGGTGTACCCGACGAGATCGAGGTAGTAGTCGTTGGCCTCGACGATCTCCCCGTTCGCGCGAGAAACGCAGATCCCGACGACGCTGGAGTCTACAAACCGCTGCAGACGGTCATACGCGGCGCGGAGCTCTTCCATCGCTTGCTTGCGCTCGGTGATGTCGAGCACGAACGCCGCGATCACTTCGTCCGGCCCGGAGAGGTGCGTGACCGCAACGAGCACCGGAACGCGGGTCCCATCCGCGCGCAGGTACTCCTTCTCGTAGGGGAGGGAGGCCCCGCCTGCAATTGTCCTGCCGATCGCGTCATCGCTGACGGGCAGCCATTCCGCAGGCGTGATCGCCCGCCAGTCGAGCTCGCCGCGCTCAAGCTCGTCGCGGGTGTGCCCGATCAGGTCCAGGTAGTAGTCGTTGGCCTCCAGGATCGCGCCGTTCTCCCGGACGATGAGACTGCCGAAGAGGTTGGCGTCGAAGAGCCGCCGCACGCGCTCGTTGGCTGCCCGAAGTTCCTCCTCTGCCATCTTGCGTTCGGTGATGTCCTGGATGTGGCCGTGGACGCGGACCACACGTCCGTCCTGGAACTGCGGTCGCGCGGCCGTCCGGACCCAGATCTCCCGGCCCGTCGCGGTTATGAGACGAAGCTCGAGATCGTACGGCCGGCCTTCGTCCACGGCACCGCGGAACGCCTCATCGATAGTGGCCTGGTCTTCCGGCGCGTAGAACGCGACGTCCCGTACTGCGCTGCTCGGGTTGTAGTCGCGGGAGGACACCTCATGGATCCGGTAGACCTCGTCGGACCACAAGACGGTCTTCGTGGCGGCGTCGTATGCCCAGCCGCCGATCTTGGCGAGTTCCTGGGTCTCGTTGAGTAGGATCGCGCTGTCGTGAAGGGCCTGCTCCGCTCCCTTGCGCTCCGTCTCGCGGGTTCGCTCAGTTTGCAGGAAGCCGCCGGCGGTCCAGACGCCGACGGCCCCCAGGATGAGCGCTTCGAACAAGACCAGCACGGCGACCCCGATGTGGTCGTCGAACAGGCCGGCATCTATAGATCCGAGCTCCAGCCAGCCGAAGAAGGGCAGAATCAGCAGCGCCGTGGGCACCAGGCGACGGGTGAGTCCGCCGGCGAGCCCCGGATCGCGAAGCAGCCGCATGAAGCCGTGCTCCGGGTCAGTGGCGATGAGCGCCCCCGCGAGGAGGACGAGCCCGATGGCTGCGGGAAAGGCGATCTGCGTCACCGACCCGATCGAGGTGAGCTGGCTTGCGCTGTAGGCGTAACCGAGGACCCCCAGCCCGCCGATGACCGCGTCGATGAGCGCCAGGAAGGCGCTGGGATGCCAGCCTCGCCAGGTGTGCTCTAGTGACAGCAGACCGAGGGCGCACGCACCGAAGCCAATCACCGCACTGAGCGCCATGCGCCCCGGATAAGGAGCACCGGGCCGCGCGACGTCCGACGCCAGCAACCGATCGATACCGAGATCGATCCCGGTCGAGTACTCGAGTGCAGTGGCGGATGCGACGACGAGCACGACGATCGCGAGCGCACCCACCATGCGAGGCCGGCGACCCGACGCCCGGACCGCCAGGGCAGCGCCGGAAAGCACGAGCAGGAGCGCCGCGTTGGCCTTCATGGGCACCGCGTCCGGCAGTATGGTGGTCAGCCGCTGGATACCGGTGGCCCACCCAAGGAGCACAACGAGGCCAAGGGCAACGGCAGCGACGGCGGCCAGGAAGGTGGGAGTCGCAAGGGCAGACCCTCCTGCCGGCACGGTCGCCTCACCGCCCCGGGAGACAGAACTGCTCCCTCCACGCGGTCCGACGCCGGTGGCCGAAGGGACCAGTTCGTTGGGGCTCGGGGGGTATGACCCGCTGGCGCCGATGTCGCTCTTGGCGACCGCATCATCGATGTCCGTCTGATCGGCGCGTATTCCCGGTGTCGCGGGCCGCACCCGCTTTCGATGCTCGGTCACAGCACCCCGCCAGGAGTTGCTTGCACTGCCGCCCTACACAGCGGCGCTGCACAAGCAGCCAACTACTGCACGGGCACTCTGCGCTGACGAGCGCACCCGGTCAAGTGCTGTTCGACTCCGCCCTGCGGAGGGACCGAGCGATGTGTGTCCTGCCTGTGGCGCGGCTATGGACAGGTATTGGCCGGTGCGGGTTGGCCGTACCAGAGACTGTCTGTACCGAAGAGCTGGATCGACAGCGCGGCGACCTTGTCGTTGAGGAGGCAGTTCGCCGCGTTCACGTTGCTGATGCCCGTAATCGTGTATGGCGGCCCCAGAACGACCTGGGTGATGTTCGTGCTCGGGACACCCTGGCCCTGGGCTACGTAGTCCGCCACCTTGTCCGCCGGGAAGTCCGTGGTGACGCTCGCTCCAAGGGTCTGCATCAGGCTCGGCAGCTTCAGGATCTGGCTCGGCTGCGCCATCTTGTGCAGCAACGCAATGAGCACGATCTGCTGACGCGACGACCTCAACCAGTCGCTGCCGCCGCCGTGTCGACTCCTGACGAAGGCCATTGCGGTTCTGCCGTCGAGATGATGGGGTCCGGCCGACAAGCTGAAGCCGTACGGGCTGCCGTCGAGCCAGTCGTAGGTCGGGTCGACGATGTCGGACGGGCTGACGATGTCGATCCCGCCGACCTTGTTGATCATCGTTTCGAACCCACCGATGTCCATCACGGCGTAGTAGTTGATGGGGATGCCGACGAGGTACTGGACCTCTTTGATGAGAGTGGTGTACGGGTCGTCGCCCGATTTGATCCCGCCGGACCGGACGTACAGTGGCAGGGAGTTGATCTTGATGGAGCGATCGTCCACGCCGCCGAAGTAGAAGGGGAAGCTGGCGCTGTCGCGAGGCACGCTGATCATCTGGATCGAGTTGGACTGAGGGTCAAAGCTGACGACCATGATCGAGTCGTAGGCGTTGTAGCTCGTCCCACTGCCCCTTCCGGTCAACAGGATCGTCACGCGACCGTTTGGTTTGGGGGTCGGAAGCACCTCCGGCGTCGGAGTTGGACCGGCCGTCTGGCCGGGGGACGGGCTCGGCGCCGGCGTGGCCTGCACGATCAGGTTGCTGTTGTTGTTCGCAGGATTGAAGACCTGGGCCCCGGCGTCCGAATAGGCCAGCAGGTAGTAGCCGCTGCCGAGATGGGTCACCGCAATGACCGCGGCGAGCGCAACCAGAACCGCCCGGTTGATGACCTTGTGGGCCGAGCCGCCGTCTCCGCTCAGGAACGCGAGAACGACTGAGGCGATCCGCCAGGCCCCAAACAGAAGAATGATCGCCACCGTTGCCAGGCCGACGCCTCGCTCGGCGAACAGCTGAGCGGCGAGGACGACGGGGCCTCGCCGGAGGGCATAGGCCAGCAGGAGCACGACGATCAGAGAGGGAACCGCGAAGATCGCCGCCAGTCGGCGATTGCGGAGGTACAGCTGCCCAAGACCCGGCCACACGAACGAGAGCAGTGCGGCCAAGGAGGGCGATCGCCCAGGGGCCGCCGTGACCGGCGAGTCCGCNNAGTCCGCATCCGCCGTGACCGGTGAAGTCCTGTCCAGAATCGCCGACTGCACTCGCCTGACGAAAGCCAGGATCCTCCGCACGATGAGACCTCAGGTTGGACGTCGCCATTGATCGGGTCGCCATCTTCCTGGCGATCCCTTGAACCGCGTCCCTGCGGTAGAGTGCCATGTCGGTCGCCCGTGCGCTTGACGGCCAGCACCTCACGGCCGCGGTGCTTGGCACGTAAGGCAATGCGGGCCACGCGTCCAACCATGAGCAGTTGCGTATGCAATGATCTGGTAGGATGTCCCTACCGGCCCTGATCCTGCAGCAGCGAAACGAGTTCCTGATGTCGAAGCCAGTTCTGACCA
>PMNU01000043.1:0-13528 GCA_003165675.1 Chloroflexota bacterium
GTGAGGTCGAGGCGCCCCATGAGGAGCTGCACGAGCGCCTCCGTGAGCGGCTGCGCCGGCGCGGTGCGTCGTTCTATCGGGAGCTGCAGTCGGCCGCCGGTATGGCCTCGGAGCGCGAGACCCTGGACGCGCTGTGGGCGCTGGTCTGGGCGGGCGAGCTGACCAACGACACGTTTGCGCCGTTGCGGGCGCTGCGCTGGCGACGGCCGTCGGGCGAGCGGCGGCCGCGCCCGGGACGCCTGCAGCTCGGGCCCCCGGAAGCGTCGGGGCGCTGGTCCCTGGTTGAGGGTAGGGGCGCGGCGAGTGGCGCGGGCGCGGCGAGTGGCGCGGCGAGTGGCNNGAGTGGCGCAGGCGCCGTCGGCGGTGCGAAGGCCACGGAACGACTCCACTCCCTGGCGACGGCGCTCCTCGACCGCTACGGAGTCCTCACTCGAGAGGCGGTGGCCTCGGAGGAGGTCGTGGGCGGCTTCAGCGCCGTCTACCCGATCCTTCGCGCAATGGAGGAGTCAGGCCGCATCCGGCGGGGCTACTTCGTCGATGGGCTCGGTGCGGCCCAATTCGCGCTGCCAGGCGTCGTGGATCGGCTGCGGGCCATGCGCGAGACTGCCGACGACCGCGAGGCCGGCCCGATGGTCCACCTCCTGGCCGCCGCCGATCCGGCAAACCCGTATGGAGCGGCGCTCCCTTGGCCGCGCCGGGGCGACGCCGACCGCCGGCCTCTCCAGCGAGCGGCCGGTGCGTACGCGGTCCTAGTCGACGGCGCCGCGGTCCTGTACCTCGAACGGGGCGGCCACTCCCTACAGACCCTGCCCGCGGCGGACGATCCCGCCACGGCCGGCGCCGCCTTTGCCGCGCTCCGCTCCCTCGTCGACGACGGGCGGCTTCGCGAGCTCGTCGTGACTCGCGTTGACGGCGAGCTCGTCTCGGCATCGCCGTGGCGGCCGCTCCTGGAGGAGGCCGGCTTTGTGGCCGGGTACCGTGGCCACGTCCTCAGGCGGGCGACGCGGCGGGTCGTGGTCGCCGCCCGCGGCCTTTCGCGCGACGCCGCCCTCCTCGACGATTACTGGCGGCGCGGCCGCTCGGGCGCCGCCGCCGGCGGCGGCCCCGATGGCCCCGATCGTGGCCACCGCCAGACGCGTCGATAGCGCCATGCCCGAAGGCGACACTCTGTATCGGATTGCGGCCGGACTTCGGCCGTATCTGGTTGGGCGCTCCGTGACCGCCGCAAGCGCACGCCAGCCAGGTCCCCGGGCGGAGGTTCTGGTCGGCGCCACGATCACCTCGGTTGACTCCTTGGGCAAGCATCTCCTGATCCGCTTCGACTCGGGCCTCGAACTGCGCACCCACCTCGGTATGCACGGGTCCTGGCACCGCTACTCGCCGGGCGAGTCCTGGCGCCGCCCGCCTTCTCGCGCCCGGCTGGTCCTGGAGGTTCCGGGCGCCGTCGCCGTCTGCTTCGACGCGCCGACGGTCGAGCTCTTCGACGCTCGCGCCGAGTCGACACACCGTTCCCTGGCGGCACTTGGCCCGGACCTTCTGGCGCCCGGTTTCGCCAGCGACAGCTCGGCCGAAGCTGTGCGCCGGCTGCGCGACCCGGCGCGCGTTTCGCTAACCATCGCCGAAGCTCTGCTCGACCAGGGGGTCATGGCCGGAGTCGGCAACGTCTACAAGAGCGAGGTCCTGTTCGTGGAACGGGTCCACCCGTTCCGGCTCGTTGCCGACGTCGATGACGAGACTCTCCGGCGGCTCATCCTGACATCGCGGCGACTGCTCCTCGCGAACCGCGAGGGTGGAGCGCGCGTTACCACCGACCCGGAAGTCGTCAATCGTCGCGGCACGGGCAGGCTGTGGGTGTATGGTCGGGCCGGCAGGCCCTGCCGCCGCTGCGGCAAATCCATCCTCGATCGGCGGCACGGGCGGCTCAGCCGCCGGACCTTCTGGTGTCCGGGTTGTCAGCCCGAAGTCGGGGAAGCGCAACGATGAGCCAGATCGCGGTCGAGTGCTCGCCGGCCGGCACGGGCTGGCTGGCCCGCGTCACGGTGGCCGATCATGGCTCCAGCCGCGAGTTCGAGGTCTCGGTCTCCGAGGCCGAGATGGCGCGCTTCGATCCGGGCTCCATCGAACCTGGTGCTCTGGTGCGCAGATCGTTCGAGTTCCTGCTGGCGAGAGAGCCGAAGGAATCGATCCTGCGCTCGTTCAGCCTCTCCGTCATCGGGCGGTACTTCCCCGAGTACGAACGCGAGATAGGCCGCCGTTGAACCCTGTGGCCGCTGCGGCATCCCCGACAGCCTGTCTGACCCGCGATCGGTTCAGACGCCGAAGCCGAAGAACGCCCGCACCCGAGCGCGCATGACCCGGCGCCACGTTTCTGTCGTGCGCTCCGGGCTGCGCCGCCAGTGGTCGCGCCACAACCTCGCGGCCGCGGCGCCGGCCTGCGCCGCGCCCGGCCAGGTCGATGGGATGAGCCAGCGGAACGCCTCCGGGTGGCGCCACGCCCACGGGACGATGGCCCACACGAAGACCAGGTAGTCGATTCGCAGCGGACGCTGGAACGAGAAAAGGACCTGGAGCTGGACAAGAGTCTGAGGCAGCGTAAGGGCCGTGAGGATCAGGGCGAAGACCAACCAGATCAAGCCCCAGAGCCGTCCGCGTGGCGACATGAACGGCCAGAACACGACAGGCACCCACTTGACCGTCGTAGCGATCATCCACAAAAGGCCGGTTGCCACCGGTGTCGAGAACTGAGCTGCGAAGAGCAGCAGGGCCAGGGGCAGGTTGATGTTGCCCGTGTCCAGATTCGCAGCCAGCGGGAAGGCCAGCAGGACGAGCAGGATGGCCGTGGTCATCGGACGGCGGCTGTAGGCCCAGTGGACGCTCCAGAGCAAGCCGATGACCGTGGCGCCGCGCCACACGAACCAGGCCACGTCCCAGGGCATGATGGACCACGGTACGAAGAGGGGCAGCATCCACGGCGAGTAGACGTAGGGCATGAATGGACCCGATGGGTGGTAGGGGTCGCCGCCGTTCAGCCACAGCCGACCGGCCGCCCAGTAGGCGCGAGTGTCGGCCCCGGCGGCNNGCGCTTGATCTCGTGGCGGAGGGCGCGGCGAAAGACGCCTGCGCGACGCCGCGTGGGCCGGTCCACTCTGACGCTAGACGGGAGATTTGCCACTCGCACGGAGACGCGGTCGGAAACGCGGCCGATCCGGGAGACGGCGGACTCTTCGGTCCGTGGCCCGGCGGTTGGCGCTTCTCCTTGGGCGGAGGGGCGGTTGCGAGTCGTCATAGGACCTGAAGATCGACCGAACGGGACGAGCCCGATGCGGAGCAGGGGCGTGGATCGGCGCCCGACAGTACGACAGGGCGTACCGGCACGACGGTCTCCTCCTGCATTTGCGTCGAATGGATGATGCGAGTCCCGACCCCGACGTGCAAGGGGCCAGAAGATCGCGATCGCCGCTCCGGTGGGTCCGCGCCGTCGCTCCCGGCCAGAGCTACCACGCTGCTAGCGCAGGTACGTCTTCCCGCACGTGTCGCACAGTGAATAGACGGCATGGGCGGAGCGGGCGAAGCCGGCCGCGTGGAGCAGCCCGGCACAGGCTGGGGTGGGGCACTTCCAGACCCACCAGCGGCCTTCCGGTTCTAGGCCGGTGGACTCGTTCTTGACCTTGTCGGCCAGGCCCTCGTGATTGGCCAGGGCTCGCGCAACGCTGGCGGCTCGCTCTGACTCGCTCTCGCTGGAGTAGGGATAGTTCTGAGCGATGTTTGACGACACGATTGCTCTCCGCGCTGTCCGAAGCTCGCGTCGGCCTCCTAAACCGAACCGGTGGCAGGGCGATGTGAGCGCGGCGAGCCACCGGTCGGCCCGAGTATAGACCCCTCCCGGCGCCGCGCCGTCAGGCTCCGGCCGGCCACATGGCCTCTCGAACGGCCGTCGAATCCATGCCTCGGGCCGCACCGCGCGGTGACGTGGCCGGAAGACGTACCGCCGCGCGTTGGCGTTCAGCCGGTGCCACGAGATCGGTTCCACCCGCTAGGCTATGCGGCCAATGAATCGCTCCATTGTCTCGATGCTCCTGGCGACGCTCGTGCTGCGGGTGAGCACGGCGGTCACAGGCGTGATGCTCGTCTTCCTCATCGATGAGATGACCCGGCACCGGGGGACGGGACCTGGGACGATCTCACTCCTCACCGGTGGGTTCTACACGACCGAGCTGACGGGCGCCATCGTCTTCGGCGTCCTGGCCGACCGATACGGCCGCAAGGTGATCATGCTGCTCGGGCCGCTGTTCGGCGGCGTCGCAGTCTTCATGACGGGCCTCACGACGCACCTGCCGGTGCTGTTCGTCACGCGGCTGCTCGAGGGCAGCTCGACTGCCGCCTCGATCCCCTCGACCTTGGGCTTCATTGCCGCCGAGACCGCCGACGACGAGGAGCTCCGCGGTCGAGTGGTCTCGCTCTTCGAGTTCGTCTCGCTGGGCGGCATGCTCGCCGTCGGCCCGGCGCTTGGCGGCATCCTGTGGGACGCCTTCGGGCGTCGGGCTTTCTTCTTGAACTGCATCTGCTACGCGGTGGCATTAGGTCTGTACGCGTACGGCGTTTCGGAAGTCCCTCGCGATCGCAAATCCGATATCTCCGCGCCGGCCGCCGCGGACCGACACGGCATGGAGCTATCCCGATACTGGAAGATGGCGACCAGTCGCAAGGTCCTTCTGTTCGCCCCCACGTGGCTGGCCATCAACGCCATCCTTGGGCTGTGGGCCCTCCAGGCGCCGCTCTTGCTCAGGGGGAACATCCACGATCCAAGCCAGTTCCTGATGCAGGGCGTATCGGCCACGACGATCGGCTTCGGCGAGGCCGTTCTGGCGGTCATCTTCGGGTGCGGTCTGCTCTTCTGGGGAACGGTGTACGCCCGGTTTCGGCGGACCACGATGCTGCTGTTGGGAGTCGGAGCCTTCGTCGTCATGGCGGTCGACGTGCTGGCGATCAACCATCTCGGTGGCTCGTCGGTGGCGCTGCTCCTGGCTCTCGGGGGCGTGGCAGTGGTGGCCTTGTTCGTGCTGTCGGGGGCCACGCCGGCCGCGCTCGGTCTGCTCGCCGACGTAAGCGAGGGATTCGAGGAGGATCGGAGCGCGATCATGGGCCTGTACTCCGTCTTTCTTGGCGTGGGTCAGGTGATCGGGGCCGTTGTGGGCGGGATCGCGGCCTCATGGAAAGGGATCGACGGGTTGGTCGTAGCCACCGCGGGTCTGCTGGCGGTCGGCATCTTCGCCCTGCTGAACCTGCGCGCCCGTGAGGGGGACATCATGGCCCCGACGGTCCGACACGGCGGGCCGCCTTCAACGACGGGCTCCGTTCGCGACACCCTCTCGATGGCGGGGTGGGGTCGGCCGCGGCCACCCGAGGCAGCAGCCAAGGAGAAGTAATGGCCGTCGCGATCGTGACGGATTCGGGCTCGGACCTGACGCCGGCGCAACTGAATGAGACCGGCGTCCGACAGGTCCCGTTGTCGGTATCCCTCGGCGAGCGAACCTATCTATCGCCCGACGAGCTCACGCCGGATGCGTTCTGGGAGGAGCTCCGCGCCCCGAACAGTCCATTCGCCCACACCGCCGCACCGAGCGTCGGCCTCTTCAAGCGTGCCTTCGAGAAGGCCTTCGACGACGGGCACGAGGCCGTCGTCTGCGTCTGCCTGTCCGAAGGCATCTCGGCCACTATCAGGCACGCCAGGATGGCTCGGGAGATGCTGCCCGGTAGGCCTATCTCCATCGTCGATTCCAGGTCGGCCTCGATGGGTGCAGGTGCCCTGGTCCTTCGAGCGGCCGCCCTGGCGGCCTCCGGCCTCTCCGCCGATGAGATCTGCTCGCAGCTGTCCACGCTGCGCGACAAGGTGGACTTCTATGTCGCCCTGGACACGCTCGACTATCTGCGAAAGGGCGGCCGAATCAGCCACGCCAAGGCCGCGATCGGGGGCCTGCTTTCGATCAAGCCGATCATCATCATGAGGGCAGGCCTGGTCATCGTGGCCGAGCAGCCGCGGACCCGCTCGAAAGCTACCGAACGCGTCATCGAACTCCTCGCGGCCCGGCCGGTCACGGCGCTCCATCTGCTCTACTCACCGCCCGCGGACATCGAGGCGCTCCGCGAGGCCGTGCTCGCCAGATTGCCGGAGCCGGCCCCCAGGGTCGTCACGTGCCAGATCATCGGGCCGGTCATCGGGGCCCATGTCGGGCCGGGCGCCTACGGTTCCATACTGGTCCACGAGGACTGACCGGGGCTAAGGCCAGCGGGCACCGTCACCATCGATTCATAGGGCGATTACGCTATCTCGGTACCTGAACGTTAGGCCAGACGGCCCTGCAGCCGATGACATCGGTTAATGGCGCCATTTCCCAGGAGGTCTATACTCGGACCCAAGTGGAACCTGCGGTGCCGCTTTCCCAGACCAAACGGAAGGCCGCCGCGACATTGTCGGGGTCGTCAAGGGGGTGGGCGCCGTCCGCCGTGCGAGTCGAGCCCGCAGGCGAGCGCTTCCGACCTGACGGTCACGGCTATGGAGGGTATCCGGCCGATGGCGACCGAGCAGATCGCTGCTGCGATCAACGCATGGGACGTCGCCCAGCGCCAGTTCGATCTGGCTGCCGAGCGTCTCAATCTTTCGCCAGGACTTCGCAAAGTCCTGCGCGAGCCCAAACGCGAGTTGACCGTTCACTTCCCGGTGAAGATGGATGACGGCTCCGTGCGGGTCTTCACGGGCTATCGTGTCCAGCACAACCTCGGCCGCGGTCCGGCCAAGGGCGGCATCCGATACCACCAGGACGTGACCCTCGACGAGGTCAAGGCCCTGGCGATGTGGATGACCTGGAAGTGCGCAGTCGTCGGCATCCCGTTCGGCGGCGGCAAGGGCGGCGTCATCGTCGACCCCAAGAAGCTGAGCCAGCGCGAGCTCGAGGGTCTGACTCGACGCTATGCGACCGAGATCAGCATCATCATCGGCCCCGAGAAGGACATCCCCGCTCCGGATGTCAACACCACATCGCAGACCATGGCCTGGATCATGGACACGTACTCGATGCATGTCGGGTACACGTCGCCGGCCGTCGTGACGGGCAAGCCGATTGCCTTGGGCGGCTCCGAAGGCCGCAATGAGGCCACGGCCCAGGGCGCGGTCTACACTCTCGAGGACGCCGCAAAGCATCTCGGCATGGACCTGCCCAAGTGCCGCGTCGCCGTCCAGGGCTTCGGCAACGCCGGTGCCATTGCCGCTCAGCTCCTCGCCGTCCAGGGCTGCAAGATCATCGCCGTGAGCGACTCGACCGGCGGGATCTATCGGCCGGAGGGCTTCGACCCGAATGCCGTTCTGGCCTGGAAGCAGGAGCATCATTCGGTCTGCGGTTTCCCGGGCACCAAGGACATCAGCAACGAAGAGCTCCTGGAGCTCGACTGCGACGTCCTCATCCCGGCCGCGCTCGAGAACCAGATCACAGCCCGAAACGCCGGCCGGATCAAAGCTCGTCTAATCGGCGAGGCCGCCAACGGACCCACAACGCCCGAGGCGGACGAGATCCTCTACAAGAACGGCAAGTTCGTCATCCCGGACATCCTCTGCAACGCGGGCGGTGTCACGGTCAGCTACTTCGAGTGGGTTCAGGACCTGGATCGCGACTTCTGGAGCATCGACCAGGTCAACGACAAGCTGCGGCGCATCATGACCAAGGCCTTCGCCAGCACGCTCGAAATGAGTCTCAAGGAGAAGGTCAACATGCGGACGGCGGCGTACATGCTCGCCGTGCAGCGTGTGGCCGACGCCACGTCGGTTCGAGGCCTCTACCCGTAGAATTGCCTCCTGGCAAAGTCCCTGCGGCCCCGACGTACCCCCTCGCGTCGGGGCCGCTTCTTCGCCGGACCGCCCCGCTGGTCCTCGCCAGCGGCGATCGCCGGCAGCCTGCGCTCGGCGACGCTTAGCTTCGCGTCAGAGTCGCCTCGCTCCGGCGCCGGCATTCGCCGCCCCACTGCTCCTCGATCGCGCACGTCGAAGTGCGCTCGCTTCGGTGCTACCATCCCACGACTGACGTCTGCCGCTTGCTGCCCGGGCTATCCGGCATCGCGGACCCGGAGTCGCTCGGGATAGGAGCATCAATGCTCGACCACGAAGAGAAGTTCCTGTTCAAGGAGGAGACCCTCCATCTCGCCAACGCCCTGGCCGAGCCGGGCGTCCTGGACAATGTCGAGGACCTCCTGACCGACGTCATCACGAGCCCCAGGTTCGACTCGGAAGTGTTCACCCTGGAGCGGTCGCTCCAAGTGATGCTCGGGGCGCGGGCCGGAGCCACTCTCGTGGGGCTCCTTACGGTTACGCCCGAGGTCTTCGACGAGACGGCCGAGGTGCGGATCCCGCCTGAGGTTCAGGAGCGACTTATAGCCTGGCGGGCGCGTTTCGGTCTGGCCATCGACAACGCCCTCAACTACCTGAACAACCCCGACGGCATCCAGGGCCACAACTTCTCGACCCAGATCGCCCATGCCGACGAGCGCCAGGTCCTGCAAGGCCGGCTCACGCTGGTCCGATACAACAACGAGCCGCAGTTCTTCCTCGCCGACGTCGGCGTCTTCTTCGGTCTCGTAGTCGACATCCTCGAACGCCTCGGGCCTTACCTCGGCCCTGATGCCGTTGACGCCGAAACGCTCAGCCGGCTCCGCGATGCGGTCCAGCTCGTAGAACGCAAGACGGCGACGCGGGGCTGACCTGGTCGCCCTCCGGCGCGTCGAGTCGGTCGCGGAAGAGAGCGCGGCCGTCACCAGATGGGCGGTCGTCGCGACGACGACCGCCCGCTTCGATCGGTCAGACCTTGGGAGTCTTCTCGGGATGGGCATCCGGCGCGCCCGAGGGCGGCGTGCCTGAAGGCGGCGTGCCTGAGGCCGGCTGCGCGGGGGCGGCCCCGCCCTGAGCCGGCCATCCGGGCTGGGCGAACGTCACCGGCTGGGCCACGGTGAAGGGCAACAGTCGCCTGCGATACGGCTCGAACCTGCGCGCCGCGAATCCGAGCAGGGCCAGCAGCAGAACGAACGCAAGTCCGATCGGGAGCATCAGGATGGCGACCCAGATCAGGACCGTCGCGGCGGACTCGCCGACCGCGCCGAGGGCGCCGGCCGCCTGACCCGCCTGGTCGCCGGCGCTCCAGACGACCGGCGTTGCGGTGGCTGAGGGCGAAGGCGTGGGTGTGGGGCTCGGGCTTGGCGTCGGCAGAATCGGCACGACGAAGACCACCGTGAGCGTGCTGTAGGACGATTGATCGGTCAGACCCGCCAGCTGGCCCGATAGCTCCTCGATCTGGCCCTGTACATCGGCCAAACGTTGCTGGACGGTCAGGACGTCGCCGATCGTGTTGGCCTTCTCCATGATTGCCTGGATGGCCTTCTCACTCGCGCGCAGGTTGGCGATTCGGGCCTGCAGGTCCACGATCTGCCCGCCGACCGGGGTCGACTCGGTGTGCTCGCTCAGAACCTTGGTGCCGAGGACGCGCATCGCCGCGAGGGCGTCCTCGAACCGCGCCGCCGGGACTCGATACGTGGCCGAAGCCATGTCCTGGGCGTCGCTCGTGGTTCGATCCGAGCCGGCCAGCCAACCGCCCAGGGCGTGGATCTCGTCCGTGGCCCGGGCGATCGAGGTGTCAATGCCGGCAACCTGGATGTCTATCGAGCCGGTCTTGATGATCTGGTCCTCCGGCAGCGCGGCGTTGGAGCTTGGGACCGGCGCCCCGGCGCTTGCAGCCGCGCCGCCCGTCTGAGGTCCTTCCGCCAGAGTCGGGTTGGCTACCTCGCCGAATCCGGCCGGGCTCGACGCGGGGAAGGCCGGCGCCAAAGTTGCGGCTGGGGCCATAGTCGCGGCTGCCCCTCCGTACGCGCCGTCGCCTCCGTAGGCCATTCCGGGATCGTAGGTCGCGGAGGAGCTCGAGCAGGCGGCCGCAAGCAGGCCTGCGACGAGCACGACGAAACAGAACCTTCTGGCTCGCATGAGTCTCCCTCTCTTGCCCTCTGTCGCCGGGAGTGCCCGGCGATGTCTCTCCAAGAATGCGTCTCGGACGAGGCTGCGGATCACGATCCTCCAGTCAGGCCGGCGACCGTTCACGGCGCAGTCCGTCCGCTAGCAGCGCGTGCCTTTGGCGTAGGCGCCGTCGCAGATCCGATAGGTAGTAGACGAGGGCCGGGGCGCCGATTCGACCGCCGATCCGTGGGGCCGGGCCGGCTCGGCGATCGCGGCGCCAA
Organism: Chloroflexota bacterium; assembly: GCA_003165675.1. Lineage (GTDB taxonomy): Bacteria > Chloroflexota > Limnocylindria > Limnocylindrales > CSP1-4 > Fen-1039. The sequence continues at coordinate 10,267 of PMNU01000043.1, forward strand.
GGGCAGCGCCGGTGAACCCGGAGACGACGGCGATGGCTATCGCCGCCGCCGCCGTCGTCGCGTGGGACCGCTTCATGCCCCGACCGCCGCGTTCCGGCGGCGTCCTCGACCGAGGAGTCGGCGACCGACCATCCAGATCCCGAGAAGGATCAGGATCGCGAGAGCGAGCGGCAGGACCACGACGAAGATCCAGACTGCGATCGTGGCCAGTCCCTGGCCTATTCGCACGAGGGCGGCACCGGCCTGATCGACCTGGCTGCCGAGCGTCCAGTCCTGGGTGGCCAGGGCAGTCACCGTCTTGGACGGCAACGCGAACGTAACCGTGAGCGTGCTCATGGCCGCCTGGTTGCTGAGGTTGTCGCGCTGTGCCGTGAGCTCCTCGATCTGGCCTTGAGTGTCGCTCAGCTGGTTCTCGACGGCGATGACGTCCGGGACGGCGCTCGCCCGAGCCATGATCGACTGGAGGGCCGTCTCGGTCGTCTTGAGATTGTCGATGCGGGCGTTGAGATCGATCACCTGGGAGGTGACGTCGTTGGCGCTTGTCTGCTCCGAGACAACCTTCGAGCCGATCTTGCGGAGGGCCGTCAGAGCGTCATCCCATTTGGCGACCGGCACGCGGAAGGTGATCGACGCCGTGGCGTCACTGTCGGTACCGGACCGATTCGACTGATCGACGGACCCGCCCAGGCTCGCGACGGTCGACTGGGCCTGGTTCAGCGCGCTGTCGAGATCAGAAACCTCGAGGTCGATCTCGCCGGTCTTCACGATCTGGTTGGATGCGATCGTGGCCAGCAGCTGGCTCTGCCCGCCGGCGGTTTGCGAATTGGAGTCGCTCGAGCCGCCGGCGGACAACTCGCCCTGACTCGTTCCCTGGGCCGGCGTGCCGAAAGCGGCGCCGTCAGCCGGAACGGCAGCCGGGGCGGCGGTCGCTCCGGGCATCTCCGCGGCACGGAAGGCGGGTTGATCTGCCAGGGTGTCGGCCTGGGCGGTGGCAGTCGGAGGGCCGCCCACGACGTAGGCGCCGCCGATGACTGCGACGGTCGCGACCAGGGCCAGGACCCTGGCGATTCGGCCCCGGTTGCGCAAGCGGGCGGCGAGCGCCCGACCGAACGACCGGCGCGGGCCGGCGGGCGGCGCGGCCGCAACCTCGGGTTCGGGATTGGCGTCGAATGCGTCGGTGTCGCTGTCTGTCAAGGTTCCACCCTCCGGGTTGAGCGTCTGCGCCGAGGCTCGGCTGTTCGGGACGCAGACGCCGGCCGGCCCGCGGCGGTTCCTCGGGGAGTGGCGCCGGTCGGCGGCACCCGTCATTTCGCAGGCGGCTGCGCAGCCTCACGGGGTTACTTCGGCCGTTTCGCCGAAGCCGCTACGGCAGCGGCTCGTTGTCGATCAGGCGGACCCGGCCGAAGCGGACGGCCATCGAGAGCAGCGCCGGGCCGCCGATGCGGTTCAGCTCCACGAGCGTGGCGGGGTCGGCGCAGCTCACGTACTCGGGCGTGCCGAGGGGCTCGGCTGCCAGGGTCGCTCGCATGGCCGCGCGGAGGGCCTCCCCGTCCCGCTCGCCGGCGTCGTACGCGGCGCGGGCGGCCATCAGCGCCCGATGCAATACAGGTGCGGCCGCCCGCGCCTCGGGACTGAGCAGCACGTTGCGCGAGCTGAGGGCCAGGCCGTCCGGTTCGCGCACGATCGGACAGGCCACTATCTCCGTTGCGATCCCGAGATCGGCCGCCATGCGCCGGACCACCAGTAGCTGCTGCGCATCCTTCTGACCGAAGTAGGCCCGTTCGGCGCCTGACAGCCCGAGCAGGATCGCGACGACAGTCGTTACGCCTTCGAAGTGGCCCGGCCTCGCCGCGCCCTCGAGCGACTCGGTCAGCGCGCCCACGCGGACGGTCGTCTGGAAGCCTGCCGGGTAGATCTCCTCGACGGTCGGCGCGAAGACCAGGTCGGCGCCCGCGCCCCCGACGAGTCGCACGTCGGCGGCCTCGTCACGCGGGTACTTCTCGAAATCGGCCGCCTCGTTGAACTGACGAGGGTTCACGAAGATCGAGATGACCACGGTTGCGTTCTCGGCACGCGCTCGCCGGATCAGCGAGATGTGGCCGTCGTGCAGGGCGCCCATCGTGGGCACCAGGCCGACCGGACGGGCGGCCGCAGACAGCGCGGCACGCAACTCCGCGCGCGTTCGAACGATCTGGGGCGGCGGAGTGCCGGCCACTCGCCTAGAGGTCCCGGTCGAGCGGGATCCCGCGGCTCACTTCGACCATCTCCGGCCGGTCGAGCGCGGTTCGGCCCAGTATCTCGTCAAGCGTGCCGCTGTCCATTCGAGTGCCCTCGGCCGGCCCGGGGAAGGTTCCCGAGATCACGTCGGCCCGGTAGGCCTCGGCGGCGGCCTTGATGATCGAGTGCAGCTCCGTGTAGTGGCGGGCGTGCCTGGGCGTGAACTCGGCGCTCATGCCGAGGAGGTCGGTTACGACCTGCACCTGACCCGAGCAGCCCACGCCGGCGCCGATGCCGATCGTGGGCACGTGGAGCCGCTCGGTGATGGCCGCGGCCAGCTGCTCCGGAACCAGTTCGAGGACCATGGCGAAGGCCCCGGCCTGCTGGACTGCCAGCGCGTCGGCCAGGAGCTGGCGCCCGGCCTCGCGCGTCTTGCCCTGGACGCGGTGCCCGCCGAGCTGGTGGATCGACTGCGGCGTCAGGCCGATGTGGCCCATGACCGGGATGCCGGCTCGGACGATCGTCTCGATCGTGCGGGCGCTCCGCTCGCCACCCTCCAGCTTGACCGCTCCGGCGCCGCCCTCGCGCATGAGGATGCCCGCGTTCTCGAGGCTCGCCTCGGGGGTCACGCCGTAGGAGAGGAACGGCATGTCGGCCAGGACCAGGGCCCGTTTCGTGCCCCGAACCACGGCCTTGGTGTGGTGGAGCATCTCCGTCATGGTCACCCGGACAGTGCTGTCGTAGCCGAGCATTACCTGGCCCAGCGAGTCGCCGACGAGGAGCATCGGAATGCCCGCCTCGTCGAGGATGCGGGCCGTGGGGTAGTCGTAGGCGGTAAGCATGGCGATCCGCTCGCCCTCGGCGTACAGGCGGGCGATGGAAGCGATGGTCAGCCGCGCTGCCTGCTGCGGCGACGGGGGCTGGCTCACTCGCTGACCTCCGCCGGTTCGGTCTCGTCCGCCGCCCCCGTTTCGGCGCTTGCCGCGCCACTTACTACGCCACTCCCCGCGCCGCTCGCCCGCGCGGCCAGACGTACGGCGACACG